>JAFYUS010000038.1 GCA_017549505.1 Bacteroidales bacterium | reverse complement strand
TACGTAACCGCCTCAGGAGTTACGTCTTGATGAATATTTATCATTTAAATCCGTTCAATGGAAAAAGAAGGTTGCAAATTTTGAATCCCTACACCTCCGTGACACAATATGATGGATTTCGTGTTACGGAGGTATTCAAAATAAAGGGATTTCCCATTATTTTGACACTTCCGTGACATAAAAATGTCTAATCATGTCACGAAGGTGACACAAAAATGAGGATGGTAGGGATTGCAGAACGGAATCCTCCGCAATCCTTATCATCCTCCCGGTGTAACCATATATAAAAGATAAGAGACTGACTAATAGTCATATTGACTTTTTAGTCAGCCTCTTTTGTGTATGAATCCGGGAGGCTTAGAACATTGCCTTCACCTGGTTGTAAACGTTCTGTGCTGTGAAGCCGAGCTTCTCGTCGAGAACGGTGTAAGGAGCTGAGAAGCCGAAGCTCTCGAGACCGAATACCTTACCGTTAGATCCTACGAGTCCTTCGAGGTTTACAGGAAGACCTGCTGTAAGACCGAAGATCTTCTCGCCGCATGGGAGGACTGCCTGCTGGTACTCCTTAGGCTGGGTACGGAAGAGACCCTCTGAAGGGCAGCTTACGATACGTACCTTGAGACCGTCTTCACGAAGAAGAGCAGCACCTGCAACGAGAGTAGAAACCTCTGAACCTGAAGCTACGAGGGTTACATCAGGGTTCTCGTCTGAACCAGCCACGATGTATGCACCCTTCTCAGCCTGTGTATAGTCGTTTCCTTCAGGAAGCTGAGCGATGTTCTGACGTGAGAAGATGAGGGCGGTAGGAGTATCTACATTCTCCATAGCCATCTTCCAGCACTGTGTTGTCTCGATAGAGTCTGCCGGACGGAGTACGAGGACAGAGTTCTTTCCGTGGTGGTTCTTGAGCTTCTCCATCAGACGGATCTGTGCCTCCTGCTCTACTGGCTCGTGGGTAGGACCGTCTTCACCTACACGGAACGCGTCATGTGTCCAGATGAACTTCACAGGGAGTTCCATGAGGGCAGCCATACGTACAGCCGGCTTCATGTAGTCAGAGAATACGAAGAATGTACCGCAAGCTGCAATCACACCACCGTGGAGAGCCATACCGATGCAGCAGCAAGCCATTGTAAGCTCTGCAACACCTGCCTGGAAGAATGCTCCGCTGAAGTCGCCAGGTACGAATGAAGTTGTCTCCTTGAGGAAGCCGTCAGTCTTGTCTGAGTTAGAAAGGTCTGCAGATGCGCAGATCATGTTAGGAACCTGCTTTGCGAGTACGCTGAGAACTGCTGCAGATGCGTTTCTTGTTGCATCGCCTGCCTTCTGCTGAACCGCAGCCCAGTCTACCTTAGGAGCAGCACCGCTGAACCACTCTGCCTGTGCGGCAGCCTTTTCAGGATTTGCCTCAGCCCATGCCTTCTCTTCAGCATAGCGCTCTGCCACGATAGTCTTGAGAGCCTCTGCACGCTTTGCATAGAGGTCCTTCACTTCGTCGAAGATCACGAAAGGATTCTCAGGATCTCCGCCGAGGTTAGCTACAGTGTTCTTGAATGCATCGCCGCCGAGAGGAGCACCGTGAGTCTTGCAGTTGCGCTCGTATGATGAACCGTCTGCCTTGAGGGCACCCTTACCCATCACACACTTACCGATGATGAGGGTAGGACGGTCGTTTATGGTCTTTGCCTCGTCGAGAGCCTTGCGGATCTCGTCGCAGTCGTTACCGTTGATTGTGATTACATGCCATCCCCATGCGCGATACTTCATTTCAGTATTCTCGGACATTACGTCTGCGCACTCTGTAGAGAGCTGGATATCGTTTGAGTCATAGAACATGACGAGGTTGTCGAGACCGAGGTGACCTGCGATACGGCCTGCACCCTGAGAGATCTCTTCCTGAACACCACCGTCAGAGATGTATGCATAGATGGTCTCCTTTGCGAATGTAGGGTTGCCTGTGCGTGCTGCAAGGAACTTCGCAGCAATAGCTGCTCCTACTGCGAATACATGTCCCTGTCCGAGAGGACCTGATGTATTCTCGATGCCACGCATGATGTCTACCTCAGGGTGACCAGGAGTCGGAGACTCCCACTGACGGAGCTGCTTGAGTTCCTCAATTGTGAACTTGCCTGCAAGAGCGAGCTGAGAATAAAGCATAGGAGCCATGTGACCTGGGTCAAGGAAGAAACGGTCACGGCCTTCCCACTTCGGATTTTCAGGATCATACTGGAGATACTCCGAGTAGAGTACGTTGATGAAGTCTGCACCACCCATAGCTCCACCAGGGTGTCCTGACTTTGCCTTTTCAACCATTGAAGCTGCAAGAATACGGATGTTGTCTGCAGCCATGTTCATAACTTTCTTATCGTTCATGTCGTTATAATTAGGATTAGTATTTTCCACGGTTTGATTAAAAATCGTATAAAGGTAACCATTTTATCCGATAAAACGAATGCATCCGCCACAAGTATCGTCAATTGTTACAATTTTGATATAAATAAAGATTATTTTTTCATTACCGTCCGAAAATCAAAAGCACATGAAACATGATTGACACAAATAACGTATTTTTTGCATAACTTTGTAAAACACTAAGTAGAAAACGTAAAAACAACTAAAACTAATATCATGTCACAGAACAACACAGCAAACGAAGCGAAAGGCTTCTACAAACTGTCGTGGCTGCAGCGTATCGGATTCGGTAGCGGCGACATGGCACAGAACCTCATCTATCAGACAGTCAGCATCTGGCTTCTGTTCTTCTACACAAATGTCTTCGGTCTTTCTCCAGGCGCAGCAGCGCTCATGTTCCTCATCGTCCGTCTGGTCGATGTGCTCTGGGACCCTATCGTAGGAGCATTCGTCGACAAGGGAAATCCTAAGTGGGGAAAATACCGTTCATGGCTTATCCTCGGCGGTATTCCGCTCGCAGGCCTCGCGATCCTCTGCTTCTGGAACCAGTTCAACGGCTCGCTTCTTTATGCATACATCACATATGTCGGCATGAGCATGTGCTACACATTGGTAAACGTACCTTACGGCGCACTCAACTCATCGCTCACACGTGACACAGAGGAGATCACCATCCTCACTTCGACACGTATGTTCATGGCCAACCTCGGAGCCCTCATCGTGAAGTCTCTCCCGATGGTCATCGCCATCTTCGCTCCTATCGCGGCTGACGGCACTGCAATCACAGACAAGCCTGAGTCTGCACCGGCATGGTTCATCACCATGACCATCTTCGGCATCGCAGGCCTTGCCCTCCTGATCTTCTGCTTCTCACAGTGCAAGGAAAGAGTCGTGATGGATGCCAAGGAATCTGAGAACGTGAAGGTCAGCGACCTCTGGATGGAGTTCCTCCGCAACCGTCCTTTGAGAGTCCTCGCATTCTTCTTCATCACTGCATTCGCCATGATGAGCGTAGGAAACGCTGCAGATGCATATTTCATGACATATAATGTAGGTGCGACTCCGATGATGACCACAGCATTCATGTGGCTCGGAACAATCCCTGCATTCATCTTCATGCCGCTCGTCCCTGCAATCAAGCGCAAGATCGGAAAGAAGGGAATGTTCTACCTCTTCCTCGGCACAGCCGTAGTCGGCATGGCGATGATGTACATATTCGTACAGGTAGAGGCTCTCAAGCAGTTCTGGCTCCTCTGCATCGCTCAGTTCGTCAAGAGTACAGGTATCATCGTAGCTACAGGCTACATGTGGGCACTCGTTCCTGAGGTAGTTTCATACGGCGAATACACATCAGGAAGACGTATCGCAGGTATCGTGAACGCACTCACAGGTATCTTCTTCAAGGCAGGTATGGCCCTCGGAGGTGTGGTTCCTGGCCTCGTGCTTGCAGTCGTAGGCTTCGACGCAGCTCTTCCTCAGCAGACAGTTCTTGCAGAGCAGGGTATCCTCTGGCTTGTCTGCGTAATTCCTGCAGTCCTCCTCTTCCTTGCAATGTTCATCATCTCGAAGTATGAGCTTGAGGACGACGTGATCGACAAGATCAACCTTGAGATCGAAGCAAGAGCAAAGAACGCATAAAGATCAGACCTGACTATGAAAAGAATTTCAATAATCGCAGCACTTGCTGCCGTAATATCATGCGGCGCCCCTGAAGAAAAGGTGCTGAAGGACACCTTCGCTGACAAGTTCTACATCGGAGCTGCTATCAACGAGGCTGAGATCCGCGGAACTGACGTGGAGGGAGTGGAACTTCTGAAGAAGCATTTCAGCTCGATTGTGGCTGAGAACTGCATGAAGTCGGAAGAGATCCATCCTGAAGAGAATGTATACAACTTCGAACTTGCCGACAAGTTCGTGGAGTTCGGCGAGGCGAACGACATGTTCATCATCGGTCACTGTCTCATCTGGCACTCGCAGCTTGCCCCATGGTTCGTATACGACGAGAAAGGCGACTTCGTGACTCCAGAAGTCCTCAAGCAGAGGATGAAGGACCATATCACCACCATCGTGACACGCTACAAAGGTCGCGTGGACGGATGGGATGTGGTAAACGAGGCCATCGTGGAGGACGGTTCATACAGAAACAGTCCGTTCTACCAGATTCTCGGTGAGGAGTTCATCCCCCTCGCATTCCAGTATGCACACGAGGCTGACCCTGATGCAGAGCTTTATCTGAACGACTACGGTCAGAACGTGAAGGGCAGACGCGAAACATATGTAAAGATCATCAAGGACCTCCAGGCACGCGGTCTCCGCATCGACGGAATCGGAATGCAGGCCCATATGGGTATGGACTATCCTGACTTCGGAGAGTTCGAGGAAAGCCTTCTCGCATTCGCCGGCACAGGCGTCAACGTGATGATCACAGAATGGGACATGTCTGCAATTCCGACTGTCAACACAGGTGCCAACGTTGCTGATACAGAGGAGTACAAGAAGGCTCTTGACCCTTACGCAGACGGTCTTCCTGCAGAGGTTTCCGCAGAGTGGAACGCACGTATGAAGGCATCTATGGACCTCTTCCTCAAGCATGCCGACAAGATCACACGCGTTACCGCATGGGGCGTGAGCGACGGCGATTCATGGAAGAACGACTGGCCGGTCGAGGGACGTACAGACTACCCTCTCCTCTTCGACCGCAACCTCGAAATGAAACCTTTCCTTAAAGAATATTAATCGTTAATCACATAAAACATGAAAACACCAAAAAGATATCTTTGTCCTTGGGACTATATGGCAGACCCTTCAGTACACGTATGGGACGGCAAGCTTTACATCTACCCTTCGCACGACTGGGAGCCAGCTGACTTCGTAGAGAACGACAACGGAGACCACTTCAATATGAAGGACTACCACGTACTCAGCCTCAACGGTGACGATCCTATGACATCTGAGGTTGTGGATCATGGCAAGGTACTCGACGTAGCTGACATTCCATGGGCAGGACGCCAGCTCTGGGACTGCGACGTGGCAAGAAAGAACGGCAAGTACTACATGTACTACCCTCTTAAGGACAGAAACGACATCTTCCGTCTCGGAGTTGCCATCAGCGACAAGCCTGAAGGACCTTTCATCCCTCAGCCGGATCCTGTAAGAGGCAGCTACAGCATCGACTTCGCCGTATTCGAAGAGGATGGCGAATACTACATGTACTTCGGAGGTCTCTGGGGCGGACAGCTTCAGCGTTACAAGGACAACAAGGCTCTCGAGAGCGCATACCTTCCTGAAGGAAAGGAGCCTGCGCTTCCTAGCAGGGTCGTACGTCTGAGCGAGGACATGCTCGGCTTTGCTGAAGAGCCAAAGCCTGTTCAGATTCTTGACGAGGAGGGACAGCCTCTTACAGCTGACAATCCATACAGATTCTTCGAGGCATCATGGATGCATAAATACAACGGCAAGTACTATCTGTCATACTCGACAGGTGACACCCACTACCTCTGCTACGCAGTCGGTGACAACCCATACGGTCCTTTCACTTACAAGGGCGTGATCATGACTCCTGTAGTTGGATGGACAACTCACCACTCTATCGTCGAGTACAGCGGAAAATGGTGGCTCTTCCACCACGACAGCGTTCCTTCAGGCGGCAAGACATGGCTCAGAAGCCTTAAGGTCTGCGAACTCAAATACGACGAGAACGGCAACATCCTGCCTATCGACGGTCTTGACGAGTAGTCAGAAACTGAGATAGAGGACAGTAAGTAAACTTGAAAAGTAGCTAAAACACTAATAAATAGCTAGTTACATAATTTAGGGTCGGTAAATTTACCGACCCTAAATTATGTAACACATTATCAACCAATCAGTTAAGCATCTAATGATACTCATAAGGGCAAAACTTCAACTTACAGTATCACACAACGCATTTTGTAAGACACTGATTTTCAGCATTATACAGAAACTGCGTGCCGCCAAAGGGGAGCACGCAGTTTTTGTAACGTATTAATTTATAGACTTTTATGTGATGCGGTCGGTAAATGGCTTATTATTCGTAGAAACCGGTCAGGCGGTATGGGAGGCCGAGCTCGCGGTCGACGGTGGCGAGGATGCCCTGCACCTGGGCCATGGCGAACATGCGGCCGAGGAAGGAGTAGCCGGCGTTGTAACCTTTGTCTCCGTCACCCAGCATGGTCATGCCGTGGTCGACACGCATAGGGAGGCCTGGATTTTCCTTTTCGAAGATGCGGACGAGTTCTATGATGTCCGCGCGGCCACCGAGGTGGCTGGCTTCGGTGAAATCGCCGTTCGGGAAGATATGACACGAACGGAGATGGACGAAATGGGTTCGCGAAGCGAACTTATGTGCCATTTCCACAACCTTGTTCTGCGCTCCTGCGGAAAGCGAACCGGCGCAGAAGGTAAGGCCGTTATGCGGGTTGTCGACAGCTCCGAGGAACCATTCTATGTCTTCCTCGGATGTCACGATGCGCGGGAGGCCGAGGACAGGGAACGGCGGGTCGTCCGGATGGACACACATGTTCATGCCGCATTCCTCGCATACCGGCATGATTGCCGAAAGGAAGTAGCGCATGTTCTCACGCAACTGGTCTTTGGTTATGCCGTCGTAAAGGGAGAGCAGCTGGCGGAAGAGCTCGATCGGGTGCTCGTCGTCTTCGCGGATGTTTCCGCTGACGAAGCCCTGGGTCTTCACGATGATGTTCTCGACGAGATTGTGCTCCCCTTCCGGGGTCATGTTTGCGCGGAGTTCATCGACCTCCGCAAGGATGTCGCGGTCGATGTCGAGTCCAGGTACCTTGAAGGAAGCCCATTCCTCACGGGCACCTTCCCTACCTACTATATATATGTCGAAGTATGCGAATTCCGAGTATGAGAAGTAGAGGTTTGTCGTACCGTTCGGATTCGGATGGTCGAGGTCGGTACGGGCCCAGTCGAGTACGGGCATGAAGTTGTAGCAGATGGTGTGGATGCCTTCGGCCGACAGGTTACGAAGACTCTGCTTGTAGTTTTCTATCAGGAGGTCTCTGTCAGGGCCGCCGTACTTGATGCTTTCGCATACCGGGAGGCTCTCCACCACTGACCATCTCATGCCGAAGCTTTCGATATATTCGCGAAGATCGCGGATCTTTTCGCGTGTCCATATTTCACCGTTCGGTACATCGTGAAGTGCTGTCACGATGCCTTCCACTCCGATTTCGCGGAGCATGGCAAGAGTGATCTTATCCTTCCTGCCGAACCATCTCCATGTTCTTTCCATATCGTTGAATTAATCTCCCCAAAATTACAAGATTTTTATTAAATTTGTCTGATTTATTGAAATATTAACACTGAAACCGAATATAATAATGAAAAGAATCATCACTCTTGCGCTGCTTGCCTGCATCTGCCTGGCAGCAGAGGCAAAACTGACCGTTTCAAGCGTTTGCAGCGACGGTATGGTACTTCAGCAGAAGACGGATGCAGCGATCTGGGGATTTGCGAATCCAGGTTCGCAGATTTCTGTAACTCCTTCTTGGGACGGAAAGACTTACCGCGCAAAGACAGATGCTGACGGTAAGTGGATCGTAAAGGTTGCGACTCCGGCTGCCAGCTACAAGGCATATACAGTTGCTGTCAAGGGCGACGGCGGAAGTATCAGGATCAACGACGTTCTTGTCGGAGAGGTTTGGCTTGCTTCAGGCCAGAGCAATATGGAGATGCCGATGAGGGGTTACTTCAACTGCCCTGTGGAGAATGCTCAGGCATATATATGCGCTCCTGCAGCGAAGGAGAAGATCAGGATGTTCAAGATCCATCAGAACCAGACATACGAGCCTCTTCAGGATGTGGAGAACAGCAGATGGGAAGGTGCTGAGCCTGCTTCCGTGCAGTGGATGAGCGCTACCGCATATTTCTTTGCTTATCAGCTCAACAGGATGCTCGATGTGCCTGTCGGCATCGTTTCATGCGCCTACGGCGGAGCACGTATCGAGAGCTGGACTCCGAAGGAGATCCTTGAGACTTATCCTGATGAGAATCTCGATCCTGCATACATGGAGTCTCTTATCCATTACCACAGACCATACCTTGCATACAATGCAATGCTCAATCCTGTAAAGGGTTACACAATCAAGGGATTCATCTGGTATCAGGGATGTTCGAACGTAGGTTTCCACGAGCAGTTCGTAGAGCGTATGGGCAATATGGTTTCTCATTGGAGAGAGTGCTGGAACGATACTGAGGCGAAACTTCCTTTCTATATGGTGGAGATTGCTCCTTACCGTTACAAGCCGGAGACGGCTGTGAGCGCAGCTTCGCTGCTGCGCCAGGCGCAGCACGAAGCTGCGAAAGTCATTCCGAACAGCGGAATCGCTGTCACGAATGACCTCGTGGAGAGCTATGAGAAAGATAATATCCACCCTGCAAAGAAGTTTGAGGTCGGCGACAGACTTGCTCGTCTTGCCCTTAACCGTAACTATGGTTTCCACGCTGTAGCTTGCGACAGTCCTGAGGCGGTAAGGTGCTTCAATTATAACGGGCTTTCTAACGAGATTGCCGTTGAGCTTACTCACATGGATAATGGAGCAAGCAGATGGATGGAGATCGAGGGTCTCGAGGTTGCAGGTAGCGAGGGTATCTTCTACCCTGTTACTTATGCATATTTCGAAGGAGATCCTAAGGTATTGAGAATCAGATGTGACAAGGTATGGGATCCATGTCAGGTGCGTTACGGTTGGGGTGACTTCAATCCGGGTAACCTCAAGAATACTGACGGTATGCCTGTGGCTCCGTTCTGGGTTAAGTTGGAAAAATAAAGTATTTATAAGATATGAACAGACTTTTTGATATTACAGGAAAGGTGGTCGTAATTACCGGAGGTACAGGAATACTCGGTAAGGCTATCGCAAAGTATCTGGCGCTTGAGGGTGCCAAGGTTGTCATTCTCGGCCGCAGGGCCGAGGCCGGCGAGGCCATTGTCGCAGACATAAAGGCCGACGGCGGCGAGGCCATGTTCCTCAAGACAGACGTCATGAACCAGGAAGTTCTCGAGCAGAATCTTGCTGACATCGTGGCAGCTTACGGACGCGTGGATTCGCTTCTGAATGCAGCTGGAGGCAATATGCCAGGTGCTACGATTGCTCCGACAGGTACATTCTTCGACCTCAAGCCAGAGGAGTTCCAGAAGGTTCTTGACCTCAACCTTACAGGTACAGTTATTCCGTCACAGGTATTCCTGAAGCAGATGGTGGCTCAGGGAGAAGGAACGATAGTGAACTTCTCCAGCATGGCGGCGTTCCGCCCTATGACACGCGTTGCAGGATATGCAGCTGCAAAGGCCGGTATCAGCAACTTTACAGCTTTCCTTGCTACAGAGGTTGCCAAGAAGTTCGGTGAGAAGATCCGCGTAAACGCTATCGCTCCGGGATTCTTCCTTACTGAGCAGAACCGCACACTTCTTACTAACCCTGACGGATCATGGACTCAGAGAGGCGCTGACGTCATCCGCCAGACTCCATTCGGACGTATGGGAGAGCCGGAGGAACTCTGCGGTACCATCCACTATCTGATCAGCGATGCTTCGAAATTCGTTACAGGCACCGTGGCAGTCGTGGACGGAGGTTTCAACACATTTGCAATGTAATCTTATGAAAGGCGTATATATTTTTCTTGCAGACGGCTTTGAGGTATCGGAGGCACTCACTACCGTCAACATGCTTCGCAGAGGTGGGGTCAATGTAAAGACCGTTTCTATCTACGACGACAGGATCGTTACAAGCTCCAACAGGATTCCTGTCGTGGCTGATATGGCGTTCGGTGAATTCAGGGCATCTACTTCGTTCGGTCCTTGTCTTCCTTCTGATGTGATGATCTTCCCAGGTGGAATGCCAGGTTCATCTAATCTTGCTGCTTTCGGCAAGCTGATGGACATCATGCAGCAGCACTACACAGAAGGCGGTACCCTCGCTGCAATCTGCGCTGCTCCTAGCGTCGTACTAGGTCTTCTTCCTGATCTTCAGGGCAAGAAGATGACTTGCTATGACGGCTTTGAGGAGGCTTTGATTGCCAAGGGTGCTGAATATGTGAAGGAAGGCGTCGTGGTTGACGGCCAGATCATCACAGGTCGTGGTCCAGGCTGGGCAGTGGATTTCGGTCTGGCAATCCTTGCCAAGCTCAAAGGTCAGGACGTTGCAGACAAAGTCAAGGCCGGACTGATGCTCTAGTTTAAAACCCTCGCACTTCGTGGGTTCCCAACCTATCTTCAGTACGCATTCAGATATTCAATTAATAATCAACGCATTACATAAATTAAGGTCGGTAAAAATACCGACCTTAATTTATGTAACTCACTATGCACCAATGAGATAGTTGGGCTCAACGTAAAATTCCGGTTGTTTTGCATTATTCACCCCGTGACATGATTTGACGTTTCTATGTAACGGAAGTGTCCAAAAGAGTTCAAATAACCTGTTTTTGAATACCTCCGTAACATGAATCCATCATATTGTGTCACGGAGGTGCGGATGCTCAAAAATGCCAACCTACTTTTCCCATTGATCCGATAGTTGATCGTCAGGATTGTTTGACGAAGAGGATGGCCATCAGCGGGAGCGCTATGATGGCCATCGTCGCGCTTATCGGGAGGTAGATGCCGAAGTTTACATGGGTTGCTACCAGGTATGTTATCAGCAGGAGGCCTACTCCCATGGCGCTGGATATCAGGTAGTGTTTCCTGATGTCAGTGCTCTTGCAGAGGATTCGGCTGAGGTTCGGAACTCCTAGGGAGATGAAGCCTATAGGGCCGCAGATCGAGACGGCGCTGGTTACCAGGAACATGATGGCGAGAAGAAGGAGGGCTTTGTATATGCTGCTGAGCTCGATTTCTCCTTTCATGTGTCTGGTCAGGTCCCTGGATGTCCAGAGTGCTGCTGCAAAGCCTATTGCAAAGAGTACAAGAGAGAATATTATGTCCCCTGTTGTAACTCCTTCAAGGTTGAAGTTGGCTGCTCCCCATAAGTAGTACTGCTTGAGGAGGTCTCCGTTCGGAGCGTTGGTCACGACTATCGTTCCCAAAGATCC
>JAFYUS010000037.1 GCA_017549505.1 Bacteroidales bacterium | reverse complement strand
TCAACATCGTACTGGTGCTTTGAAGGCTCCATTGGCTTAGGCTCGATGAGGAATGTTCCTGTGAAGCCCTTTGAACGAGCGTAGTCACGAGCGAGAGTAAGCATCATTGCAAGGTGCTCCTTCTCTCTCTTCTGGTCTGTGTTGAGAAGGCTCATGTAACCTTCACGGCCACCCCAGAATACATAGTTCTGACCGCCGAGCTCGATAGTAGCGTCGATAGCGTTCTTGATCTGAACGGCAGCGCGAGCAACAACGTCGAAATCAGGGTTTGTAGCAGCACCGTTCATATAACGCTTGTTACCGAATACGTTTGCTGTTCCCCAAAGAAGCTTGATACCTGTCTCAGCCTGCTTCTCCTTGAGGTAAGCTACGACTTCCTTAAGTCTTGCCTCATACTCCTCAACATTTGCACCCTCGTCAACGAGGTCTACATCGTGGAAGCAGTAGTACTCGATACCCATCTTCTGCATGAATTCGAATCCTGCGTCTACCTTATCCTTTGCAACCTGTACAGGGCAAGCAGCTGCGTTCCAAGGGAAAGACTTTGTACCGCCACCGAACTGGTCAGCACCCTCAGCGCAGAGTGTGTGCCACCAAGCCATAGCGAACTTGAGCCACTCGCTCATCTTCTTGCCAAGGATAACCTTGTTTGCGTCATAGTAACGGAAAGCCATAGGGTTCTTGCTCTCCTTGCCTTCGAACTGGATCTTACCGATACCAGGGAAAAATTCTTTTGTTGCCATAATTCAAGTGTAATAATAAAGTGTTAGTATGATTATAATCTTGATTTCCAAGTTTCATATGCATCTGCATAAGCCTGAGCGTCTGCTGCAGACGGCTCGATGACTGCGAGCTTCTCGAGAGTTGAGAAGGCCTCCTTGTTATCCTTGTAGATACCAGCTCCGATACCCGCACCCTTTGCTGCACCGACTGAACCGTCTGTATCATAGAGATCGATCACTGCGCCGGTAACTCCTGCAAGAGTATCACGGAAGATAGGGCTAAGGAACATGTTTGCATGACCTGCGTGGATCTTGCTGACGTTCATTCCCATCTGCTCCATCACTTCGATTCCGTACTTGAACGAGAATACGATTCCTTCCTGAGCTGCACGGAGAAGATGCGACTTATTGTGTACGTTGAAGTTCACTCCGTGGATAGAAGCTCCAACTTCCTTGTTTTCAAGCATACGCTCTGCTCCGTTACCGAACGGAAGGATGCTTACTCCTGCACTTCCTATAGGGGCCTGGGCAGCTACATCATTCATATCAGCATAAGAGATTCCTTCCGAAGCAACGTTTCTCTTCATCCATGAATTGAGGATACCTGTACCGTTGATGCAGAGGAGAACACCGAGGCGTGTCTGTTCTGCAGTATGGTTGACATGTGCAAATGTATTCACACGTGATTTAGGATCATAGTTCACATCTCCGAGGACTCCGTAGACAACGCCTGATGTACCTGCTGTAGAAGCGATTTCGCCAGGGTTGAACACGTTGAGCGAAAGAGCGTTGTTAGGCTGGTCACCGCCACGGTATGTGATAGGAGTTCCTTCAGCGAGTCCGAGTTCTGCAGCAGCTGCTGCGCTTACCCTGCCCTGCTCCGAGAATGTAGGACGGATCTCAGGAATGAGCGATGCGTCGATGCCGTAGTAGTCAAGAAGCATCTTTGACACTGAATTCTCCTTGAAGTCCCAGAACATTCCCTCGGAAAGTCCTGACACTGTAGTGCAGATCTCGCCGCTGAGCTTCATCGCGATATAATCGCCAGGAAGCATGATCTTATATATCTTGGCATAGAGTTCAGGTTCGTTTTCCTTTACCCATGCAAGCTTCGATGCAGTAAAGTTACCCGGAGAGTTGAGAAGATGCGAGAGGCAGTTCTCGTGGCCGAGCGTGTCGAATGCGTTCTGGCCGTAAGGAACAGCGCGAGAGTCACACCAGATGATTGAAGGACGAAGCACGTTCATATCCTTGTCCACACAGACAAGACCATGCATCTGATAAGAGATACCGATAGCCTTGATATCTTTAGGATCTGCTCCTGAAGCAGCGAGGATGTCGGCTGTAGCCTGCTTGAGATATTCCCACCATGAAGCTGGTTCCTGCTCTGCCCATCCCTTCTTCACAGCGATGATAGGAGCCTCTGACTTTGGATAAAATGCTGATGCAGCGCATTTTCCGCTTTCTGCATCCACGATGCTCGCCTTAACTGACGAACTTCCGATATCGTAACCTAATAGATACATAGTTTTAGCTTTAGTGATTTTTAATACATCAATGCAAATTTATAAAAAAGATGCAATAGATTCACATGATTGTACCAAAATTACGCTAAGTATCTATATCAGACACTATATATCAGACACTTACAGCAATTAAATTGTAAAGATTTTTACTACATCCGGCTTTTTCTTGCCCACGGCATTCTTGTTTACGGTATATAGTCTGGCCGGCTTATGGCTCACATTCTTCTCCATTTCCCCTGTTTCTATCAGAATGCCGGAAGCGAAGAGCTTCTTTCTGAAGTTACGGTTATCGATCTCGATACCGAATACAGCCTCCAAAAGATTCTGCAGCTGGCGTACGGTAAACTTCTTAGGAAGAAGCTTGAAAGCGATCGGTGACCAAAGGATATCTTTCTGAAGCACGGTCAGTGCATCAGAAAGAATGTCCATATGGTCCATTATGAGGTTATGGATATCATCTACATTCATCCATACTGCTCCCTGACGTCGTGTATAATTGATCATACCCTGGTCAAGTTTCACCAGAGCATAATAACCTACAGTGACGACCCTGACCGTATGGATACCGTGATACTTCCCTATCCAGTCAAGCTCCGACTCATCGACACGCTTCGGATCAGAGAATATTGCCGTCTGCTTAAGATATATGTCTTTCAGTCCTGTGCTGCCTTCAAGCACTCTTGCCGCAGCTTCCGGCAGAGTCTCATTCTCCCGTATCATGGCACCGGGGAGCTTAAGCTCCCGGTCATGATACAATGGGTCTGCCGTGCGCCTGCGCACAAGCAGGACCTTGATGTTGACTCCGTCAAAACCGAAGATCACACAATCGACCGAAATCGCCGAATTGGTCTGTACATTATCGCCCATGGCTTACCTTGCTACAAACACATATTCCTTTCCTGCCTCGGTAGGAACATCATATATATAGGTATAAGGCATCGCCACCAGTTCAAGACCAGCCTCCGGAGAGACAAGCGGCTGTGCTGTATCCGGAACAGCAAAATACGGATTGACATTCTCGCCCTCTGCGATGGCGAGGGCCTTGCCGTTCTTCATGGCAAGGGCGTCTTCCGACCTGAGGCGGAGATTTCCGCCGAGCGTCGACTTGACCTTCATGTATGAGATCTTACCATCCTTCCACTCTATGTCCACAATGAATCCGCCTCTGGCGACAAGGCCGCTGACCTTGCCGTCCTTCCATCTGTCGGGAACCGACGGAAGGACATGTACCGCTCCGTCGTGGCTCTGCAGCAGCATCTCGGCGATTCCGGCTGTACAGCCGAAGTTGCCGTCGATCTGGAACGGCGGATGGGCATCGAAGAGATTCGGATATGTGCCGCCTTTGCCCCAGAAGCCGGTACTTCCGGCAGGACTCAGCTGATCGGTTATGAGCTTGTATGCCCTGTTTCCATCAAGAAGGCGGGCCCAAAGGCATACCTTCCATCCCATTGACCATCCTGTTGCAGGATCGCCGCGATAGTTGAGCGAATTACGTGCTGCAGCAAAGAGCTCAGGAGTCCTCCAAGGAGATATCTGGTTGCCAGGGAAGAGGCCGTACAAGTGGGAGACATGACGATGATGGTCATTCGGATTGTCCCAGTCGTACATCCATTCCTGAAGCTGTGCATGCTTGCCTATCTGCATCGGAGCCATCTTTGACTTCAACACTGCAAGAGTATCTGAAAAGGCTTCGTCAGCCTCAAGAAGGCTGGAAGCGGCAATGACATTGGTAAACAGTTCCGACACCATCTGGTTGTCCATGGTAGTTCCTGCACAGACGGTGACATCGCCTGGATCACGCATAAATGCGTTTTCAGGCGAATTGGAAGGTGCGACCACCATCCAGCCATGCTCAGGTTCTTCAATCATGAAGTCAACGAAGAATTCGGCAGCTCCCTTCATCAGCGGATAGACCTGCGCAAGGAAGTCCATGTCACCGGTATGGAGGTAATGCTCCCAGAGATGGCGGCAGAACCATGCTCCGCCAGTAGGCCACATTCCTGATGCCGCGAAATCGACCGGTCCGGTAATTCTCCAGATGTCAGTATTGTGATGGAGGACCCAACCGCGCGCGCCGTACATGGTCTTCGCTGTCTCTGCACCGGTCTGCGCGACCTCGCTGACCATCTTTATGAACGGTTCATGAAGTTCGGAGAGATTTGCTATCTCTGCGGGCCAATAGTTCATCTCCACGTTGATGTTAGTAGTATATTTGCTGTCCCAGGCAGGATAGAGCCCGTCCGCCCAGATGCCCTGAAGATTGGCAGGCTGACCGCCAGGCTGCGAACTGCAGATAAGAAGATATCGTCCGAACTGGAAATACAGTTCAACCAGCTGCGGGTCATCGCCGGATGCAAAATCCTTGACTCTCACATCAGTAGTGGCAGAAGCCGCAGGAGTCGAACCCAGATCAAGACCGACACGGTTGAAATACTTCTGATATTCCTTGACGTGAGCTTTTCTCATTGCAGCATATGTCTTTGCGGATGCAGCATCGAGGATTTCCTTCGCTTCCTTTTCAGGATCAGCATCAAGGGTCTTGTAATCAGTGAAATTGGTACCTGTAGATATCAGCACATATGCTTCATCGGCTCCTTCCAGCGAAAGTCCTTCCGATGATTCGGAAAGCGAACCTCCTTTGTGGATGACCCTTGCGCGAGTAACGAAATTCACCTTGCCCTCGAGGCCTTCATGATCTCCGGTACGTCCCCTCAGCACGAGATCGCCATCTTCAACTGTAACAGAATGGATCTTGTGAGGAGAAGCGAAAGACGAGTTGAAGGTAATCTTGCCCTTCTCTGATGCAGAGAGCTTTACAGCCATGACATCATCGGCAAAAGCAGTAATCACTTCCCTTTCATACACGGTACCGTCGACAGTATACCTTACGGACGCGGTTGCGTCAGATATATCGAGATCACGATAATAATCCGAGTATTCCTCATGGCCGGGGAATTCGATAAGAAAGTCACCGATTGCCTGATAAGGCATTCCATGATTGACCCTGTAGAATATCTTCTGATCGACCATATCCTGCGCTGCTCTGTACTTGCCTTCGAAGATCAGCTCGCGGATACGGTCCAATGCCCCGTCCTCAATATTCGGATTGGCATTGCTGTTTGGCTGTCCGGCCCATACAGTCTCTTCATTGAGCTGCAGCCTTTCCATTGACGGTCCGCCGAAGACCATGGCTCCAAGCCTTCCGTTACCGACAGGAAGAGCCTCAACCCACTGTCCTGCAGGTTCATCATACCATAGTTTCAGATCTGTCTCTTCTTCTGAGGTGCATGCTGCTGCCGTCAAGGCAAGCAAAAACAATATCCGCTTCATTTTACATCAATTAAGAATTCTTCCCATTATCAGAGTGCGACCACAGTCGCTGTTCCATCATATTTCACCACATGTGCCTTGCCCTTTCCGTCCTTTGAAACAGGTATGACATTGAACACGCGCTCCTTGAGCATTCCAGGGAACTCGCCCTTGCGACCGGCAATCTTCAAGGTCTTTGCAGCTTCATCGTAATCGAACTGAATAGTAGCATAAGCACCCTTCTCATAATTATAGTTGACGTTCTCGTCCTCGTACAGTGTGAATTCGGCATCTGCGCCCTGATATACATAAAGGTCGATCACATCAGCCTGCTTCTGGTCAGTCCACTGGATCTCAGGTCCGCAAGGAACGATAGAACCGGCACGTACATACAGAGGCATCCTGCCATAAGGAGCATCAACTGTCTTCTCTACACCTGCTGCATAGAACTTGTTGCTGTAGAAGTCATACCATCCTGCAGACTCAGGGAAGTAGACATCACGCTTGCGTGCTCCGTACTCATAAACCGGAGCGACAAGGAATGCAGGACCGAACATATAGGTATCACCTATGTTCTCAACCTTCTTGTCACCAAGGAAGTCCATTACCAGAGGACGCATGATGGTATAGTCCTCGAACCATGTCTTACCTGCGAGAGAGTAGATATAAGGCATGAGAGTATAACGGAGTTTCGTATAGTACACGATGGATTCGTATGCAGGATGTCCTTCCGGAGCGATTTCCCAAGGTTCGCGGAAAGGATACTGGCCGTGAGCACGGAAGAGCGGACAGAAGGCTCCGAACTGGAACCAACGTGTATTGAGTTCTCTCCATTCCTTCTGGTCCTCGTTCTCGCGGCCTGTACGGTTGTAGATTTCCTGACCAGCCACGAATCTGTTCTCGACACTGAATCCTCCGATGTCCATTGTCCAGTATGGAATACCGCTGATGGCGAAATTAAGACCGGCTGAAATCTGAGCCTTCATATCCTCCCATCTTGTCGCGATATCGCCGCTCCATGTAGCTGTAGAATATCTCTGAAGGCCAGCAAATCCGCTTCGTGTAAGCAGAAATACGCGCTTGTCCGGATCGACTCCGCGCTGACCATTATAGA
This sequence comes from Bacteroidales bacterium, assembly GCA_017549505.1. Taxonomy (GTDB): domain Bacteria; phylum Bacteroidota; class Bacteroidia; order Bacteroidales; family UBA932; genus Cryptobacteroides. The sequence goes on along the minus strand of JAFYUS010000037.1, from coordinate 52,029 downwards.
TAGCGTCCGCGTTTACGATAGAATATGTATTGAAATACTCTGTAGACGATCCGAGCGCAGTAGGGCCACAGAGAGCCTTCCTGTAATCCATGTCAGTACAGTCACGCACGTTAGGTTCTGATGCATCCATCCACCATGCATCGATTCCGAGAGGATAGTAGTGGTCATACATCTGTTTCCAGAAGAGCTCGCGGGCACCTGGGGCATATGCATCATAGAAGCCGTAGAGATAACCCTGGCCGATCCAGTCACGGATACCGTCCTCGTTGGCCTTGTTATACATCCAACCCTTATCGTTGAGTTCCTTATAGTGTTCTGTATCAATATAGAACTTAGGCCATACAGAAATCATCATACGGCCTCCCATGTTATGGATCGAATCCACCATAGCCTTTGGATCCGGGAATCTTGCAGGGTCGAATTCGTGGCTACCCCATGCATCCTCTTCCCAATGGCTCCAGTCCATCACGATATTGTCGATAGGAATGTTTCTCTTGCGGAATCCTTCGAGAGCCTCGATCATCTCAGTTGATGTCTTGTAGCGCTCGCGGCTCTGCCAGTATCCCATGGCCCACTTAGGCATGATCTGGGCTTTTCCGGTAAGGGTTCTGTAACCGCTGATGATCTCATCCATATCGTCACCTGCGATGAAATACCAGTCCATCTGCTTGCTCATCTCGCTCCACCATGAGTGCTTTGCCTGTTCTACCGGATCAACTACGTCATAAACGCGGAGGCCGCAGTATGAAACTCCACCATCCGGCTGCCAGTCGATCGAAAGAGGCACTTTCTTGCCGGCTTCGAGACTTACGGTAAACTTATATGCATTCGGGTTCCAGGCTGTTCTCCAACGCTCAGGAACGACTTCCTTGCCGTCGATATTGACAGTCGTATAACCCGCATAGTAAAGGATGAACTGATACTCTCCTGTAGCAGGAGCCTCGATCGATCCTTCATATCTTACCTTGGAGTTGAAGAACTGGAAATCCTCAGGAAGATTGACAACCTTGGCCATTTCAGGTGCCACAAGGTGTTCGAAATAGATCTTTGGCTCGTCTCTGACAACCGTCTCTCCATCTGCAGGATCATATATACCTGTAAGGCATCCTTCCTTTCCATCCTTGTTATAAAGCTTGAATACTTCTCCCAACTGCTTGTAATCCTGAGGATTACCGAAACGCATGATGGAATAGCTGTCCATAAGTACACCATAGCCCTTGTTGGAGACTATGAAAGGAACTGACACCTTCGTATTATATTGGAAAAGCTGTTCATTCTTGCCTTTGTAGTTAAATTCATCTGCCTGATGCTGTCCAAGACCATAGAAAGCCTCATCTTCTGGAGATTCAAAAACCTGACGGAATGAATATCCATGGGTTCCTTCAACTTCTATAGGCTCAAATGTCTTTCCCCCACCGCTCTGCTCTGCAAGGATCACATTGCCTTCAAGGTCAGTGAACCATACGGCACCTGTCGCAGTACATACATTAGCCTTGACTGCTGACGTAGATACGGTCACGGTCTCTCCGTCCTGAGTAACCTCAAACGCAGTCTCTTCAGTAACAGGAAGGACAACAAGGCTCTGCGGATCTGCAAACTTCTTTTCCGGAGTAGCAGAAACACGGATCAGTTTCTCGCCCATCACTTCAAGTCGGACAAGGGCAGGACCATTTTCCACCGGCTGCTGCACCTTCACGATAACACCGTTCTCATCCTGTCTTACAGTTCCGGTACAAGCGCTCATAACTGCAAGAGCAATAAATGACAAAAAGGTCAGTTTAGTTTTCATGTTATTTGAATTTTATCGTATTAAGCACACATATGGACTCTTCCTTGACATCCGAAGAGAATTTCAGATAGACGGCATGCTTGCCATTCATCTTCGTCAGTTCAGGAACGGCTATCCTGACATCAACAGGAGACTCAGGCATATCTGCCTTGAGATCGATTCTGCCGACCTCTACACCACCCTGCGAAGCCCATGGTCTGTCTACCATGACTGTGATTGTTCCACCTACTCCTTCAGGTACGAGGTTAAGGATCAGATCCAGTCCTTTACGGCCGTATGTACCGTCAAAGTTGAAATATTTATAACCGACGATCGAACCGTCAGTATTGTTCACGACAGGATTTGTATTGTTCCTGAGATCGTACGGAGCCTCGAACTTATCATCAGTGCCATAACCGGAAGCCACGTATGAACCGAAGAAAATATTGTTCGGATATTCATGCAGAGCGACCTTCGGTCCGGTATACCAACATGCCAGACCCGCAGAGTGAGCCTCAAGAGGATCAAGTCCGTTCAACGAAAATCCCTCTGAATTGTATTCACCCTCAGATATATGGACCTTTCCGCCAATTCCTTTTTCGACCTCTACAGTAATCGGAGCCACCATAGCCTGACGGGCATATTCATTCGTGCCGGTCTGTCTGTGATAGAACACATACCACTGACCATTGATCCTGCAGATACCTCCGTGGGTGTTTCCAGATACAGTAGCAGACGCAATCACGTTGCCGTCCTCATCGACTTCGCGTCCGCGACCGTCGATGATCGTACCGCCGTATGTCCACGGACCGAGAGGTCCGTCGGAATAGGCATAAGCCAACGTATAGTTCGTTGAAGGAAGGCCAAATTCTCCGTCGTGGGTCACTCTGCTGTATACGAGCACATACTTGTCATCGATCTTACGGATCGATGACGCTTCGAAGAAGCGGAAGATGTCCTCTGACTTGCTGCTTGAAATCATATCCTTGACGATTTCCGTACCCTCCTTCAGGGTACACATCGTATTCGGGTCAAGTTCTGCAGCATATGAACATTCGAATCCCCAATATCCGTACACACGGCCATCGTCGTCTACGAAGACGGACGGATCGAATTCAAGGATTCCTTCGGTCCAGGAAGGATTCTCCTTGCTCCAGTTGCACACCTCGAATGGTCCGTCGGGTCTAGGACTTTTCGCTATCAGCGAACGCCTGCCGAATTCCATGTCATTCGGGAAGAGGTAATACATCTTCGTTCCGTCAGCCTCAATCTTCTCGGTCACATCCGGTGCATAAAGGACATCGGAAAGTCCCTCTCTGTTCAAAGGCTCTCCATTTGCATTGTTCAGGACCCTAAGGATTTCACCGTCGTATCTCCATTCATTAAGATCATCTACAGGTGCAGACCAGACTACAAGCTCGCGGCCGCAATATCCGGTGATCATCGAATCGTGCGATCCATAAATATAAACCCTGTACTCCCCCGGTTTATCAGGATCTTCAAACACGTATGGTTCTCCATCAGGAATGTGTTCCCATAACGGAAGATAAGGGTTTCCTACAGTAGAAGGTACTTCCTTGACGGAAGACACACATGCCGTTGCACCAACAAGCATTGCAGCTGATGCAACGGCGTTAAGAATCTGGTTAAGTTTCATGTGTTATGATTATATCTTTGTTATTTAGCGTCTTCAGGTATGGAGGAGAGCAGAAATGTACCGAGAGTCGTTTTCTCGCCGATATTTCCGGCCATCTCAAGCGTACGGCTGAAATAATATTCCTTATCTATCTGCTTCCTGTAAAGACTCTGGGTAAGATGCTTCCACGCCTGGATGGTGTCATTCTGAGGCGTTCCTCTTCCGGTACTGGTCTTGCCGAGTGTCACATAAATATCACCAGGTTCTGTGACTACCAGGAGCGTTTCAACACCCAACCTCTTACGTCTTTCGAGTCTTATGTCGACTACCCTCTCATCAGTTCCTCTGAATTCGAAGAACTGGTTATGGATATAGGTAGAGTCAACGTTTTCCTTGCTTACTTCTTCTATAGGGACAAGGTATACCTTTGCTCCTTCGAGCTCATGGTTAGCGACAGTTCCATGGATCACATATTCATTGCTTCGAGTACATGAAGCCAGCATCGCTGCTGTAAAAAGTGTAAAGATTATCCTTTTCATTATTCTACTTTTATATGTGTACGTTCATCTGAAAATGCTTCCTTATATGCTGTAGAGGTCTTGAATTTCACCTTTCCTCTCGTAAAATCAGGAACATTGAAAGTAAAGAGGGTCTTGTGGTAGAAAGACGGATCTTTCTGAGGAAGAAGGAAAGGTTTTGAGGCATTACCATCATCATCGATCTCGGCGATATATATCCTTGAATAAAGATTATCGCCACGACGGCTCGAAAAAAGTATCCAACGGGAATTCGAACTCCAGTTGTGGAAGCTTTCACAATATGGAGAATTGGCCCTGTCAAGCGGATGAGTGCTGCCATCCTGCAGATCCAGAAGCCATAGATCTGATTCCTTATGGTTTATAGGGAAACATCCGAAATCTGCAAATGAATAAAGAATCCATCTTCCATCATAAGAAGGACGAGGCATTGTAACGCTTTTCTTCATCGCATACGCATTGATCAGCGTATCGACCTGAGTTCCGATCTTTCCGGTCTCTTCATCAAAATCCACTGCACAGAGATTATAGTGGAGATCTTGTGCCTGAGCAGGGACCTGAACCTTTGGTGCAGAACAGTAGAAAAGCGTCTTTCCGTCGCTTGAAAAGGCAGGATAGGTCTCGAAATCTTCTGTCATCAGCTCTGGTGAAAGTATAAACTGATCATTATCCACATCATGCACGATCACATCGGATGCTTCATCGTAGACTTCGATATATCTGTCATTGTTTCCTGTCCAGAAAAGCTGATGGACAAGATTGTTGGAATGGGTGATATATTTTCCGGAAGGATGCCAGTACGAATATGCAGTCCTTCCTATAGTTCGGTCAGTCTTGGTTTCCAACCATTTTCTTTGACCGTCCTTCTGGACGATTGTAGCACCGTGCTTACCTCGAAGATGGAACAGGAACTCATCAGGACTTGTCGCGTTTGCAGTATGACATCCCATACATTGACCTGGAAGGAGAGTACCTTCCACTATCGGGTCTTCATTGAAATTATGGATATTCCTCTGATAGATACCGATCTTGCTGTAGGTTTCATATCCTGGAGCGAACTTACGGTAGGTCACGCCGAAATCATCAAGAGAGTACTCGCTCACATAGATGAAGAAGGGACGGAACTGTTCCCACCTGCCGTCTTTATATCCGGCTACCGTAACAGTCAGAGTCTCTCCTGGATTGGCAGCAGTAATCTCATGCCATTTCTTCACATTGAAGCCGGCATAGTCTCCTTTAGCAGTGATGACATTTCCTTTAGGGTCTGTGACCCTCGCATAAACTTTAGAATATTCCTCAGGAAGATCGAAGTTCAAAGGAGCGATCTCTGCTGGGATCGTCACACCTATGTAATCTGGGAAAATATCGGGCAATTCTTCACGCAGCACAGTCTCCCTTGTGCAGGAAACCAGTGCAAGACTAATTAGCGTGAGAGTTGCCAGTAAATGTTTCTTCATCATTTGCATTTAACGGTTTAAGAGCAGTCCACGCTTTATAGTACCAGGCTGCCAGATAATTATTATTGTTCTCGTAATAGAGCTTTGCAAGCATCTTGTCCATTTCCGGATAGAAGAAAAGGAAATCTTCCTTGTATCGCACTGACCTCAGATAAGCATATACATTATCGGAGGCTATTTCTTCGTCATTCCTTAAATATTTTCTATGTTCATCAGCCCACTTTCTGTGGAACAAGCTGTGATCGAGGATATCAAGATACTTCTGAGCGACATCATGACGGCCGTTGAGAATCTGACATTCCGCCATCCTGGAGGTCCATCGGCCGCTCTTTCTATTGTTGACCAATGATTCCTGAGTATCGAAGGCATAACGGAGAGACTCGTTGATCATTCCTAATCTCCAGAAGACCTCGCAAGAAGATGAGTTGGAAATGAAGTCTCTTACCCTAGGTTGTATAAGTCCTGTAGTTCCGAACTGCTTGAATTCAGGGAAGTCAGCTCCTCTGCCGCTCATGAACAAGGCGAGATTGATGCTGACGCTGGCCAGATCAGAATCCGGCTGATACTTTTCAGCACGCTTCAGGATGCCATCCCAATCTTCATGACGGACAAGCTGATCGTATGCGACAATTTCGACAATATCCTTCTTATAAGTAAGATGCAAGGTCAATGCACCAACGACAAAGACAGCCACATATATCAGAATACCAGCAACTTTCTTTAATCTAGGGAGATAATCAGCAAGGACAGGTATCATCAGGATGAAACAAGCTATAACAAGCTGCATGGCGGGCACTGTGACAGCCTTTCTATAATAATTGACACCAAACACAACTGTCTTCCAAGGATACTGGTGGAGATAAGTCAACTTGGAAATAACAATTGCTAGAAGGGCCAAAGCAATGAGGATCATAGATCTGATATTCTTTTCCTTGATGCAGACGAAGAACGTGAATACGAAAACTGCAGGACCTATAAGCCAATAGCCAAGCACTGTTGCAATTGCAGTCCAGACAAAACCCTTCCACTTACAGTAACATATGCAGAGTTGCACAGAAATGATCAGTGCCACCAGATAGCTGAGCAGGACATATATATCGCCCATATATATCAGCATCATCACAGGGGCTATAAAACTGAAAGCGTACAGATCATCACGTCCAACAGCCTTTGCAATCGATCTTTGAAAGACTACAAAGATGACAGCCATAAGGATCTCTCCAAGGTAAGGGAGAAAATTGAACTGGGTGATGAATTCTGAGATATAATCTGCAAGCCCTCCTGCAATGACGATTCTTTCCAAAAAGTAGTCACTTGTAAAAAGGAAGAGCTGGTTCTGCTCCTGCAGGCCTAATGCATAAGGATGAAGCAAGATCCAATACAGGAAGACAGCAACACCAAATACTGCAGAAGAGATATATTGCAATGACTTATTCATTATTTATAGATGTTAAAACTATTCAAGCTGACATAGATGCCTGAAGAATCCAACAAATATACAAAAAAAGGCAGTTGCTGCAAAGCAACTGCCTTAATATTAAGGGAGATGAATATTACTATTCCTTAACACGTGAGAATACCCACATTGTCATATTATCAAATTCAGGATCCTCTGGACCTTCTTTGTAAAGAACGATATTATTAGAATCGTAGTAAAGGATCTTATACTCGGTAACAGGGACACCTGGAGTCTGGTAAGTCCAAGGGAAGAGGAGACCTGGGCCTGTTGTAGTAAGAGTACCGAGTTCGATACCATTGTCACCACGACGGCCGTTGACTGTAGGATCATTCATCTGAATGCTCCAAGTAGCTTCACGTACCTTTTCACCTGCAGGAGAGTATGTAGTAACCCAATCCTCCTTGAACTCCATGTAAGCGCCTTCAGCTGCATCGCCGAATACCTGACCTCTTTCAGCATAGAGCTCTGACTTTTCAGCAAGTCTGCTTGGAGCATAACCCCATGAGAAGCCTGGAAGATCTCCAGTGAGTTCATTATAGTCGAAACCTTCGCCTTCCTTAGGAGCACCACCGTAAACGAAAGAGTATCTAGAATTAAGTTCAACACCATATGTCCACTTTCCTTCCAAAGTATACATATCAGGTGTACCAGAAACGAAACGCCAGTAAGTGATAGTATCCCAGTCACCTGCACCTGCTGGTACATATGCGAGAGTCATGTTCTGCGGGGTGAGATACATAACGTCAAACTCTTTTACAGCACCTGCTCCATCTACATCCCAAGGGAAGAGGATAGCTGGCTCAGAAGTAGTGAACTTAGCGAGTTCCCAACCACTTGAGCGCTCAGGATCATAGTTCTCGAGCTTGTAGCCACCCTTACGGACTAATGTACCATCTGGTGCAAATGTCTGAACGAGTCCATCCTCGTCAAATACCATGTAAGCTGATTTATGCTCATCACCCATTGCGACTCCTCCTTCAACGATATCTGGTATCTGGCTCTCGAAAGTATACTCTTCGTGGTCAATACCCCACCACCAAGAGTCCCATCCATTGATGACATCAAACATAGCGCCTTCACCTTCAACATAACCGGCATTACCCCATGGTTCAAATGTCTGTTCAAACATCCAAACTTTCTGACCATAATCACCAGAAAGGAGAATCTGCTCACGTGTAAGCTCCGATGGAGGAGTACAAGTGAATTCCTTTGTAGCTGTAGTAAAAGTACCGTCAGCATTTGGGAGGCGGAATTTCATACTGATATTGCCAACATGTCCACGCTTTACAGGAAGCTTGAATGTTCCACCAGCTCCTGTAACAAGTGGAGACGCTCCAGTCATGCTGAATACCTGTACAACACCGACTGCACTGTTGTACTTCACGAAGTTACCAGCTGGATCTGGCTGGGTAAGCTCCTTATCAGCATACTGAGTGTAGGTGATAGCCTCAGCAAGTGTAGCTTCATCAACCGTTGCATACGCATCCGGTCCGTCAATGAGCTGTGGTTCGCAAGCTGCGAAAGACAGTCCCATCGCGCAAATCATTCCAAAAAATAATATCTTTTTCATAAGTTCTCAAATTTTATTGCCAACCACCGTATTCAGCTGAAGTTGTTCCCCATCCTGGGTTCTGTTCGTACTTATACTCAGGGCCAGAACCGGCAGAGAGAGCAATCTGAGCTGATGGAAGAGGTACGAAGCCCTTAGTCTCTTTATAACGGGCACCATAGCCTCCGTTGAACTTTGACGCGTTGTTTGTACCCTCGACACCGATATTCCAGATCTTTACACCTTCCTGCTTGTCAAGTGCAGCAACTGCGTAATCCTCACCATAACGACGGAGGTCATTGAAACGTATACCCTCGAAAGCGAGCTCCCAACGACGCTCAGCACGGATATTCTCTGGAGTGATAGGCTTAGATGCAAGACCGGCACGGCTACGTACAGCATCGAAACTTGTCTGGTTGTTGTTAAGCTCAGCGTCCATAAGAAGAACCTCTGCAAAACGGATAAGAACCAGGTCGTCGATAGTACAGAGCTGATAGTCATCATTCTCACCTTCGTTCCAGCTGAGATTAGGATTGATCACGTTGACATAAGAATGCCATAACTTACCAGAAGCATCACGACCTGAAATAGGCATGTTCTTTGTCTGGAAGTAACCGGTCTCCTGTACATAGTTGTCACGACCGAAGTGATAGTTGTCCCATACATCAGACTTGAGGATTGAAGCGTCACGACGCTGATCATCCGGTTCAGCCTTTTTCCACTCATCTACGAAAGCTGGTGAAACCGGACACTTACCCCAACCTTCACCAAGAGGGAAATGATCTTCGAAACTATCCTGAGCACGGATACCCATCTGAAGAGCATACTGGTTGGCATAACCGATGGTTGTTCCCCAGTCTGGCTGTGTGTTGAACTTGATCATGAACATAGCCTCAGGGTTGGTACCATTACCGACAAACTTATAACCTTTACCCTTCCAAGGAGATTCCGGATCTTCGACAGTCACTTCGTTTGAGTAAGGCCAGAGGTTGTGATAGTCATCAACGAGGCTGTAACCAGAATTGTCTACACAGTCCTTGATAGCAGCTGCAACATCAGCCTTAGTGATAGTCTCACCGTTAGGAAGAGTCACTTCCTCATCATTGTAGAAACCTGAGTAGAAAAGGTATGCACGACCGAGGAGAGCCTGAGCTGCATATCTGTCTGCATGTCCGTCACCGGCAGCCTTTACTGCAGGAAGAAGAGTAGCAGCTGTGTTAGCATCCTGGATGATCTGTCCCCAGAGAGCCTCACCTGAAACCTGCGGCTGAGTTGCATCAGCGGTAGAAGTAACAGGGCAAGGGATATTGCCGAACATTGATGCGAGCTCATAGTAGAAGAACGCACGGAGGAAGTATGCCTCACCAAGATACTGGTTGAGCTTCTCTTCAGGGAGACCGCAGTTAGGGAACGACTCGATCGCTACGTTAGCACGGGCGATACCGGTGTAACGGTCGCAGTAGAATGAATTGTAAAGATCTGCACCTGAATTGAGGAAAAAATCCTGAGCCTGGAAATCAGGGTCATTGGATCCACCACCGCCAAGGCAATCATCAGAAGCTGCCATAGCCCAAAGATGATGGTTGTTGGCAGGATCGTTACCGATAGCTACGTTAAGGTTGTTATAGATACCGATAAGCATCTGATCTGCATCGGCCTCATTTGCAGGGAAGTTGTCGCTTGTCTTTGACCAATAGTTAGTTGTGTCAAGGAAGCTCTCGCAAGAAACGAGCGATGAACAGACAGCGACTGCTGCGAAATATAATAACTTTTTCATATCAGTCACTTAATTAGAATTTGAGATTAACACCAATGATCATAGTACGAGCCTGTGGGTAGTAACCTGTGTCGATACCCTTTGCCCAATCCTCGTTACCAGCTGATGAACCAACCTCAGGGTCCATACCTTTGTACTTGGTGATTACGAATGGATTGTTAGTCTGTACATAAAGACGGAGCTGACCGAACGGAGAGTTCTTGATGAGCTTGTTGAAGTCATATCCAAGGCTGACAGTCTGGATTCTGAAGAAGTCTGCGTTCTCGATGAAGAGGTCAGAGTTAGTGAGGTAGTTGTAAGTAGCTCCAGGTACAAGACGTGGATACCTGTTTGAAGTACCTTCACCATGCCAGTAGTCAAATACCTCAGTAGTATAGTTGTCATACTGCTGGTCACCATATCTTCTGTATGCACGGAATACCTGCTGGCCGAAGTTACCGTAACCGCTTACATTAAGGTCGAAGCCCTTGTAGTATACACTGAAGTTAAGACCGAGGATGAAGTCAGGATTAGGATCACCGACCATAGTCTTGTCATCGTCGTCAAGGTCACCGTCGCCGTCATTGTCAACGAACTTGAGGTCACCTGGCTGTGCTGGGTTACCCATAGTCGGCTTGCCTGAAGCAACCCACTGGTCAACCTCTGCCTGGTTCTGGAATACACCGTCAGTCTTATAAGCCCAGAAGTAACCGATAGGATAACCTACCTGAGCGCGATAGAACTCAGCAATACCCTCAACGAGCTCACCCTCACCGTGGATGATACCCTCGTCGTTTGCAATACGTGTTACTCTGTTCTTGTTGTAAGCACCGTTGATACCCACTGAGTAAGAGAAGTCCTTACCGATAGCGTCGTTCCAGTTGAATGCGAGCTCGACACCTGAGTTACGGACATCACCACCATTGATATAAGGTGCGTTCATACCGAAGTGTCCCATTACAGGAGCGTTGACGAGCCAGTCCTTGGTATTCTTCTGATACCAGTCGAATGTCATCGAGAGTCTGTTGTTGAAGAAGCGTGCGTCCAAACCGAGGTCGATCTGCTCTGAAGTCTCCCAAGTGATATCCTTGTTTGCAAGCTTATCTGCATATGCACCTGTCTGCCACATTTCGAGAGGACCTGTACCGAAAGCATAACCTCCGTCATCAGCACCTACTGATACAGTAGAAAGATACTGGAAGTTAGATACTGAGCAGTTACCGTTCTGACCCCAAGATGCGCGGAGCTTCAAGTAATCTACCTTACCCTGGAGATCCTGCATGAATGGCTCGCTTGACAGTACCCAACCGGCAGCTACTGAAGGGAAGATACCCCAACGGTTGCCAGGAGCAAAGTTAGATGAACCATCGGCACGGAGGATAGCAGAGAACAGATACTTCTCATCGTAGTCGTAGTTTACACGTCCGAAGAATGAAGCCAATCCCCAATCACCCCATGTGCTACCGCCGAGGTTGCCGAGTGTAAGGGATGTATTGCTCATATTGTCAACATAAGCGTAAAGAGGATTATCCGGCCACTTTCCGCCAGAGTTCTCTGCGCTTACTTCCTCACCGAAACCTGAGTGCTCGAGAGTAGAACCTGCGAGAATGTCGAAGTGGTTCTTTTCAGCAACATTGAACTTATAGTTTACAGTGTTCTCCCAAGACCAGTCCCAACCTGCATATGCGCTCTGTGAAACGCTGTCAGTGTTCTTGTAGTCCTTAGCGTTAACCTTGTAAGTTCTCTCATAGCTGCGGTATGTACCAGCATCGAACTTGTAGTTGAACTGGCTGCGGAATACGAGACCCTTGATAGGCTGGATACGGAGATTTGCAGAGAGGTTGAGGCCGTGGCTATGGCTCTGGTTGTTACCTCTTGCACTTCTTTCCATGATCACGACTGGGTTTCTTGCATCTGTAGTAAGATTCCAGATACCGAGAGGTGCGAGATCATCATAGTCAGAGTAATTACCCTCAGCATCATAAAGAGGAACAAGAGGGTTAGCGCGAAGCATGTTGGAAATATCGTTGTAGTAGAAGTCACCTTCAGCGATACCACCCTTGGTACTGTAAGTGTAAGTCATGTTCTGACCGAAAGTGATGACATCGAGATCACCCTTGCGGAGAAGTACGTGATCTGAGTTGATACGTACTGTAGTACGGTTGTACTGAGACTGTACAGGATAACCGAAGATACCCTCCTGGTCAGTGTTGGAGATACCGAATGAGAACTTGGTCATGTCGCTACCACCGACGATGTTTACCGAATGGTTCTGATAAGGGGCATTTTCGTTACGGATAGCGTCAAGCCAGTTTGTACCTGTGAATGTGCCGTCCATGATGCTCTGATAGAAAGCAGGCTCAAGGATGCCAGCCCAGTCGATAGGTGAACCACCGTGGTTGACGTTAACAAGGCTCATTACATCCATATACTGCTTTGCGTTGAGGAACTCAGGCATTCTCTGAACGTTCTGAACACCATAAGATCCGTCGTAAGTTACAGTATACTTACCTGCCTTACCCTGCTTTGTTGTTACGAGAACAACACCATTCGCACCACGTGCACCGTAAATAGCGCAAGATGCAGCATCCTTAAGGACGTCGATGCTCTCGATATCAGAAGGGTTGAGAGAGTTGATGCTTCCGCCGGCTACACCGTCGATTACATAGAGAGGCTCGTAGTCACCGATTGTACCCATACCACGGATAGAGACCTTGAAACCTTCACCAGGCTGACCTGATGCTGCTGTAATCTGCATACCAGGGGTTGAAGACTGCAAAGCTCCCAGCGCACTGGTAGTGTTGAGTTTTGCGATTGCGTCACCCTTTACCTGAACAGTAGATCCGGTAACGAGTTTCTTCTTCTGAGTACCGTATCCTACGACAACAGTTTCCTCAAGAAGCTGGCTATCCTCTTCCATGACAATTGAAAGTACGGTCTGATTTCCTACTTCAACTACCTGTGTTGAATAGCCGATAGATGAAATCACGAGCTGTGCTCCAGCAGGAACATTAATCGCGAAATTTCCATCCAGATCGGTAATGACACCATTGCTGGTGTTTCCTTGCTCTACGACCGAAGCCGCAATTACTGAAGCGCCTGCTGCATCCTTGACAGTACCGGTCACCTGACGAGGTGCCTGAGCCATCATTGAAATGCATGCGAACATCAGCATGAGAGAAGTAAACAGTTTACTTTTCATAATGGTTTTTGTTAGTAATTAAATAATATGGTGAAAATGGTTTTCCGTTGGGGTTGATTCAACATACCATAATAAATAACAAAAGTAGCATAGTTTTCCTTTCGTAAAAAGGCACTATGCTACCGCTGTTACAAAATTGTTAAGATTTGCGCAAATCCCCCTCAGAAATACGCAATCCGACCCCTCAAGGCACTATTGACTTATCTTGAATATTTCGGCCTGTGTTTCTTTTACCATCCGTCCGATCATCTCGGCATCGAAGTTTGCCGGACCATCGGAAAGATCTGGAATATTGTATGAACGTAGACTATCCTCATAAAGCCATGGATCTTCCTGCGGAAGGACAAATGGCTTTGTGACATTGCCATGTTCATCAACATGACAGAAATAGGCACGACCGTATTTTCCATCTCCCCTCTTGCTGGCGAAGACAAACCAGCGGCTGTCTGATGACCAGCTGTGATATGTGTCCGAACGGTCTGAATTCGCTGCTTTCATCTTCACTATCTCGCCGGTCTGGAGATTCATCATCTCGAGATCACATTCCGTATGCCAGATAGGGAATGTACCATAGTCTGCAACAGTATACATGATCCATTTCCCGTCAGGCGAACATTTTGGATGACAGATACTTGCCTGATGCTGCTGAGCATCCCACACGACTTCCGGACGGCTGCCGGTCTTGCCGGTCTTCGGATCGAAACTGACCTTCATCAGCGAGTATCTCAGCTTATCTACCTCACGTGGCACAGGAAGTGTGTCGGCTACACAATAATATATGCTTTTCCCATCTGCAGAAAACACAGGGAAAGTCTCAAAGACATCGTTGCGGGACAGATGTGGCGGAATGATGAGTTCATTCTTGTCAAAATCTGTTATGACAAGGTCAGACGCCGTATCATAAACTTCCATTCTCTGACTGCCCAAAGCGTGGAAACCAGGAAGGACCACATTGGATGAGAAGACACCATATCTGCCTGAAGGATGTATTTCGCCATAGACAGTACCTGATACCATACCTTCAGCGTTCAAAGCCAGTTTGCGGACTTCTCCATTCCTGTTAAGAAACGCGCCTCCTTTCTTGCCTCGGACATAAAACATCGAAAGATCAGAACGGGCTTGGCTGTGAATATGGCAATTCATACAGGAGTTGTCTGTATTCTTCCAGTCAGACAAAGCTTTCTCTTCAAAATTCTCTATGCATCTTTCACGGATTTCGACCTCGTGCCACACCTCATATGCAGGTTCGATAAGACGATATGACACATATGGGTCGATTTTGTCAGGAGACACATACACTTCCCATTCATAAGTCTGCTTTCCGCCGCCCTTCATCGTAAGTTCCGAAGTAAAGCTTATTGTATCGGACACAGCGGAAACCAGCAGAGACTTCCACTGCTGCATATCCCAGACAACATCCTTACCCGAGAATTCTACAACGGTATCATTGAAGCGGACTGTAGTTGCAGCCTTCTTGATTCCGGCTGCAGTATAATGGAAATTGAGAGGTGCTATATTGACCGGTACAGTAACTCCTGCATAGTCAGGATATATGAAAGTGTCAGAATTTGTCGCAACCTCGACTGTCGCTCCGCCGCAGGCAGAGCAGAACCAGAGAACGAACGCTGAAACAGCGATCTTATTTAGTATTCCTTTGAGCATATTGATAGAAGAACCAATAGGTATTACCATATTTTTTCTGCATAGGAGCCATCGCGCCTTTACTCAGTACTGACAGATGGTCATAATCATTGAAATCCCTGAAGACCTCATTAGAGATACGGAAATGTGAAAGACTCTGAGGATTGATATCATTATGCAGCGCCAAGTATATCAGAACAGCCTCATCATAAAGGCGGGACCTGTCCCTTGAAGGGTCGTAATCCTGGATGAAACTGTTGAGATCCTTGACCAACAGATCAAAGCAGAGCAAGTATTGTCTCGCCAGCTGGTTGTCAGGATTCGATGCAAGAAGATTTTTCAGAATAATTCTGTTTTGGCCTTGGCTGTGCACCACATCCTGTGTAGGGACAAGAGTCCTCATCTGTTTCAGATGCTCCTTCACCTCATCTGATTGCTGTCCCGGCATTCTGTCCGAAACCCACTTCCCGCATCCTGGTTCTTCAGACAGGAGCCTGAGGTATTTCATGGCAGCTTCTTCCTGGCCGGTAACGAGATTGACTTCCGCCAGACGCTTAAGATATGGGACACCGTAATGACCTGGGGAAAAAGATTGAGCCAGCATGGCAGCGTGCTCAGCCATTGTCATTTCACCTAAACGATACCAGGCTTCTGACCTTGCTGCGATCTTCAATTGAGTGGATTCATCGCCTATAGGCATGAAAAGGCCTCTTCCAAATGGCTGATAATAATACATGAGACTGTCAGCAAGGCAACCTTTCATCGCCATCGCAAGGTTGTGATAGTAGGCTGAGAGCTCTGATTTCCTTGAGCCGCGGGTCATCTCTTCAACCTTCTCCCAATTGCCATCAATGGCCTCCAGAATAAGGCCTAAGGCATGTTCAATGCCGTCATTCTCTTCGCCATAAAAATCAACCATCAGGGAGTCAGTCAGGTCATGACCTTCCTGCCATGTCCGATAGTAAGAAGTCCTGTTGTCCGAGCAGGACATCAGTAAGAACAAAAAAATGATAAATGGAGAAAAACTCTTTATTGGACTCATATTGAGCAGATATTTGCGCAAAGGTATAATTAATTTAATAACTTTGCCGGATAATGTTAAAATAATTTGAAATGACACGAAGGCAAACCACCATATCCGCTATCCTATCAGCGACATTCGTTCTGCTGACATTTGCTTTCTTTAATTTTCTTTACCCTTATCATATCCACTACCAGGAACAGCTGCAGTTCTTCCGCTTCAGCACGGATTATTTCCTCGAAAGCGTGGTCGTTCCCGGAGGACTTGGAGACTGGATATCAGGTTTTCTTGTGCAGTTCTTCTATTACGCACCTCTCGGAGCCCTGATTCTGTCCATACTTCTCGGACTGATTCAGTTCCTGACGTGGAAGAATATGGTAAAAGGCAGTTATGCAGCAAGCTATCCCCTGAGTTTTCTTCCTGCTGCCGCCATGTTCCTGTTCTTCGGAGGTGAGGAAAACCTCATTACTGCAGCAGTGGCTCTTGTCGCCTCCCTTGCTGCGGCTCTCTGCCTCATCAAGATCCGCAAGGACAGACTTGGGGACATTATCACCGTCGCACTCATCCCTGTGCTGTACGTCATGTTCGGAGGCATAAGTTTCATCACTCCTGTCATCGTGGGAATAAACAGCGCTGCCAGAAGGAAAGGTATAAAAGGAAATATCATTTTTGCCGGAGCCGCACTTATGATGGCAGCCGTAACGGTCATCATAGCCCGCCTCTGCGCACCATATCCTCTTGACAGACTGATTCTCGGCGTCCATTACCATAGATTCAGCTACGTCATCCCTCTGTTCGCATGGATTTCAGCCATACTTGTTCCGATTGCAGTTCTGGCAGCCGGGGTCATACGGAAGGACAAGGCATTTGCACTGACCTTGGCAACAGTCATAATACCTGCAGCCTGCCTTATCCCAAGTTCGATAGACCTTGACAAGGAAGAACTTTTCGGATATGACTTCATGACCAGGATGGGACAGTGGAACAAGATACTTTACGCAGCCGACAGGAACAAGCCGGAGTCTCCTATCGCAGTGGAATGCATCAACCTTGCCCTTGCAAAGACAGGACACCTAGCAAGCGATATGTTCGCCTTCTACCAGAACGGCACATCAGGACTTCTGCCGAAATATGTCAGAGACCATTTCACACCAGGTCCGACAGGAACCGTATACTACAACCTCGGAATGATCAACACCGCACAGACTTTCTTCTTTGAAGCCCAGGAAGGCATTCCTGACTTCCAGAAGAGTGCAAGGTTCAGCCAAGCTCTTGCAAAGACCAATCTTCTGAACGGAAACCATGCCGTCGCAAGGAAATATGTAAACGCCTTGAAACAGACCGTATTCTATCGCAAATGGGCCGAGCAGACAGAAAGGCTTCTTGACAATCCTGCACTTATAGCAGCTGTTCCTGAATATGCACACATGCTTTCTGTCAGGATAAGAAGCAGGGATTTCCTCTTCAGTCAGGATGAAATGGACTCGATGCTCGGACTTCTCTATCTTGACAACACGACAAACACGATAGCAATGAACTACCTGCTGGCCTGGTGTCTTCTCCGCAAGGACCTTCAGCGCTTCATGGAATGCCACCAGCTTCTGCAGATCGGTGATGATGCCCGCCACTATCAGGAAGCCGCCATACTTTATTGGTCGTTGAATCACGACAGCCCAGAAGGTATGCCGGGATTCATTTCAAGGCAGGTCGAATCCCGATTCACAAAATTCATCTCTGATTTCCGATCAGGCAAAAATGAGGAAATCATGCAGAAGGAATATGGAGACACTTACTGGTTCTACTATTGTTACAGATCTAATACTATCATAGAAGAAAATGATGAGAACAATAATTCACATAGCTCTTAGCATACTGCTGGTCAGTTCCTGCTATAGATTCGACCCTACGGAAGCGCACTATACAGACGGCCCGATATGGCCTGACTATATGGACGTGACGATTCCTGTCAATATCGCTCCACTTAACTTCTGCTACACAGCTGCGGACGGTCCGGTTCCAGAGACGACATTCAGTCACGGGGACATGAGCGTGACCATAAAAGGACGTGAAGTCGTCTGGAAGGCGAAGGAATGGAAGAAACTCCTTGAGGCTGCAAAGGGCAGTGACATCATTGTCAAAAGCAGTGTACTCCAGGACAGTTGGACGATGCATGTATCTGAAGATGAGATAGATTACGGAATCACATACCGTCTCATCGCTCCGGGATATGAGGTATTCAGCAAGATCGGCATCTACGAAAGAAAACTTTCAGATTATGATGAAAGGACGCTTCTCGAGAACACACAGTTCAACAGCTGCATCAACTGCCACACACCTCATAAAGGAGACCCGGACAAGTACAGTTTCCATATAAGAGGCCGTCATGGCGGCACCCTGATCAATCTGGATGGAGAACTGGGCGTATACAATACCAGAACGCCGGAAACGATCGGTTCCTGCGGATATACCCACTGGCATCCTAGCGGTGACTACATTGCATATTCGTCAAATATAGTACGTCAGGGCTTCCACGTCCGTCCGGATAAACTCATAGAAGTCTTTGACCTTGACTCTGACTGCCAGACCTATGACATCAGGAACAACACTCTGATAAGTGCAGAATCCATCAAGAAGAAGGATGTATGGGAAACATATCCGGCGTTCTCAGCGGACGGAAGGACCATGTACTTCTGCGCCGCAACTCCAAGAACCATTGCGACTGAATTCGAGCAGATAAGATACAATCTCTGTAGCGTGGACTTCGACCCTGCTACAGGCACGATAGGAAGCAAGGTAGATACAGTGGTCTTTGCTGAAGGAATGGGCAAGAGTGCAACATTCCCAAGGCCGTCATACGACGGAAGATTCCTCGTCTACAACATAGCCGATTACGGTAACTTCCCTCTTTATCATAAGGAAGCTGACCTTTGGATCCTCGATCTTGAAACAG
This sequence comes from Bacteroidales bacterium, assembly GCA_017549505.1. GTDB lineage: Bacteria > Bacteroidota > Bacteroidia > Bacteroidales > UBA932 > Cryptobacteroides. Next base: position 33,054 of record JAFYUS010000037.1, on the reverse strand, counting down.
GGGAATCGCGCCCGATGTCCAAAGCCAACAGCGACGGAACTGAATCACATCACAGCTGGTCATCAAACAGCCGCTGGATGATGTTCAGCAGCCGCAGGGATGACGGTCTTTACTCAAGGCCATACTTCACCCATATAGACGAAAACGGCCAGGAAAGCAAGGCTTTCATGCTCCCGCAGAAACATCCTCTGCATTACTACAGCTATCAGAACAGGTCCCACAACGTACCGGAGTTCGTCACAGGACCTGTAGATATGGATGGAATAAGCGCTGAAAAACTGGTCACCTCGAAAGAGAAGATCCAGTTCGGCTTCCGTATGTCAGACTAGCGGGGATATTCTCTCTCAAAACTCTTGTCGATATCCTTGAATATCTTTGCCGCCCAGCAGAGAAGGATACCGAATACGATCAGTCCTACTCCGGAAAGCACGATTACAGCAGCTATTCCGGCGCTGAAAGGATTTACAAGTACTACAAATGACAGTGCCAGAAGCAGGACGCCTCCAAGGATCGTCCAGCCCGAGCCTTTGACCCTGAATGTCTCGAGGTCACCGCCGAAGGCTATCATCATGAACGAGTGGTACATCATCCAGATGCCGAGCATGACAGGAAGAAGAGCCATGGTCACTCCCGGATAGACACAAAGGAGAAGTCCCAGAATAAGATCGATCACTCCACCCACCAGCATATAGCCGCGCATGGCGAGATAGTTCCCGCTGGTTGAAGCGATGATGAGTTGTGCAGCTCCGACAAGGAGCATGAGGATTCCTGCAAGTATGCTCAATGTGACATAACTCTGCAGAGGGAATACGAATACTGCAATGCCCATGGCAAAGCAAAGGATGCCCGCAAGCATCATGAGCCACCAGTGCTGTACAGCACGGCCGGCTCTTTCTGTCAGGTTTTCAAAATGACGTTTCATGGTACTGATAATTAATCAGCACCACGAAACGTCAATTATCATGCTAGATACTACTTATTCCTCATCAAGCCGTTGGCAAAGCCGGCATAGGCATACTTGCGGTTGTAGTTCTGATCGAAGAGGCCGACAGGCTCGCCACCGCGCCAGCCGGTGCCGAGAGCTCCAGGGGCGTCAGTAGGGCACCACTGGGTGATACCGTACTGCTGTGCCGGAGGAACAATCTCGAAATACTTGGCCACGATGAAGTCATAATAATCGGCCATCTTTCTGTGCTGCTCGTCTGTAAGCTGGGATGTCGAGAGCGTAGTGCCGTTACTGTTCACATATCCCATGTCAAGTTCTGAAATCTTGACGAGCTTTCCAGTATTGGCCATCAGCTGGAGCATCTTCACGACATGATTCTCCTTGCTCTTCTGAGTCTGAGGATTCTCATAGTATGAAATATGCATCTGGGTACCGATTCCGTCGATCTTTGTAATGCCGTCAGATTCCCAAACCTCGATCCAGTGGATAAGGCTCTTGAGCTTCTTGTTGTCATCCCAGTCCGACTCAAGGTTATAGTCGTTGATGAAAAGTCTGAGAGGAGCGGTTCCGCCGAATTCTTCATAATACTGACGCGCCTTCTGGATCACGATGCGGACATAGTCACCGGAACCGAGGTAATCCTGCCAGTAGAAGTTGTTCGAGCTTCCCCATGCAGCAGACTCAAGTTCGTAGAATCCGTCTCCATTGGTATCACGGCCTGAGACAGACTCGTTGACAGCATCCCAAGCTGAAACTCTTGTTGCAGTCACTTCCATCACAGCCTTGATCCAACGGTCCATGGCTGCAGTCAGCACTTCCTTCTTCTCGACAGCCGTCATTTCCTCATATGTATAATTCACTCCTGTCGCCTTGAATGTGAAATCATCTATATAGATATCACCGGCAAAGGTACCGAAGCTGAAAATCAGACGGGTTCCACCTTCTGCCGTACACTCACATTCGATCTCCACATCCTTCCACTGGGTCGTGAAGTTTACGTCAGGAAATTCTCCAGCAGACTTATATCCGTCTGTAATCTGGAAACCAGCAGATAACTTTCCTGCTGACGATCCCTTTATCTTGAAAGTAAGTACATATTTCTGACCGGGCACGAAAGGATCGGACATGTCGTGGGCAAACTGAGCCTCCCAGCTGTTGACTGCTGACGGGTTGGTAACCTTGAAGACACCGTTTTCTACAGTACGTGTCGAGTTGTTGCCCCAACCTCCGAACGGATGGTTGCCATCATTGAAATCTGACTGAAGCAGCACTACTTCTCCGGTAGATTCAGGGAGTTCCACTCTCTTTCCCTTTATCAGACCGTTAAGATAAGCATTGGACTGCTGAGAGTGCCATGCAAGTGTATGACCATATACAGTCATGCCTGCCTGTTCGGCAGCATTGAGGAAATTCCTCACCTGAGTGAAGTCCATCGAGCCATCGTGCCTGAGGATGGAAGCCTGCTTCATCGCATTTCCGGCTGTCATCTCATTGAAGTTCTTCACTGCCATATTGTACTCGTCGGTCTTCTTCAGGAAGTTGCTGACGGTAACGGCAGCTCCAAGCTTAAAGTCCGGAGACTTGGTGCGGTTCACATAATTCTTGAGATAGTCATATGCAGCAAGATCATCATATGAAAGATTTTCCTGCGATCCTGAACCGGTGTCATCCTTATCTCCATTATCGGGTTTAGGATCCGGTTTTGGTTCCGGCTTTACAACCGGTGGTTCCTTCTTTGTCTCATCCAGATAATCATCCGGGAAACATGCTGTCCAGCAGAACATTGCAAGAGCCGAAGCTCCAAGCATACTTAAGAATCTCTTCATGGCGTTATTATTCTAATGTTATCTTATCAATTATTATCGGCTTACCTCCCAATGACCAGAATCCTGCTATATAGATATGGGCAGGACTGATTGTATTGCCGTTCTTGTCCTTCATATTGTGGAGATTGACCTCCACCTTACGTGAACTTCCGAAATCAAACATTGCAGGATCGCTCCAGTAATTGTTCTTGTCGAAAAGTCTGAACGACACCTGACTGTCATTGTTGTTTCCAAGCTCTACCGTAATCTTGCTGAATCCGGACAGGTCCAGTCCTTCAGCATACTGCCATCCGCCGAAGCCATACTGGCCGGTAATGAGAGTCCTTGTCGCTTCATCAAATGACCCCTGTTCCCAGATGGACGGATTGAACATCGCAGCAGTGAGTGGGAACGGAGTAATCACATTTACCGCCAATGTCACAGACTTTGTGACTCCAGCACCAGAGGTGTAAGAAATAGTAAGATTCACCTTGCCTTCGCGTACGGCTACAATCTTTCCGCCCTCTACAGAAACGACGCCAGTCTTATCAAGAGTGAATTCTGCCTTATCAGTAACAGGCTTAGTTGTACCATCAGCATATACAGCATTGACCATCAAGCTCTTGCTATCTCCCATACGGATATCAAGAGAGCCTTCCACATCCTTGATTTCCAACGATACAAGCTCTCCTTCCGGTACTGCCTCTCCGGCATATTCCTTGAACCACTGGTAAACCGGCCATGGACATGCCTCAGGGTCATTGAGGAACGTATAGTTACCTGGAGTTCCCGGAACATTCCTGAACTGGGCAAGGAGTTCCTGACTTGTGAATATCATCCAGCTGACATTGCCTGTATTATCGGCGATATACTTGAAGTTAGCACCGAAACCTTTACCTCCGGCAACTCCTGTGATGCTCTTGCCCCATGACGAATCATATTTTCTAGGAGCCCAGTCCATCTCTGTCACCATGATCGGAGCATACTCTGCTGCAGGCATTATCTGAGCATCCCATCCTCTCTGGAATCCTTCATATCCGCCTCCTATGATGCTTCCTTCAATATTTTCCTTAGGTTCCTCTTCCGCATCGCTGTTGTACCAACCCGGATATACATGGACAGCAAATCCGATATTCTCTCCTGTAAAACGATGAGTTGCATAGCCGGCATACTGCGACTGATATCCGAGACCCGGAACCCAGATTATATTACGTGCACCATTGCCACGGATTTCATCGATGATGGCCTGGAAATACAGCTGCATATTCTTGAAATGTCCGTCACCGTTACCGGCATATGTTCCGTCCGGTCCCTTGATATGGATAGGCTCGTTTGCGAGCTCGAACATGACCTTGCCATTGTTCTTCAGCTTCTTATGCTTCGAAACGATATCCCAGACCTTTATCAGGAACGCCTGGTAATCATCGTTCAGGGCGATCTTTTCAGGAGACACTCCAGGAGGACGCATCACGACATACAGCCCTTTCGAATTGGCATATTCCACCATCGGCACGAAAACCTCGTCCAGATACTTCCTGAAACGGCTTTCCGAGAATCTTTCATGTCCTTCGTACCTGACAGACTCCTGGTTCGGATCATCGCTCCAGTAAGGGTCCATATGCATACGGATGAAGTTCATCCTCCATCCTGCTGCAAGTACCTGGTCAATCATGCTCCTGTTATGGTTCAGACATCCCTGCACATCATAATTGTTCCAGGCCCAGTTGTTAAAGAACGGGCTGTATGTCTGACCGAAACCATGCAGGTTGACGATATTGCCCTGCGCATCCTTCAGATAGCGTCCGACAACATTAAGCTCCAGAGGAGCATTATCCTCCGGACCCGGAGTCGGATCCTTCTCATCGTCAGGATCGGGAACCTCCACTTCAGGTTTCTTTGTCTCGTCAAGATAATCATCAGGGAAGCAGCCGGACAGACCGGTCATCACCAGCACAGCTGCAGCCATCATTACATAAAACCGTTTCATAATATCAAGCATTATCTGTTTCTTACTGCGATACATTCCATCTCGATCAACCAGCCCGGGCGACATACAGGTGCCCAGACGAAGACCTTCGGATGTTCCGGAAAGCGCTCGTCATACATCTTCTTCACATCCGCATAATCCGCTATGTCACGAAGATATACGATCATATGCATCACATCGGCATATGTACATCCTGCTTCCTCCAGAAGCACAGAGACATTCTCCCACATGCGCAGTGTCTGCGCCTTCACATCGCCGGGATGGACAATCTGTCCCTTGTTGTCGATACTCGCGGTTCCGGAAATCAGCACATGCCTGCGGTCATCATAATCCACCGCCGTACCACGCTCGAAAGTGACTCCGTATTCATGAGTCGGATTCAGGTGTGTAGACCCCTTCAGGTATGTGATACATTCCTGCGACATTCCGACGGCAGCATAGGTATCCAGAGTGACACATGAATCACGAAGCTCATTGCTTCCGGCGATTCCCGTACTGGCAAGATAATGGGTATCTTCCGTCAATCCCATCATATCGAACTGCTGCTTCCTTCCTGTCACCACTCCTGCATAATTCACATCTACATCCTGGACGAAGAACCAGGTGCGCAGACAATGGTCCTGAATGCTGCATCCGTATGGAGCCAAAGCCTTCTGATACGAATCCATCAGTCTTATTGTCTGTTCCTCTGAACAGTCTCCCCTTCCGCAGGCATCTCCCAGCCACAGATGTTCATATCCGAGGTAATCTGCTTTCCACAATCCCTCTCCGCATGAAGTCACATCCGCTTCCGAAACCAGATAAGCCCACATCGCCACTTTGCTTCCGTCCATCGGTGGCTGGCCTATGATTGATACAGCACAGGACTGACGTTTATCCAACATGTTCTTCAATGTTTCAGCCTGGTTGGATATATCACTGAGGAAATATCTCACGAACACAGGGTGCGCTCCCCTGCACATATCATCCATTGCATCATCAAACGCTTCATGCAAAGCCACAAGCTGCTGCTCGAATGAGCCGGCAGCCAGCGTATGTACTATCATATGGTATTCACAGCATCCACCTTCCTTCACGAAAGAAGCGACCTGCACCGATGTTCCTTTATACTCTTTAGTTTTACAAGTCATTACTTTAGGTTATATTTCAATTTAACTGCTTTCTCATTACGGGCAAAATCCGCTATTTCACTCCCCTTGAACTCTACCTTTCCGGAAACAAGCTCAGGTATGTTGTAGGCATACATCTGGGAATCATAATACTTCTTCGGATTTCTCTGAGGCAGGAGGAAAGGCTTATGAGCATTTCCGTCACTGTCAACATATGCAAAATACGGTTTTGTGTAAAGTCCGTCATCGCGGCGGCTGCTGAAAGCCAGCCACCGGCTGTCGGAGCTCCACGAATGGTAGCTCTCGACATCATCGCTGTTAATAGGAGTCATACATGAGATATCCCGGGTTTCAAGATTTACCGAGTAAAGGTCGGAATCCTTGTGCCATATGGAGAAATTGCCGTATCCGCTCAATGCGAACACGAGCATCTTTCCATCAGGTGATATCCTTGGGAATGATACGCTACCTCCGTCAGTCAGAGCATTGTACAAGGTATCCACCTTTGTACCGAACGAACAGTCCTGAGGGTTGAAATCCACTCTGCAGAGGCTGTATCTTGCTTCCTTGAACCTATCCGGCATAGGGCCTGCAGCCGGAGATGTGCAGAAATAAAGGCTTCTTCCGTCAGGAGAGAATGTAGGGAAGGTCTCGAACCAAGAATCGCCGCTAAGGAGATCAGCAGTCACAATTTCATGATTCTTGACATCATACACAACTACATCAGAGGCTTCATCGAAGACCTCTATCTGATTGCGGTCCTTCACATGGAGGGTCTGGTTTGTCTTGTTCACAGAGAAAGCCACATATCGTCCTGTAGTATGCCAATACGGATATACAAGTGGAGATATCGTCTCTTCTGTCTTTGTATCAAGTTTTTCCTTTGCTCCGTCACGGAAGATATATGTACCCGCTAATTCCGATCTCATATGGAAAAGCATATCCTCCGGATCTCGGTCACGGAACGAGTGGCAGTTCACGCAGTTGCCTCTTCCCTGAGTATTTCTGTAAATCGCATTTTCATCGAATGAAGTCAGGTCTCTCTGATAGATGCCCATCTCGTTCCACAAACTGTAACCCGGAGGTATCAGACGGTATACAAGATATGGATCGATCTCTTCCTGAGCCACGTTGATCTCGAAAGGATTGCATGCATTCCACCCGTCTTCGCCCCTAAAATATAGGGTAAAGGTCATTGAAGATCCGCGGTTTTCTTCGAGAAGTTTCTTCCAGAAACGTCGGCCGAAAGTAAACAATCCGTTGTCTGCAGAGAGGTAATGTACCTTGTCTCCCGCCTCTATCTTCAAAGTCCACTCCTCGTCTGAGCTGACCTCGAAATCCAGTGGGGCAATATTACAAGGCACAGTAACGCCCTTATAATCAGGAAATATCATCGGCTCACGATTTGCATGTCCGGTTATATCGATCTCTGAAGAGCAGGAGCAGAGCATAAGCAGGAATGCCCCTATGACCATCATCTTTCTCATTTCTCACCTCCTTTCTCCAAAATCTTGCACAACTGATGAAACTGCGACAATATCGGATGAGACACATCGACTTCGAGTATGTCCCTCATGTCTCCCTCGAGGCCATCGTAACGTATATGACGGTCAGTAAGCGGAAGTACTGCCGGTTCTTTCATTGACTGTCTCAACTCTTCTGCAACACCTCTATAGAACAGAGTCTTTTCCAGAACTGTTGTATATTTCTCTGCAACCTCATAGGCTCCGAGAGCAGCATTAGTTCTTGCCAACACCTGGAGCTGGCGTGGATTGCAGTTGCCTGATGTAACCACATTGGCATCGAATGCTGCCTGACGGGCAGCAGCATGGTAGTCCCACGCAGAATATACCGTGCTCTGAAGAGTCATGCCGGTCTTGAGGTTCGGCGTAGGATACATGATATACGTCAGGTCCTGAGGATTATAATACTTGTAATTCTGTACAAGAAGCCCTTTCTGCGCAAGCGCAAGATTGAGGTAACTTATCAGGAACGTAGGCTGTCTGCGGTCGGCAGTCCTTATTATCCTGTCCCAATCTCCGTTTTCTGCCCAATACTGCTCCTGTATAAGACGGTAATAACTTCTGCTATGTACCTGACCGTAGAAATTACCTGCCAGGAAGAATGAGAATACCAGCCCTGCAATGGCTACGGTCTTCTTATAAGACTGCTTCATATCAATCTTCGACAGCAGCCACGCCGCCAGAATCATGAGTGGAACCATAGACCACGCATAAACAGGGAAGAAATATGTGGAAGGCCAGTCATAATACATGAAAGGAGTCAGTGCATGTTCCACGCTGCTTACCAGGGAATATCTGACATATACATAAGCCAGTGCTGCAAGCACGGCCGGATATACAATGGACTTGAGTCCTTTCAGTCCCGATCCCGTCATCTCCCATACGACTGCCGAGACCACAAAGGCCACTGCAACACTGCCTGCCGTATGATAAAGGAGAGGAATGAGCACTATACCGGAAATGTAGCGCAGCTTCTCCTTGCTGACAGACACATACTCAAACAAAGCCGTCACCATCAGCAGAAATGCCATATGGCCCTGGAACCTGTAATAGTCATTCTCCATGCAGAGGAACAGAAAGACAGCCGGCAGAAGACAGAATCCTGCCATAGCTGGTGCATCCGCCCTGCGGTCCAGTATCCTGTAAAGAAGGTATGCGATCAGCATATAGATACCACTGACGATCACTGTGCCCACAAACGGAATCCTCATGAACTGTGTAAAGAAAGAGGCAAGAAGAGTCGCCAGACCACCGGTCCTGCATAGCTTGCCCCAGATGTCCGCCCAATCATATAGAAACAGATCGTTGCTCTCAATGTTGTAGAAACGGAATTCCTGTGCAAAATGGACACCTGCCGCCATACACAGACAGACAGCGGCAAACAGTAATATATGTAGTCCTTTCTTCATTTTCTAATACGAATAAGCCCAATATGTATCTGCGTGCTTTCTCAAAGCCTGAGTGCCTTTGCCGGCGTTCATCATAGTGATATAATCAGCAAAACGCCTTCGTGTATCTTCGCTTATCTTATATCCTGCAAGCACATCCGGTTCAACCATGGCAATAAGGATAAGAGCCTCTTCGTACAAGCGAGGGATGGTGTCTCCCGTCGGATATTGTATTTCTGCGACATATCTGAATATCTGCTTGAACTGTTCACCCTCCTCGTCTGCAAGAAGTGAACACAGGAGCAGATCTGCATACTTCCGGTTACCTCTGTTACGGTCCACCATCGATGATATGGTGTGGCTGAAGTTCGATATGGTCGCCTTGTATTCATCGTACTCATATACCGGAGTTTCATGTTTTATGGCCTCAAGTCTGGTACGCCTTTCCTTTACCCATTTTCCATGACAAGACGAATGACTGAGTATATCGACATATTTTCTTGCCATCGTATAGTCCTTAAGTTCGATATATGTATCAGCAAGATAGCGGAGACTGGCAAAGCTGACTCCTGTCACAGACTGGACACCCAGTTGATAAGCCTGATGGATTACTGCGTTACGCATCTCCAGACACTGATAGAACAATGCGTTATAGTTGATACAAAACGGATCGATATTCTCATAGAATACGAAGTCATCCTGACCATCCAATCCATATCTGAACGCATGATCTGTCAGGAGTCCGGACTCTGAAAGCGCAAGCAAGGCATATGCACGTTTCAATTCATCCTCTTTTGCATCCTTTGGAGAAACCTCTTCAAGGATATCCTTCCATCTATGGTTCTCTCCCAGATATTCCAGGCGGGCCTTCTCTTCATGGATTCTGTTGCTCTTATGTAATCCGGTCAGGAAGTATACTGAAATAACTGTCGCAACCAATGTCAGAGCCATATTGACATACAGGCTACCCTTCCACTGAGGAAGCTTACACTTCGACTTCACCAAAGCTGTAACAACTACTGTAAGAATCATAGCTGCAGTCAAGAGCATATCAGCTATCACAGTATAGTAAAGATGCAGGTCCCAGAACTGACGATGAGTGATGAAAAGAAGAGGAATCAATGAAATCCACATCAACCATTCCGGATTCTTGAAAAGACGAAGAATTATGATTCCCGCACATACGACAGGCCACACAGCAAGAAAAGACTGGATTGCAGCTCCCAAAACCGGCATTGCATAAAACTGATGGAGGAACGCTCCAACATATCCTGGGATACCTTCTTGAGCATCAAGATATTGTGGCAAGAAGTCCGGTAGAGTCGAAAAGAATGAATAACCCTCAAGCCAGATCAGATAATATCTGTAACAGAAAAACCATACTGACCAGAAAACGAGGAAAAGGACAGCTGACACAAGAATCAGCAGCTTTGCTGGAGTAAAAAAAGGTTTCTTCATATGCTGTCTATTTCTCAGGTTCAAACAATTCTGCAACCGAATCCGGAAGTACGACCTCCGCGTCGACGAATTCAGGAACATTATATGACTTCAGGCGCCATAGGTCATGGCGCGGATCTTCCTGCGGAAGGAGGAAAGGCTTGTGCGCCTTTCCGTCACGGTCAAGATAAGCGAAATAAAGTCTGGTATATCTTCCGTCGAGACGGCGGCTGCCGATGGCAACCCATCTTCCGTCGGAAGACCATGAATGGTAACTGTCAGCCTCATCAGGGTCATTCCACACAGATACATCCACATGCTCCCCTGTTGTCAGATCTATCATCTTCAGATCGGCCTCCTGATGCCATACAGGGAATGTTCCATACTCAGACCATGTATAAAGCAGATACCTGCCGTCAGCTGAGATCCTCGGATATGAAGCGCTTCCGCCGCTCTTATGGGCATTGTAAAGGGTATCGATCTTCTCTCCAAATGTACGGTTGGATGGATCAAATGGCACAGAAAGTATATGATAATGGAGCTGTTCGACCTCTGCAGGAACATTCTTCCGGTCAGAAGCAGCATAATAAAGAGTCCTGCCGTCTGGAGACCATGCTGGGAAAGTTTCCAGAGTTTCCTCTGTCATGAAACGGGGATCTACAAGCACTTCTCCTGTCTGCGTATCATAAAGTAGAAGATCGGAAGTGTAGTCATAGACCTCGATAGGCTTCTCTCCATGGACATAAAAGGATTGTCTGGTATTATTCGAAGAAAAGGCTATCATCCTGCCCTCTGGATGCCATGCCGGATATGTAGTGTTCTTCTTAGGACCGATCTCGTTGAACTTGATCTTGGAAAGTTCTCCATTGTGATAAAGGATGGTACCACCGTTCCTGCCACGGGCATGGAACATCATGCTTCCGGCAGAATATGCCGGAAAATGATGGCAATTAAGACATGTCTCGATATCTGTAGTATTCGTAACGATGGCTCTTTCTTCGAAAGTAGACAGATTTCTCTGGTAAAGTCCCAGTTGTCTCCAGCTTTTGTAACCGGGCTCAATGAGGCGATATGCGACCCAAGGATCTATGGCGTCATCTGCCACATTGACTTTAAATGGAGCATATCTCACACCTTCAGGATTCTCTTCTGACCATGCAGACACTTCGAATTCCAGCACCTTGCCCTGTGCAGATTCCATCATAGCACTCCACTTTTTCAAGGGAATTGCAATCACTCCTTCCTTACCGGAAACTCTTATCAGTTCGGCTCCATCCAGACTTATGACCGTCTGGATGCGTCCGACGCCTTCTATCATGAAATTAAGAGGTGCGATATTATACGGAATCGTAACTTCTTTATAGTCAGGAAAAATCAGAGGTTCCGTATCAGATACTGACTCTGGGGTCTCCCAACGGGAACATCCGGCAATCAAGATGAGGCCCCAAACTATCAGGAGTCTGTTTACAACATAACGGATATATAGTTGCATAAACTTGTGTCATTAATAGTGTTAACTTACAAATATACACAATTATTATCACACGACAATAAAAAAATCGTCGGAGGTCCGTGGGCCTCCGACGATCGTATGGAAAGGATTTGAATCCTTATTATCAAACTTGTGGATTATTCTCCCTGAAGTCCGGCAGCAAAGCCAGCGTAAGTATGCTTACGTCCGTAGTTTGCATCCCAAAGACCTGTTGCACTCTGTGCTGTATCTGAAGTACTCCACTTGGTTATACCATACTGCTGAGCAGCAGGGATAGTCTCAAGATACTTGCCGACAACGAACTTGTAGAAGTCAGCTGCAGCATGATGCTGTTCCTCAGTCAAAGCAGCTGGGGCAAGCTCTGCTCCGCCTGCAGTCTCTGCAACACCGATATTGAGTTCAGAAACCTTGATGAGCTTTCCTGTCTCGGCAAGTTTTGCGAACATTTCAGCAATAGCAGTCTCCTGAGCAGTCTGTGCATCAGCATTGAGGATATAATTAACATGGAGCTGTACAGCAATACCGTCAATCTTGACATTCGGATCCTTCTCCCAGTCAGCGATCTTGGCAACGAGAGAAGCGAGTTTCTGTGCGTTCTCAAGTCCACCTTCGCTGATGAAGAGCTTAAGTTCTGCAGGATCGTTTCCGTCAGCGGTACCATCTCCGTCTACGTCAGCTTCAGCATAGTATGCACGAGCCTTCGAGAACGCCATCTTCACATAGTCATCCTCGCCGATGTAATCCTGCCAGTAGAAACGTGAACCGTCGTCAACTCTTTCAGCATAAAGATCCTTTACAGCATCCCAAGCCTTTACCTGACCTGCGGTAGCATTCATCGCGCCCTTGATCCACTTGTCCATAGCAGTTGTAAGAGTATCCTTCATCTCTTCCGGAGTCTGAGGAGTTCTACCACCTGGAAGTTCGATGGTGTAATGGTCAACGATTCTTGCAGGACTGCCTGCTGCGGCAGGATACTCCTTCGCAATGAAGTTTGCATTTCCGTTAGGATCGTCACAGCTACCGTTGGCAATAACCTCAACACCGTTGAGCTTGAAGCTGATGTTGTCGAAGTAATATTTGTTTGCCTCCTGGAAATCATTGAGGTTGAATGCGATTGCATCACCTGTATTCATTGAAGAATCAACTGTACCGCTGGCAGTGTAAGTCGCCCACTCTGTAGTGAAGGTTACATTTCCGATAGCTGCCCAGTGGATATATCCGCCAGGTCCTACATGAGTCTGGGTACCCGCATATGACTCCTTGTCAGCACGGACATCCATTGAAACCTCCCAAGAGTCACCTTCCTTCATCGGAGAATCAGGGAAGTAGAGCCAGAACTGAGTATCCCATGCAGCAGAAGCCATATCCTGAGAAACAACCTGTACGCATGTACGAGCTACATCCTGAGTCTTAGGAATCTCGACCATATCGATCTTCTTATACTTGGTCACGATTCTTGAAGGCGAAGGATTTGGAGCCGGATATTCCTTTGAGAAGAAGCTCTCAGTCGCTTCAGGATCATCGCATGAACCGTTCACAACCTGCTCGACACCATTAAGCTTGAAGCTGATGTTATCAAGATACCATGTGTTTCCAGTAGCAAGATCATTCAGGTTGAATGCAATTGAATATCCTCCGGCAGCTTCTGCAGGCATGGTACCTGAATTTGTCCAAGTAGACCATTCAGTCTTGAAGGCAGGGTTACCGATAGCTGAGTAGTGAAGATAATCACCAGGGGTAGCCTTATGCACCTGAGTACCAGGAGCTGCTTCGGTAAGTGCATAAATATCCATTGAAACTTCCCAAGCATCACCCTCCTTGAACTCGGTAGGACACATGATCCAGAACTGGGTATCCCATGCAGCTGAAACCATATCCTGAGATACGATCTCAATACATGTCCTGTCGATGTACTTTTCAACCGGTACAAGTTCAGGAACGTAATTCGGATCTATTCTGTCAGCGATAAGGGTATTCAGGAACTTGTTGTTCTGCTGCTGGTTCCATGCAAGAGCCTGTCCGTAAACCGATACACCTGCACTGTTCGCATCCTTTACGAAATCCTTGACAAGGTCGAAGCTCATCTTACCCTTGTTGTCAACGATGGCAGCATGGTTCATTTCTGTAAGCGGAGTAACCTCATCAAAATTAGACACGGACATCAGGTATTCCTGACCGTGATTGATGAATGCGCCTGCAGTGACGCCTGCTCCCAACTTGAAGTCGGGAGAGGCTGTACGGTCCACATAGTTCTTAAGTACTTCATACTCCTTGAGGTATTCGTACGCAGCAAGATTAGCCGGCTGTTCAACAGGGAATTCCTTCAGCTCATTGACTGCACAAGACACAAGACCTGTGAAAGCGGCTGCAAGAAATAATATCTTACTATAGTGTTTCATATCTTAGTCACTTTAAATAGTTATTCCTTATAGGTAGGAGTGTAGGTCTCGAGCTTTATCTCGCGGCTGCGTGATACGAGGGTATCCTTGACAGCATACTTCTTCTCACCGAAATCAACGGTGTAGTCGAGGTAGATACCGTCACGGTCCTTGTTGCCCCAAGCGAGCTTCTCACCGTCCTTCACATACTTACCAGTACCGCTTGCAGTGATGCCTTCAGTTGCAGAAGAAACTGTACAGTTACCGCTTGCGTCGAATGTAAGCTTCACCTGACAGGTCTTTGCATTGACCTCATTTGTGGTGATAGTCTCAGACTTGACACCACCTTCACCACCACCAATCTTCTCGTACTGGCCATAGCTAGCCCAGCCTTCAGTTGTCTGGTCTTCGAAGTTGCAGTTAGTAATGAGATTTACATCAGAGCCTTCTTCTGTGAAAGTAATGTCATCAAGCATCAAGGTAATAGCCTTGTCTCCAAAACACCAGCAAAGTCTGTTATAATCTTCCTTATCTGGCTTGACAGTCATTGTCACTTCCTTCCAGTCAGTAGAGAATGACATTCCGTGTGCATAGTTCTGCTGTCCCTCAACAGTTGTTGACTGAAGGAAAACCGAACACCAATCATACTGCTCCGAAGCAGCAGCCTTACACTTGAATGTATAAGTCTTGCCAGACTTCATAGGCTCAGCGAGATCGTACCATACCTGAGTCTTCCAGTTTGCATCCTGAGCAGCAGGATTGACCATATAGAGAGCATAGTTGCTGGTAATTGTAGTCTCGATAGTCTTGCTGATATTTGTAGAGACAGGAATAGTGACAGCATCAAGAGAAACAGTAGAGAGACGTACAACCTCATCATTCTCAACATACTGTCCATGACGCACTACTGTACCAGCATCCTGTCCTGTAACAACGTCAACACCGCGACGAAGCCAGCTTCCATCCCAAGGATTCACATACTTGATACCGTAAAGTGTGTAGTCCATAGGCTGGACATTCCACAATGCAGCATTTGTACGGATCGGTGTCTCACCTTCGATAAGAGGAGTACCGCTCTTGATCTGGTCTGCTCCCTTGATGATGTCAGTCATCACTACAGGGATCACATAGTTTGTCTTGATAGCGTCAGGATCAGCGAAGAATGCGTCGGTAAGAGTAACCTCAACACCACCCATATGAGTTCCTCCGTAGTTCAGCTTATCAGTCGAAAGTGTATAGTAATTCTCAGGCATTACCTTGGCAGGCGTACCGTCAGGATAATATACATTTTCAGCAATAGTCTCGTCAACGTCAATGCCGATAACGACATCCTTGCCCTTGTAAGAACCACCTATGGTACCATAGATGATGCACTTGTGCTGATTGTCAAGCGAAGTGTCAAAGGTCTCAGACTCGCCAAGCACGATAGTACGTACAGGCATCTGGTATGCGAAGTATGCAGAGATACCGCCTTCATAATCCGGGAATATCTTTTCCTGATTATGGCAGGATGCAAGACCAGCCAAGACTGCACCAGCAGACAAAATCCTAAAAATATTTCTCAATTTCATAATATTCTATCTTTAATGTCTATATAACACTTCTTACCAACCTGTATTCTGATCGAGGTTGCTCCACTTTCTCACTTCTGTATCAGGAATAGGTCCGTAGTTCATATAGTCCTTGAAGTTACGGTTCTCGACTTCGATCTCGTTATACTTGAGGACACCGTTTACCTGAGTGACGTTCATACCCATTACAGTCTCATTAAGATCGAGTTTCCAACGTCTCATATCCCAGAAACGCTTGTTCTCAAAGCAGAGCTCGATACGGCGCTCGTTACGGATAAGTTCACGCATCATGTCAGCATTTCCTGCGCAAGTCTCGAGGTAAGGGTCATTTCCACCTACACCGATACCGGCACGCTGGCGGATAGCCTTGATCACGTCATATGCGCTGTATCCGTTTGAACCGGCACCCTTAGGTCCCCATGCCTCGTTTGCAGCCTCTGCATAAGCGAGGAAGATCTCAGTGAATCTCATGTATACAGGGTAGTGATACTGAGCGAGCTGAGTAGTTGAGTTAGGGTCGCAGTCATCGCGAAGAAGCTTGCGGAGGTAGTAACCTGTACGTGTAGAATTGGCGATCTTGTTAAGACCGTTGTCATCAGCAGAGTAAGAACCTGTGATGATCTCGGTATCACGATATACAGTACCGTTGTACATAACGTACTGGCTCAGACGTGGGTCACGGTCAGCATAAGGATCATTAGCAGAATATCCGCTGCCAGATGCATCGATAGGATAACCGTTTGCCATAGGGAATGCGTCTACGAGGTTCTGTGACGGATTGATACGTCCCTTTCCGTAAAGGGTTGGAGGGAAGTTGTCAAGTTCCTGTGCAAGTCCGAAGTCATAGTCAGCAGTTCCCTTGTTCTTGTTACCTCTCCAGATGATCTCCTTAGGATTTGAACCCGAACCAAGACCATCGATCTCAGCCTTCTGCATATACCAGAGATGACCGTTAGGATCCATACCTGATACTCCGCCTACGAAGGCAAGTACATCAGCTGCAAGGTTGGCAGCCTCCTCAGAAGTAACTTCTGTACCTTCTCTGAAAGCAGGGCTGGATGCAAGAAGTGCGGTCTGAGCCTTGATTGTCTTACAGATGAGACCGTTCATGAGTCCGCTCTTTCTAAGACCGAATACGGTATTGTAGTCCACGAAGTTAGCACCTTCGATACTCTTGTACTTGGCAGGAAGATCATTGACATTTGTCAGATCCTTGTAGGTAAGAGGGAGAAGCTCGATAGCAGCCTCAACGTCAGCATAGATCTGCTCGACACAAGCCTGGAATGTAGCTCTTGGCTGGTTGAAATCTGTACCAGGGCCTTCAACATAGTTGATGATAGGAACTCCAAGGAGCTGATCATCTACCCAACCGCCATGGTTTCTGAGGAGATAGTACATGTTCAATGCACGGAGAGCATAAGCCTGACCACGTGCATGGTCCATGAACATCTGCTGCTTGAACGCAGAGGCTGACCACTTTACAGTCTCCACATTCTCAATGAACACATTGAGATACTGGATAGTTGCCTTACGTGCAACCCACTGAGACATCGGGTCATTGGATGCTGTCCATGAACCCTGTGCCATCTTACGGTAATTGTTCTCAAGGTCATTGGTTACTGCATCATCAGTAGCGATATCTGTTGTACTCTTGGTCTCGAAAGGAAGGTTCGCATAAGCATATCCCAAGATACCCTGAGCACTGGACGCATTCTGGAAGACCACATCGGCAGTCTGTGCATTCTCCACAGAAGGTTCGAAGAGGTCGTCACATGCACTGAATGTGGTTACCAAAGCCACAAATGCTATAATATTTTTCAGTTTCATTGTTCTCTGGTTTTAATGTTAGAATCCGATCTTGACTCCAAGATTGTAGAAACGTGTCTGAGGAGCTGATCCTACGTTCATTTCCATATGCTTGCGCTCAGGAGAGATTGTGAGGAGGTTGCTTCCGCTGATATATGCAGAGAATCCCTTTACAACCTTATTGTTCTTAAGAACAGCCTGAGGCATCTCGTAAGTCAACTGAACCTTTGCAAGGTCGATGCGGTTGGCCTTGTACATCCAGAAGTCAGAAGTAACGAAGTTGTTTGCACCTTCAGATACTGTAAGACGTGGATATGTAGCGGTAGCTGCTGTCTCAGGAGTCCAACGGTCACGTACGATTGCAGAGTACTTGTCTTCTGCGTCAATCCAGTAGTATGAGCTGTTCTTCACGCCATAAGCACCGTAACCGGCAGTTGCGATAGCGAAGAGAGTAAAGCTCTTGTACTTGAGAGTAAGGTTAGCACCAAGAGTGAGAGGGCTGCCATACCATCCTCCCTTGCCGAGGAATACCTGGTCATCTGAATTGACTACGCCGTCCTCATTCTGGTCGATATACTTGATGTCACCAGGACGTACTGTAGAACCGAGGTTCTGCTCCGGCCAGTTGGCGATTTCCTCTTCTGACTGGAAGAGACCTGCGCTCTGATATCCCCAGATACCGTCGAGAGGCTTGCCCTGGCGCTGTCTGTGGTCAGTGTAGACTTCGTCACGAAGAGAAGCGAGGGTATCATACCATGTAGCGTTCACGCCTGCTCCTACTGTGAAGTCACCGAAGGTCTTCTTATAGTTCACGCTTACATCCCAACCTGTACGTGCGTTGTTGTTGTAGTTCATCCAAGGGATGAATGACTGGTCAGGGTATGATGTAGACATGTGAGAAGGCCATGTGGTAGTATTGTCAATCAGGTATCCTTCCATTGACTGGATGAACCATGAAGCATCAAATGTGAGAGACTTGTTGAAGAATGCACCTCTGAGGTTTGCAGAAACTTCTCTTCTCTTGATGAAGCTGAGAAGGTCGTTCGCACCACGGGTAGACACTGCATACTGTGAATCCTCACCGTCTGCCCAACCGTAACCCCATCTGTCAGTTGCCCATGTAGGTGCATAGAGATAGTATCCGGTTATATCGATATCCTGATTGATCTCACTTGCAGAAACGCTGAGAGTAAGCTGATTAACTGCATCAGAATCCTTGAGGAATGACTCGTTAGCGACATTCCAGCCGAGGGTTACTGATGGTGAGAAGGCTCCACGATGACCAGGGGCGAGCTTTGCAGAGTGTACATATGCTCCACTGAAGTCGAAATAATATTTGTGGTCATAGTTGTACGCAGCCTGAACACCAAGATTGGCGTTTGCTGTACGATGGTACTCACCTGCAAGGGTCTGACGGAATGCACCTGCAACGAGCATAGCGTTTACATTGTGCTTGCCGTCGAAAGTTCTGTTGTAGTCGAAGTGACCGTTCCAGAGTACTGTCATGTCGGCATCAGAACCACCGATGTTCTGGTTACCTGACTTCTGGTCTTCACCTTCCATCTTGAGGTCAGTAATATACTCCTGACCGTTGTACATAGACCATGTAGGAGTGTAGATGGCATAGCTGTTATCGTACGAAGTAGAGTACGAAGTCTTGTAGTCCATTGCGAACATGGTCTTGAATGTAAGTCCCTTGAGGACTTTGTTGAGATCGAATTCAACACCTGTGTCGAACTGGAACTGACGGCTTGTCCACTTGCTTCTACCGGCAGCATACATATCAGCGAAGACGTTGGTCTTGTTCTGCTGTGTACCTGCGAGGAAATAGTCCTTACCGCCGATATTGAAGATATTGCCGGATGCATTGATCATATCCCATGCTGCAGTAGCGTTAGGATCAATCATATCGACAGGGATGAGAGGATAAGCATTCTTAGGGAAGTTAGGACGCATTGTAGCTGCAGCCTCCCAGTAGTTACCCTTTCCAGACTTCTGGTCATAGAATGTAGTGTTTGCGTTGATGTAAGCCTTGATGAAATCATTGAGCTTCACGTCAACGTTACCACGTACGTTGAAACGGCTGGTGTTGTTGTTTGCAGCCTCACCTACAGTAAGGAAGTCTCCCTGATTGTAGTAGCTTACGTTGCTGTAGAAGTGTGCCCTTCCGCCACCACCTGAAATCTCGGCAGTCACGTCCGTACGGTTATAAGCTTTGTTGATGTACTCTGAAGAGTAGTAGTCAATGTTCGGATAACGGTACGGATTGAGACCTGCACTGTGGTAGTAGATTTCCTCCTGTGAATAAAGAGGAGCCTTTCCGTCGTTTGCAAGAGCTTCATTATAGTAAGTCATGTACTCAGCAGAACCGAGGTACTCAGGATAAGCCTTAGCTACATGTACACCTGTGTTTGCACGTACATCTACCTTAAGTCCGTCATAATTTCCACGCTTTGTAGTGATGAGAACAGCTCCCTTTGCAGCACGGCTACCATAAAGCACGACTGCCTGAGCACTCTTCAGGAATGTGATCTGAGAGATCTCTGTAGGCATGACGTTGTTGGCATCACGAGGTACACCGTCTATAAGCACGAGATATCCCTGATTATTGTCACCATCCATACCCCAGAGAGAGTTGCCATTGAAACCACTGACATAAGCCTGCATATTGTCAAGGCTGTATGTATTGTAGTTCTTGTCAGTCAATTCCTCATAATCCAATACGGCAACGCTACCGATGAGGTCACTTTCAGCAACCGTACGATATGCGACCTGGACCTGAGTATCGCCATCTGATTCATTCTCTGCAGTCTGAGCGTTCATGAAAGGAGAAACAGCCAGCATTGCAAATAGAATGAAAGTTGATTTAATATATTTCATTGCCTATTCTTTAATAGTTATACACTTAATTCTCCTTACTGTTACCAGCCCGGATTCTGTGGGAAGTCAGCATAGAGGTAAACCTCGCTGTCTGGCAATGGGAACCAGTAATGTTTAGTACCGAATACGCGCTCAAGAATAACTTCCTCACGCCAGTTGGCAACCTGTGCATCCCTAGGGTCATTAGTCTTGAACCAGTCTGAACTCTGTACACGGTCAAACTCCTGTGAAGTCTTGATGGTGTATGGAGCCTCGGTGAGGAGGAGCCAACGCTGGAGGTCACTGAAACGATGACCTTCGAACATAAGCTCGACAGCACGCTCACGACGGATTTCATCCATATATGCAGTACCTGTGAACTTTGCAGCTACCTCGCCGGCACCGCATCTTGCACGTACCTTATTGACAGCAGCTTCAGAAGTAAGATTGCAGTTGCTTGCCTTGTTGCTTCTTGAGAAGCCGGCATCCTTGGCAGCAGTTGCCTCAGCATACATCAGGTAAACATCGGCAAGACGCATATAAGGAAGATATACGTGAACTGCAGAACCCCATGCATAATCCTGGTCGATCACATTACATGTGTGAGGAACAAGCTTCTGGATGAAGTAACCTGTACGGCTGCCGTTTGCAACCGGACGCATGTTTCCGCCAGTGAAGAGCTCGCAGTATACATAAGCCTCGCGGTCACCAGGTGCACCATGGATATACTGGAATCCGTCGAATACGATATCATGGTAGAAACGTGGGTCACGTCCCTTGAATGGGAAGTTAGGATCGAATCCTGAATCAGGATCATCAAGAGGGAGACCGTTTGCCATACCATACATATTGACAGCATTAGCTGTAGGCTGGTGGATGACGTTATCATGCTCTACGAGACCTGCAACCTTAGGGCCGAATACCTTTGTAGTGTTCCAGTGCGAACCGTTGAAGTCGCTTGAAGGGCCACGGAAGATAGCCTCTACAGTACCAGGCATGAGCCAGTTCTGCTTTCTTGTATAGAAGTTGTCGGTAAAGCGGGTTGTCGCACCTTCTGCCTTCTCATGCATATAAATGTTTGCATAATCATACTCGGCGAGAGAATACTGTGTCTGACCTGCTTCAACAAGAGCAAGAAGTTCGCCAAGAGCTTCAGAAGCCTTGTTCATGTACTCAGTATTGTAAGCGTAAGTCTTGCCGCTTGCGATACCACCAAGCTGTGCACCGTGCTCCATAAGCGGAGAACCTGCCCAAAGGTAGCACTTGCCAAGATATGCAAGAGCCATCACCTTATTGATACGGAGCATGTTCTTACCTGTGGTAGCCTTACCTGCAGATGTATCGTCCCAGTTGATAGGGAGAAGGTCTGCGGCTCTGCGGAAATCCTCAGCACACTTGTCAGCACACTCCTGATAAGAAAGGCGAGGGAGGTTGAGAGGCTCGTTTGCATCGAAAGCCTTGTCGATATAAGGAAGACCTCCGAACCAGTTGATCATCTCATAGTGCCACCATGCGCGGAAGAAGTAAAGCTGACCTGCGATAAGGTCTCTCTCTTCCTTCGAACCGTTTACCATCTTGCCAGCTTCGAGAGCCTCAAGACCCACGTTTGCCTTACGGATGCAATACCATGCATGTCCCCAGAGTGAATGGTCGAACTTGTTGGTAGATGTCGGATTGCTGTTAGGCTTGAAAAGCCAGTTTCCACCACTGCCGTTATTCCAAATATAACGGAAGTTACCAAGGTCGGCCTGATGAGTCATACGGTTGTCAGCCTCAGGGTTGAAGATCTCATCATCACCCCAGTTCCAAGACGGACACCAGTTACATTTTTCCTTGTCAGGAATACAGTTGTAGATCTCCTCCACGAAACCCTGGAAGTTTCGGAAGTTCACGAATGGGGTTTCACCCGAGATTGTAGAGTCAGCCTCCTTGTCAAGATAACTCGAACAAGAAACAGCAGACATTCCCAGAACCAGGGCTGATCCCAACAATATTATATTGAATATTCTTTTCATTGCTTCGAATCAATTAGAGTGTAAACTTAACACCAAGGTTGAAACGTCTTACAGTAGGGTAAGCACCGCCGCCGCCACCGTATCCGCCGAGGTTAGACTCACGGTCGTCAGGCATTCTTGTCCAGAGCCAGAGGTTGTTACCGTTAAGGAAGATCTTGAATGAGTTGAGACCGATCTTCTTAGCCCATCCGCCATATACGGTATAAGCCACTTCCATGTTCTTTACGCGGAAATATGATCCGTCGAAGAGATACTGGGTAGCATCATTGTAGCTTGGAGTTCTGTTGAACGGAGCGACAACAACATCAGCATTCGGATTCAAAGCCGACCACCATTCACCTATATTATAAACGGTATTGAGCTTGCTGCCGAAAGATGCGAGAGGAACGTCACGGGTAACGTTTGTAACGCCATAAAGCTGAACGAATGCACTGAATCCCTTGTATTCAACTCCGATAGTTGCATTGTAGGTATTCTCAGGAGTACCGGTAAAGCCATAAGGAGCAGAGTCCTTGCTGTCAACAACACCGTCACCATTGAAGTCAACGATGTAGTAGTCACCTGGAAGTTTCTGAGCATCGCTTGATTCGTGTGCAGGAGAACCATAGACCTCGTCCCAAGTATTGAGGAAACCTGCGTCGATGTGTGATCTGTACTGACCGATTGCATATCCTGCATCCTTCTGATAGTTAGGAAGGAGTTCAGGGTCGTCCTTCTGGAGGATTACATTTGATGCATGTGTCATATTGAAATTACCCCAGAGACGGAGAGAGTTCTTGAACTGCTTGTTGACGCGGAGTTCAAGCTCATAACCGCTTGCGCGCACGCGACCGAGGTTAACTGTTGGAGGTGTACCACCGAAGTATGATGGTACTGAACGCTCACCACCGCTTACGAGGATGTCTGTACGGTCATCCTGGAAAACTTCGAGTGTACCGGCGATCAGACCCTTGAAGAGGTTGTAATCGAGACCGATGTTAGCCTTGGTTACTGTCTCCCACTTCACATCAGGGTTACCGATTGCAGACTCACGATACCAGTCATAAATTGAAGCTGTCTGGTTAAGGTCCATTGTGGTTGTTCCACCATATGCCCACTGTGACATGTAAAGCCAACGTGAACCGATGTTGTCATCACCGATCTGACCATATGAAGCACGAAGCTTGAGGAATTCGATGATTCTCTTTTCACGGAGAGTCTTCATGAATGGTTCTTCACTGATTGTCCAACCAACTGCACCAGACTGGAAGAATGCGAAACGGTTGACGTCAGCAAACTTCTCGGAACCGTTGTATGCACCGTTGTACTCAGCATGGTAGCGACCGTTCCATGAATATGTGGCACGGAATGCCCAGTCCTCACGATAATAAGGAATCATGGATCCTGTAGCGTTCTCCGAACGGCTGAAGAGACCCATGGCGCTTACGTCATGCTTCTTGAATGTGCGCATCCAGTTAAGCTGACCCTGATAGTACAGGTTACGCATTGTAGACCAGTTGTTTACAGAACCGCCACCAGTAGTCCACTTGATAGGCTGGCTGTAATCGAATCCATGATATGTATCGAACTGGCTCTTAAGATATTCCTGACCTGTAACAGGGTCGATCCAACGGAACTGAGGATCGTTGTACATATCAGATACACCACGACCAGACTCAACAAACTGGTTGTCCCATGAGATCAGACCTCTAAGAGAGAGACCCTTGGTGATGAAACCGAGGTCCTGCTCGAGGGTGAAGTCAGTATTGATGCGGTTTGTAGTGGTCTCGAAAATACCACCGGTAGAAAGATTCTGAGCAGAGTTGGTCACGTTTGAAGTCTGTGGATAATATCCCCAAGCTCCGTCAGAATATACAGGAAGGAATACGTCCGGTGCGATGTTGTAAGCACCTGCCCACTGCTGCTGGATCTGCCAGATATCGTTGGTAGAGTTCATTGTAGGGGCGATTCTTCTTGCACTTGAACCTGCGAGATTCACTCTCAAGGTAGTAGTCTTTGTGATGCTGAAGTCGAGGTTACTTCTTACATTGATACGGTCATAACCGTAACCAGACTCATAACCACGATTGTTAGGGTATACCTTGAAAAGGTCACCTTCATTGATATAGTCAGCAGCCGCAAAGTACTTCACGAACTTTGTACCACCGCTTACATTGACATTTGCCTGATAAGACATTGCAAAGTCATTGAAGAGAGCCTTCTGCCAGTCTACATTAGGATAACGCTCTTTCTGAGCTACAGTAGTCTGGTTACGATAGTTCTCGATGAAAGCCTGTGGTCTGATGTACTCCCATGAATCCGCTCCATTGACAGCAAGTTCATGCTCGAGCGAAACGTTACGTGCCATGAGGGCATCGTAAGAGTCCATCTTGTTAGGAAGCTTTGAAGGAGCCTTCATTGTAGCATTGAAGCCTACATCGATTCTAGCCTTACCTTCCTGACCACGCTTTGTTGTCACGAGGATGACACCGTTCGCACCCTTCACACCATAGACTGCAGTTGCAGATGCATCCTTAAGTACAGAGATGCTTTCAACTGATGAGATGTCCACTGATGTCATAGGACGCTCGATACCGTCGACAAGGACGAGAGGATCGTTGCCGTTCCATGAAGAGCCGCTACGGATTGTGATCTTAGGGTCTTCTTCACCTGGCATACCGGTTGACTGGGTAGTCACGACACCTGGAAGGTTACCGGTAAGGGCAGCTCCAACACTGCTGACTCCGGCTGCTCTTTCGAGAACCTCACCGGTAGTCTGTGTGATTGCGCCGACTACGGAAGCCTTCTTCTGCTGGCCGTAACCGACTACGATTGTCTCTTCAAGCATGAGAGAGTCATCTGAAAGAATGACTTTCATCGCACTTTTAGAAACAGGAACCTCTTTGGTCTCCATTCCGATGAATGAGACAACGAGGACTGCATTGCCGTCAGGAACCGAGAGTGCGAAGTTACCGTCTAGGTCGGTAACTGTTCCCACAGTCTCGTTACCCTTGAGTGCAACACCGGCGCCAATGACAGGTTCGCCATTGCTGTCCACTACAACTCCCTTCGCTGTGAACGACTGAGCCGAAGCGGTCACGCAACATAACAGCATGAGGAAAATCATGGTAGGGATCTTCCAACTTCGTTTTGTTACATTTTTCATTACGGGTTTTGTTTTGTTGTTAATAATTTATGGATAGTTGAGTAAATTTGGTTTCAAACAAAAACTGATCAAAAACAAATGCACACATTTATCAATACAAAGATAAATATTAATGACGAGGATGATTTTTCATATGTTTCAAATACTTTTAAAAATAAAACAATTGACGCGCATCCAGATCTTTCATGTATCGATTTTTACATAAATGTTCCAAATTTACTAAAACTATAAAAACTCATCCATTATGGGCAAGGCAATCATCCTATCTCGCGTTTCTACGCTGAAACAGGACCTGCGGCAGCAGACTGAGGAAGTCATCAGGTTTGCCGTTGCAGAAGGTTATCCGGAAAAAGACATAACCCTCATTGAAGACAAGGAGTCAGCAGTAAAGTTAGATGAGGAACAACGTCTAGGACTCATTGAGCTGAAACAGAAGATTCTTGACAATCCCGGTATGTACGACTGTGTGTATGCATATGAAATCAGTCGTATAGGCCGAAGGGCAGAAGTCAATTATTCCATCAGGAACTTTCTCAAGGAGAATAAAGTCCAGATGATAATACTGAAACCGTACATAAAACTGTTTGATAAGGAATTCAAGATTGAAGAAACCGCTAACATGACGTTTGCCATATTCAACGCACTGGCGGAAAACGAAGGTTATATCAGGAAGGAAAGGCTCGCGCGGGGTAAGGCAAGGAAGCAGAAGGACGGTAAATACGTTGGCGGCATGCTGCCACATGGTTACGCAATCGGCGAAGATAACATCATTGTCATCAATGAGGAAAAAGCGCCCATGGTGCTGAAGATCTTCGACGACTACGTGAATGTCGGCAAGTCCACTTCAGTAATCGGTCGGGAATTGCTGGAGACCGGCCAGATCTGCGCCTGCAGCATATCCAGCGCTGCAGGTATAGTGAGGGCAATACTGAAAAATGTGGCATATATCGGAGACAAACCGGTATACACGACATATACAAAAGGCAAGGAATGCAAGACGGAGAAAAGACAAAGCTGTAATCGTTATCCAAGATTGGTGTCCGATGAAGTGTTCGCAGCTGCTCAGATGAAGTTGAAGAGCAACCATAGAGGCGCAAAGACCACACATAAACATATTTATTTCTGCAAGGGATTGATAAAAGACAAGAGAAACGGAATGGTCCTGAGTCCTAAGATGAGCACTGCAAGCTATGGGACAAGACGCGTCGAGATGAACGGTATCTTCAGCATTTCAATACCGATCAATCTCATGGATAGCTTCATGTGGCATCTTACGAAAGAATGCCACATAATTACAAGTACACAAACGACCAGGATGCTGACAAGCGAAATAAAGAGAAAAGAGATGATTAATTCTGCCAAACTGCAACATGCAAAGAAAGTCATGGCGCAGTTGGAATGTAAGGGTAGGCGGATACAAGAACGAATCGTTGACGGCAAACTCAAGGAAACCATGGGAGATTCCATGCTTGAGACACTATATGTGCAATTCCAGCAATGCACAGATATAATCGATTCATTGGAAAAGGAAATATATGCACAGCAGGAGAAGATGAGCAGGCTGCTGAACACTTTTCACACAAACATAACTGTCGAGACTTCTGACGAAGAAAAAGCAAAATATATTCAGGAGACCATATCCGGCATTGAGCTGATGAGATATGAAAAGAAGAAGAGCGGTAAGAAGCCAGCTCCTACAGGGGCCTTTGTAGTTACGTATATGACAGGGGACACGGAGTTATACTATTATCACAGCTACAGACATATGATATGGGATAAGAACATGATTCCTGTCGAATATGAGTATATTGAAAGATTCGTGTCGGCTTCAATGGCACGATACAAAGACAACAAGACACAGATATAACCTTTTTGTATAATGGTGTTGGATTTACACTACGCATCAACATTCCTAAAGGATGGCTCAGACCATTCCAGCTGCTTACAACCATGATCAGCTTCAAGAAGCTTACCTAAGATAACTTAATCAAGTACAAAGGGACAGCATATGTCTGTAACACTGAGTTATAAACAGGGCGTCGGGGATTCAAATTCCCAACTCCTTTTAATTTTGTGTAACAATTAATGTTTCAAAAATGGCAAAAGAAAAATAAAAAGTTATATTTTTGCAACATATAACACTGAAACACCGCCTAAATGAAACATATCAGACTACTATTGACCGCATTGCTTGTCACATCGGCAATCAGTTCACAAGCACAGACAGCCCGTCTTTTCACATCTGCAGAGGGCTTGGCTAACAGCCACATACACGACATCTTCCAGGACAGCAAGGGATTCATGTGGATTTCGACGGAAAACGGTCTGTCGAAATTTGACGGAATGAAGTTCTCGACCTTCAGGCATGAACGTCAGGATACAAATTCTCTGGCAAGCAATATCGTACGTACGGTTCTAGAGGACAGCAAGGGTACGTTCTGGGTGGGAACTTCAGCCGGACTTCAGGTCTTGGATACAGAATACTGCACATTCACGAAATTCAATCTGGAAGACTGGAGCATTCCTGATTCTGACCAGCACATAACTGCCATATTGGAGGTGACAATAGGTGGGAGCAGGAAAATCCTTGCATCTTCATCCGGTCATGGACTTTATGTGATTGAAGCTGACAGTTGGAGGATAGACCACGACACACAGAACGCCATCAACAAGATGCTGCCGTCGGAATTCATTTCCAAAGTATTCAAGGACAGCAAGGGAAGACTCTGGATAACCACTGAAAAAGGAGGACTGGATATCATAGATACTGAGAAGATGACAAAAGTGTCAGACATCTGGGAAAATGGACTGAAGGCAGAACAACATGATACATTCAACTCCTTCACAGAAGAAAGCAGTACAGGAAACATATATATAGGTACTACCAATAGTGGAATCCTTGTCATGGACTCATCAACCGGAAAGATAAGAAAGGTCCGTGGAAAGGTTGAAGGGAAATACAGCATTATGTCCATGATATCCAATAACATCGTCCCACGATACGGAGAAAGGACATTTCTTGTTGGAGCGGAAAATCATGGCATAAAATTATTCGACGCCAATTCAGAAACAATCAGAGACATACGTATTTCAAACATACCTTTCAACATATCTGGTTGGAAAGTCCAGAGTCTTCTGGAAGACAATCAGGGCAATGTCTGGGTCGGAGCAATCCAGAAGGGAGTCATGATAATCCCGAAATCCATGTTCGGATTCAGGCATCTTGACTTCAACAGATCCAATAACGGAGGTAACGGAAACATCAGTGTGACATCTGTAGTTTACGATGATGTCAGAGGCTGCCTATGGGTCGGAACTGACGGAGGAGGAGTATTCCAGACCGACCGATACGGAACAGGATACAATCTTTCAGCAGAGAACTCAAGACTGACCAATAACTCGATCATGTCACTTGTACTGGATAAACGAGGTACACTTTGGATTGCAACATATCTGGGAGGAATATTTACTTATACTCCACAGAGAGGTGTAAGGCAGTTCAAGGGTCAGACAGATCTAGGCGCAGATAAAGTATATAGTCTGGCATATAGTCCGGACGATGACATAATGTACGCAGGTACACATGGCAAAGGATTCTCAATGATTGATGCCGCGCAGGAAAAGGTCCTCCGGACTTGGGATGACGATGACTACAAGTGGATCAGCTATCTGACGATAGACAGCTCCGGTCTGTTGTGGATCGGAACCTATAACGGTCCTATGGCATATGACAGACGCGTCGACAAACTGACAGCGTACGAACTGGTAAAAGACAAGTCTGTACGCGTGAACTCCATATTCGAGAGCAGGGACGGCAACATATGGCTCGGCACAGGAGAAGGTCTCATCCTTATGGATAGAGCCAGCAAGCAAAAGCACACATTCACCGAAGAGGACGGATTGGCGAGCAATTCGGTTTCAGGAATTCTTGAAGACAATGACGGATATCTCTGGATATCTACACTCAACGGCCTGTCGCGCCTCCACTGTGAATCAGGTACCTTCAAGAACTTCTATCAGCATGACGGACTGCAGGAGAACGAATTCAATGTAAGAGCGGCCCTCGTGTCAGATTCGGGACGAATGTACTTCGGAGGAATAAACGGTCTTACGGCATTCAACCCCCATTATGTTGACAGATGGGAGACTGCCGTTCCGCCGCTTTATCTTTCCAGTCTTAATGTGATGAACGAGGTCATAAATTACGACCCGCAGAAAGGAAGCGACAACATCCTTGACAAGCATATTTCCGAGGCTACATTGATTACCTTGCCTAGCAATGCTGACATGTTCTCTCTGGAATTTTCCGTACTGGAATACACCAACCCGAAGAAAATCTGTTATGAATATATGATGGAGGGGTTGGAAAAGAATTGGAACAGAACTATGCCAGGTCTGCAGACTGCTACATATACAAATATACCGTCAGGCAGGTACAAGCTTAAAATCCGGGCTTTTTACGAAGGCAGGCCAGATGCATTGTCATATAAGGAAATAGGTATCAAGATACTCCCGCCATGGTATCTGAGTGCATGGGCGATGTTCATTTACGCGATGATCGGTGTTCTGGCAGGAAGGGCAGTAATCGGATACAGGAACCGAAAGATAGCCCTAAAAGAGCAGCAGGAAGAGTCTGAGATCAAGGAAATGAAACTGAAGATGTTCACAAACATCTCACACGAGATCCGCACTCCTTTGACATTGGTAATGAGTCCTTTGAAGAAGATGAGGGAAAGCGAAAAGGATCCGATACAGAAGGATCTGTACAACCTCATGTACAGAAACTGCCTCCGTATCCTCAGACTTGTGAACCAGCTGCTTGACATGAGGAAAGTAGACAACGGACAGATGAAGCTGCATTTCGTGGAAACAGACATCGTGTATTTCATAAAGGACATAATGCAGTCTTTCGAAAACCTGGCAGTGAGCAGGAAAATCGATTTCCAGCTGGAAAACAAGTTGAGCATGCCTAATCTCTGGGTCGATCAGGGCAATTTTGACAAGATCATCTTCAATATCCTGTCAAATGCCTTCAAATATACAAATGACGGCGGATCAGTAAAGATCAGCCTCATCGGTACAATCAAGAATCAGGAGACATTACCACACCCTGACATTGAGGAATATGTAGAATTCATCATAGAGAATTCAGGAGATCACATCGAGGAAAGACATCTGGACAGGCTGTTCGAGCGCTATTATCAGGTAGACGTACGAGATGCAAAGATGGGATCCGGAGTAGGACTTAATCTGGCAAAGATGCTTGTAGACCTGCACCATGGCGACATTTCAGCTTACAACACTGAAAGCGGAGTTGCATTCAGGATAAGGATACCTGTCGGATGCGGACACCTTAGCGTCGAAGAAATGACAAAGCCGGAGAATCACAAGGACCTGTACACCAAGAATCCTATTCTTTCCGAAGAAGAATACGTCAACATCGAAGACGTCACATACAATACACCAGAGGATGATACCAGACAGGTAAAGCATTCCAGAAAGAAAAACATCGTGCTCGTGGACGATGACAGCGAGATGCGAGCATACCTTAAGCTGGAACTTCAGAGTATTTACAATGTAGAAGTATGCATCAATGGCAAGGAAGCATGGTCAAAGATTTCCACAAGTATACCGGACGCAGTCATAACTGACCTGATGATGGACAAGATGGATGGTGCAGAGCTATGCGAAAAGATCAAGAAGAATCCGGGAACAAACCATATACCTGTGATTCTGCTGACATCAGCTACAGATGAACATAGCCAGCAGAGGTGCATCGACAGCGGCGCCGACAGGTTCTTCACCAAGCCGATATCTCTCGAAATGCTCAAGAGTGCATTGGCAAGCGCCATCGCCACAAGAGATGCCATCAAGAACAAATACACCAGGGAGATAGATTACGGATACGGTGACATAAAGATGAACAATGCCGACAACCAGCTGGCTACCAAGGTAATAGCAATAATACGCAAGAATATCGAGAATCCTGATTTCAGCGTCGAGGAGCTCAGCCGCGAGGTCGGAATGAGCCGTGTCCATCTGAACAGAAAGCTGAAGGAGACGATGAACATCTCACCTAGCAACCTGATCAGGTCAATAAGGCTGAAGCAGGCCGCATACCTGCTGATCAACAACAAGGTGAACATTTCAGAAGTTGCATACAAGGTGGGATTCTCTACCCACTCATACTTCTCGAATTCGTTCCATGATTATTTCGGAATGACGCCAAAGGAATTTACGGCACAGTACATGAACTGTACTGACGAAGAGACGCTGCAGAAGCTGTTCGGTTAGTACCCCCATGCGGAATCGAACCGCAACCGTCAGAACCGGAATCTGAAATTCTATCCATTAAACTATAGGGGCGAATAGAATTACAAAGATAGAGTTTTTTTATAATTTTGCGAATAAGATAAACCTAAACCTATTTTGAAATGAAGAAAGCTTACGTATTTCCGGGACAGGGATCACAGTATCCCGGAATGGCTAAAGACCTGTATGAAAGCAACGAAGTTGCCCGTATGATGCTTGAAAGGGCAAACGAAATCCTGGGATTCAGGATAACGGACATAATGTTCGAGGGAACAGCAGAAGAGCTGAAGCAGACAAGAGTAACCCAGCCTGCCATATTCCTTCATTCGGTCGTGATGGCCAGATGCCTTCAGGACTTTACTCCAGATATGGTGGCAGGACACTCCCTGGGAGAATTTTCAGCCCTTGTGGCAGCTGGAGCAATCGATTTTGAAGATGGTCTGAAACTGGTATCAGTCAGAGCAGAAGCGATGCAGAAGGCATGCGAGATGAACCCCGGATCGATGGCAGCCGTACTGGCCCTGGAGACAGCAAAGGTCGAAGAAATATGTTCAGCATGCGAAGGAACTGTAATTCCTGCCAACTACAACTGCGAGGGCCAGATCGTAATTTCTGGAGAAAAGGAAGCTGTGGAGAAAGCATGCATCAGAATGAAGGAAGCAGGAGCGAAAAGAGCCTTGCCTCTGCCTGTTGGAGGAGCATTCCACTCCCCTCTTATGGAACCTGCCCGTGCTGAACTTGCAGAAGGTATAGAAAAAACCGTCTTCAGGACTCCGACATGCCCGATATACCAGAACGTGACAGCACTTCCGTCTACTGATCCCGAAGAGATCAAGAGAAACCTGCTTGCCCAGCTGACCGCGCCGGTCCGATGGACACAGAGCGTCAGGAACATGGCAGCAGATGGTGCAGAAGAGTTCATAGAACTTGGGCCGGGAACAGTTCTGCAGGGACTGATCAGCAAAATCCTCCGATAGATATACGATGTCATCTTTGGTCTCCAAGGATGACATTTTTAAATTTTTACGGTTTTTTGCGCATTATTTGCCAAAAACCCGTAAATTTGTATGATTGCGAAAAAATTTAAAAACTACATAAAACTTTTAACGCATTATGGCAAACGAGAAAAAATTCGTCACTTGTGACGGTAACTGGGCAGCGGCGCATATCGCTTACCTTTTCAGTGAGCATGCAGCCATCTACCCTATCACCCCATCTTCGACCATGGCAGAGTACGTGGACGAGTGGGCGGCTCAGGGAAAGAAGAACCTCTTCGGTGAG
>JAFYUS010000009.1 GCA_017549505.1 Bacteroidales bacterium | reverse complement strand
ACAGAGAAGTTAAGCTCACCATCGCCGATGGTACTGCCCCACCAGGTGGGAGAGTAGGTAGCTGCCACTTTCTTATACGACACCCTTTCATCAGAAGATGAAAGGGTGTTTTGTTTTATCCCCCGTGGCCCCCAGGGGCATTGGCGCCCTTTTCGCCTTTGCGTATTTTGTTCCAAAATACCCGGCCCGGTCGCGGCCTCTGGCGAGGCCCTGTTATTGATGAAAGGGTGTTTTGTTTTATCCCCTGTAGCCCCAGGGGCTGTAATTCCATGAAAACAGATATCCCTCCAGCTAAATGCAGAAAATCTAAGGAAATGCATTTGGATGGAGGGATATCTGTTTATTTTTATGATCTGCTAGATTTCTTCTCGGATGTTGTAGCGGTTGCGCTCTGTGCTGTTTCTTGATACCATCTCACAGATGAATCCTGCGAGGAAGAGCTGGAAACCAAGGAGAACTGCCACAAGTGCAAGATAGAAAAGTGGCTGCTCGGTAACAGGTCTGTAAACAAGTCCGTTACTCTGCTGGATAAGTTTTTCTGCTATTACCCATATTGCAAGGAATCCTCCGGTCAAGAACATAAGTATGCCGGTGAAACCGAAGAAATGCATTGGCTTCTTGCCGAAGGTACTGAGGAACCACAGTGAAATAAGGTCAAGGAATCCATTGACGAATCTCTCAAGTCCGAATTTGCTGACTCCGTATTTTCTTTTCTGATGTTGCACAGGCTTCTCAGTAATCCTTCCAAACCCCGCATTCTTTGCCAGATATGGTATGTATCTGTGCATCTCTCCGTATACCTCGATGTTCTTTACTACTTCATTCCTATAAGCCTTCAAGCCACAGTTCATGTCATGAAGTTTGATTCCTGTTATCTTTCGTGCGGTCCAGTTGTATAGTTTTGAAGGGAGGTTCTTGGTCAGTTTATTGTCGAATCTTTGCTTCTTCCATCCTGATACGATGTCGTATCCATCTTCAGTCACCATCCTGTAAAGTTCCGGTATTTCCTCCGGTGAGTCCTGGAGATCTGCGTCCATTGTCACTACGACCCTTCCCTCGGCACTCTTGAATCCATGGTATAAAGCTGCGGATTTTCCGTAGTTACGTCTGAATGAGATACCCCTGATGTTGCTGTTCTTCTCCGATAGTTTCCTGATGAGATTCCATGATCCGTCGGAACTTCCGTCGTCGACCATGATGACTTCATAGCTGTATCCCTCCCTGTCCATCACCGATTCGATCCAGGAGATGAGCTCGGTCAGGGATTCTTCCTCATTATAAAGGGAGATTACTATCGAGAGGTCCTTTCTGTAATCCATGTTCTTTTTACTGTTCTGGTTTGTATTCTGCAAACGGATCCTTGCTAGGAATGTTGCGCGAGAGTATGAATGAGAGAACTGTTCCATACAGGAAGCAGTAGATCAGATTTGTGAAGAATGTGATCTGTGCCAGGTTCTCCATATATGTCTCCATAACGGACATCGTATTTGAATCCATCATAGGAGCCATCTGCTGCATCATTGCATCCATCTGCTCTGTGTAAAGGTCTGGAGATATGAATGCGACATTTGCAAATGCGAAGGCAGAATATACCAATGCAGAGAGGATTGCCATTGCCATTCCTAGTCTGAATGTGTTTGAATTAGTCGCTTCTTTGTTCTCTGCTGTAAACTGCTTCATGAAGAACTTCATGATCCAGATACATCCGATGAACTTGGCTGTCCATAGGACGAAGCTGAGGATGGAATTGACGAATACAGGTATTTCGACCTGTCCCTGTAACTGTGAAATGAAAAGAAATGCGGTAGATGTCAGTCCGAGAAAGAGTCCTGCCTTGCCCGCTGTATTCCACATATTCTTCTGAATTACATTTTGTTCCATATTCATATCTTTAGTTGTACAAAGATAAGAAAAAATTCATACCTTTGCATTCTTGGATTGACAAGACTTGTTTTATATATAAAATAAATAGTAAGATATGATCAACATTACATTTCCTGACGGTAGCGTGAGACAGTACGAGAGCGGAGTCTCAGCATTCGACATTGCACAGAGTATCAGTCCTAGATTGGCAGCTGATGTATTGGCTGCAACTGTTATAACTGCTGCTGACACGACAGGAAAGGGTACAGTATATGATGTTACACGCCCTATTACAGAAGATGCTCAGATCCGTCTTCACAAGTGGGAAGATGCTGAGGCCAAGCATGTGTTCTGGCACTCTTCATCCCACCTTCTTGCAGCAGCGCTCGAGGCTCTCTATCCAGGAGTGAAGTTCGGTATCGGACCTGCAATCGAGACAGGTTTCTATTATGATGTAGACTTCGGTGAAAAGACTCTCGTGGAGGCAGACCTCAAGGCTATTGAAGAGAAGATGATCGAGCTTGCCCGCCAGAAGAATCCTTTTGTAAGAACTGAAGTATCTAAGGCAGATGCTCTCAAGACCTTTACAGAAAAGGGTGACGAGTATAAGTGCGAACTCATAAGCGAACTCGAGGATGGTACAATAACTTTCTATACAAACGGTGACTTCACCGACCTTTGCCGTGGACCGCATCTTAAGGATACATCTGTAATCAAGGCAGTAAAGCTTACAGCAATAGCAGGAGCATATTGGAGAGGTGACCAGGAACGTCAGATGCTTACTCGTGTATATGGTGTGACTTTCCCTAAGAAGTCCATGCTCGACGAGTATCTTCAGATGATGGAGGAGGCAAAGAAGCGTGACCACAGAAAGATCGGTAAGGAGATGGAACTCTTCACATTCTCACAGAGAGTGGGTCAGGGTCTTCCTTTGTGGCTTCCTAAGGGTGCTGCTCTTCGTGAGCGTCTCGAGAACTTCCTCAAGAAACTCCAGAAGTCTTACGGCTATCTTCCGGTAGTGACTCCTCACATCGGAAACAAGGACCTCTATGTCACATCAGGCCACTATGCAAAATACGGCAAGGATTCTTTCCAGCCTATCCACACTCCGCAGGAGGGTGAGGAATACCTGCTCAAGCCTATGAACTGTCCTCACCATTGTGAGATCTATAGAGCCAAACCACGTTCTTACAAGGATCTTCCGCTCAGACTTGCTGAGTTCGGTACAGTATACCGTTACGAGCAGAGCGGTGAGCTTCATGGACTTACAAGAGTACGTAGCTTCACTCAGGACGATGCCCACCTTTTCGTACGCCCGGACCAGATCAAGGAGGAGTTCTGCAAGGTAATCGACATTATCCTGTATGTATTCAAGACTCTTGATTTCAAGGACTATGTAGCTCAGGTATCCCTTCGCGATCCTGACAACAAGTCTAAATATATCGGTTCAGATGAGAACTGGGCAAAGGCTGAGGCAGCCATCATCGAGGCTGCTCAGGAGAAGGGACTCAACACTGTAGTTGAATATGGTGAGGCTGCATTCTACGGTCCTAAACTTGACTTCATGGTCAAGGATGCTATCGGAAGAAAGTGGCAACTTGGTACAATCCAGGTTGACTACAACCTTCCTGAGCGTTTCGAACTCGAATACATCGGAAGCGACAACCAGAAGCATCGCCCTATCATGATTCACCGTGCACCATTCGGATCTCTTGAGAGATTCGTGGCTGTGCTCCTTGAGCATACAGGTGGAAAACTCCCTCTCTGGCTTACTCCTGATCAGGTTAACATCGTGCCAGTCAGCGAAAAATATGAGGATTATGCAAAAAAAGTTTGTGATTTGCTGAATAATTCCGATATTCGCGCCTCTATTGACGATAGAAACGAAACTCTTGGAAAGAGAATCCGTGAGAGCGAACTCAAGAGGATTCCGTTCCTTGTGATTGTGGGAGAGAAGGAGATGAACGAAGGCACGGTTTCTGTCAGAAGACAGGGTGGTATAGACGCAGGATCTATGTCGGCTGAAGACTTTGTGACATTGGTAAGCAATGAGATAAAGGCTCAGTTGTCATAGCCTTATATTAATAACTTAACTTATAGGAGGACTTATTTATCGCAGCACCATTTAAACCAGGTCCGCGCCCGAGTGGCCCAAGACCTAACAATCGTCCTGGCCAGAGGCCAGTAAACGGAAAGAAGGACGATGACGGATTGAGAATCAATGAAGAGATTACAGCATCTCAGGTTCGTCTTGTAGGAGAAAACATTCCTGAACAGGGAGTATTCTCTTTGCGTGATGCCTTGAGGATGGCTGATGAACAGGGTCTTGATCTGGTGGAGATAAGTGCGAAGGCAGATCCTCCTGTATGTAAAATCATCGACTATCAGAAGTATCTCTACCAGCAGAAGAAGAAAGCCAAGGAGATGAAGGCTAATGCAGCCAAGATAGTCATCAAGGAAATCAGATTCGGACCGAATACGGATGAACATGATTTCCAGTTCAAGCTGAAGCATGCGCAGGAGTTCCTGCAGGAAGGTTCAAAGGTAAAGGCATCGGTGTTCTTCAAGGGCCGTTCCATTATCTACGCTGACCAGGGAGAGAAGCTTCTTCTCCGTTTTGCAGTTGAGCTTGATGAGTACGGAAGAGCAGAGCAGATGCCGAAGCTTGAAGGAAAGAGGATGATCATGATGATCGCCCCAGTAAAGAAGAAGTAATCCAAGTGATTGGATAACAAATAATTATTAACTAAATCAAATTTAACTATGCCAAAGATGAAGACCAACTCCGGTTCAAAAAAGCGCTTTACGCTTACCGGAACGGGAAAAGTTAAGAGAAAGCACGCTTTCAAGAGCCACATTCTCACAAAGAAGACCAAGAAGCAGAAGAGAAATTTGACTCACATCGCACTCGTT
>JAFYUS010000036.1 GCA_017549505.1 Bacteroidales bacterium | reverse complement strand
TCTTGCGCGAAGCTCACGGATTGCACCTGTCTTCTCGAATTTTCTCTTGAACTTCTTAAGAGCCTTCTCAATGCTCTCACCATCCTTTACTGGAACTATAATCATCTCTAAATCACCTCCTTTTCATTATAGGGCTGCAAAGATAGGCATAAAAATCAAATTTCCAAGCCTAAATTCCTGATTTAATGATATTTTTAAAGGTTTCCATTCCTCTTGTTGCCACATCCTTGATGTGAGTTATACGCGAATCCCGCACTGACACATCGTTAGGATCTATTATATATATAGGTGAGCTCATCTTTGCATACCTATAGAGGCCTGCAGCAGGATAAACCTGCAGTGAGGTACCCACTATCAGAACAATATCTGCAGCCTCGACTGCATCTATCGCAGCATCGATCTTCGGCACGGCTTCTCCGAACCAGACGATATGCGGTCTGAGCTGAGCACCGTTCGGAGCCTTGTCCCCAAGAGCTATAGCGTCACACCCGATATCAAATACAGTCTCCTCAGAGAAACCATCCATATCGTTGCAGCAGTTCTCAGGACGCACCTTAGTAAGCTCGCCATGAAGATGGATTATCCTTGTACTGCCTGCTCTTTCATGAAGGTTATCCACATTCTGGGTAACCACAGTGACATCATATTCATCTTCCAGCGAAGCTATGGCCAGATGGGCGGCATTTGGCCGCACGTCGGCCAGCTGCGCCCTGCGTGCATTGTAGAAATCCAGCACAAGCGACGGATTCCTGTACCATCCTTCTATGGATGCGACATCTTCCACCTTGAAGTTTTCCCACAAACCGTTGGTGTCACGGAATGTACTGATTCCGCTTTCCGCACTGACTCCTGCACCTGTCAGCACTACTATCTTCCTTCTTGCCATATCACTGCATTTCAAAATAATACCTGCTTACCCAATATTCGAACAAAGGATCCAGAATCACAGGTTCATCCTTGTCATTGAACGTGATTATCTCCTTTTTCCTGAGAGCATCCTTCACCCTGCGTACATTTGCCGACGAATTAAGACTGTACCTTTCTATGACATCCGACGCGCTGAACTTGACGACACCGTCAAGGACAGCCTTCAGCAGGCTCAGCTGATGGTCGGTCAGATCATTTATCAGGACCTTGAATCTTGGCTCATGCACAGCTATC
Organism: Bacteroidales bacterium; assembly: GCA_017549505.1. Taxonomy (GTDB): domain Bacteria; phylum Bacteroidota; class Bacteroidia; order Bacteroidales; family UBA932; genus Cryptobacteroides. Next base: position 7,900 of record JAFYUS010000036.1, on the reverse strand, counting down.
ACGGCATTCAAGGCATCAACAAGTATAGCTTCGTTGATGAAACCCTTGGACATCGAATCGCATATCGAAAAGAACTGGTTGAGATACCACATATCAGAACGGAAAAGTTTGCATGCGCCTAAAGCCAGATCCCTTTCTATGACCTTTCCGCTTGAGCGGAATCCTCTTACGATATGCTCTATTGCATCCTTATCATCTATTGCAGACAACGGAAGGTGATTGACCTGACGGTAAAAATACTTCTTCTCCGCAAAGATATATTTCATGGCATTCACCATGGATCCGCAGAACACGAACGCAGACTTAGGGGAGACAGAACGGTCACGCTCGGCGAAAACCTTCTCCATGGTATTGAATATGACCTCGTAATCGTCGGTCTGCATCACATTCTGGAAATCCCTGAACACCACATATACCGGCATTCCCTTTTCTTCGGCTATCCTCTGCGGCAGACATGTCATCATATATATGTCATTTGCATCGGCATCCCAGTTCATGCACACTATATCTTCCTTCGAAGCGAACTGAGCATGATCGAAGACAAAATGGGTTCCTTCAAGATGCTTTGCAATGACAGCCGCATAATCCGACGGAGTCGAATATGCGGCCCTGATAAGGGAGCCGCCGAACTTCTTCAGGAATCCGCGTCTTGTCCTGACGCTGAGCAGGTCTACGTATGCCACTATGAACGGCTTTCCTGCAGCTCTCATATTATAAAGACTCTGCTGTACAAGGGAAGTCTTTCCTGCCTTAGGTGTTTCATAGATACACACATTCTCTCCTGCCTCAAGGAGATTCGAAAGAACCGTACATTCAGTTTTCCTACCGACGAAATTCTTGCCGGTCACATGGTTGTCATATACAAAAGCCGTATCCATTTCCGTATGTATTTATTCCACAAAATTAAACAAAAGGACGAAAACACGCAACAAAAATGTTAATTGCTTGAAATCGGAGAATTTTCATTAAGTTTGTAAGTTAAAACTTCAACAAAAAGACGACAGATTTTGGAAAAGGAGACAAACAACACAAGAAAAGGTCACGGCAGATGGATCGGCAAGGTTGCAATAGGAATTGCAGCATTCTGGATAGTTTCCATCATCGCCCTCGAAATACTTCTATCGACGCCGCTGCTGACAAATACCGTCAACAGGATGGCCTCGCAATATATTGACGGAAGCATAAGCTTCGGCAAGGTTTCGGCTTCAGTCCTCAAGAGGTTCCCGGCAGTGACGGTCAGTCTTGAAGAGCTCTGCATAACATACCCTGCCGAAAGATTCGATGAGGAAGAAAAGAGTGGGGCACAAGGCAGGCTCATGTATATGGGAGGAGGAAAGGAAGCCGACACCTTGGCAACATTTTCAAGATTCTCCGCAAGCCTGAACATCACTCCCCTGCTGTTCGGAAAGATCGTTGTCCCGCATGTCAGCCTTGAACATCCCAACGTATACGCCCATTCCTACAGCAGCGGAAGAGCCAACTGGGATATATTCAGACTGGGAGAAACTCCTGAGCAGGACCAGCCGGAACAGGAAGAGGGCCAGCTTCCCGACATCACCATCAACAAGGTCAGTCTGACCGACGATTCCAGGATCGTGTACACAGACAGCAGAGACACGATATTCGCTCTTATCGAGCTCAAGAATGCAGGATTTGACGGAAGGCTGAGTACAGGCAAGACCTCCAGAAACCGCATAGGCATGTCTGTGGACAGCCTTTTCGTAGCTGGAAGAATAGGAGCAGATACCTTGGCTCTGGGACTTGACAGGTTTCGCATCAATGAACATGACGACCATATGGATGTCGACATGCAGGCAAAGACAATCGTGGCTACACGCGCCTTCGGAAGAATGAACATCCCTGTGAATATCGGAGGAACCCTTCATTTCCCTCAGGACAGCGTCTTCGCGGTCGGCGTCCACAACTTCAAGGCAGAGATTGCCGCCATACCTTTCGAAGGTGAGGCTGACCTGAGATTCCATGAAGGAAGGACATCAGTAGAAGGAAAGCTTGCAGTAAACGAATGCAAGGTCAATGACATCCTGAATAAATTCGTAAGAAACTTCATTCCTGAGGTTTCAGAAATCAGTACAGACGCTGTCATCGGGCTCAACGCCACATGCAAGGGAGATTATGTCCATGAGACAGGAAAGCTGCCGGTATTCAGCATAGACCTTCTGATGCCACGCTCGAAAATAGAGCACAAGGGACTGGGCGAAGAGGTTACTGTAGCTCTTGACGCATACCTGGCCAACACCAGACAGGGCCGCATGAACATCAATATCAATGAGATAGAGGTAAAGATGGACGGACTCGACCTCAACGGATACGGAAGCATGATGGACATACAGTCAAACGATCCTGTCATGTCGATAGACGGAAGGCTTTCCGCTTCGCTTGATTCGCTTGTCAGGTTCGTTCCGGACAGTCTTGGCATGACGGCCAAAGGAAGCATCAGCGCAGAACTCAGCGGAAAGGCAAGGTTATCAGACCTCAGCATGTATACATTCTCCAATTCCACCCTGACAGGTAAACTGAAAAGCGACAACATAGAGATAAGGATGCCTGCGGACAGCATTGACGTGACAATAGAGAATCTCGGCGTTGACCTTGGTCCGGAGACACGCACATCCAGAAGAGACACCACACGTACGATGCGCCTTATTGGCGTGACGGGAAATATCGGCAAGGTTGATGCGTCATACAAAGGTGAAATGTCCCTCAAGGGTGAAGGAATATTATTGAGTGCTAAAAACTCAACAGACAATGTGGACACCAGCAACGTCCAGAGACTCAGTGGAAGATTCAGTGCGGAGAAGCTGGCGTTTTCCGATGCGTCCGGAACGGACATCAATCTGGACAACACCAGCAACAGTTTCATCATGATGCCGAAAAGGGACAATCCAAAGGTCCCTGTCATGAGCCTTGCAAGCTCCAACAAGAGAATAACCCTTGCGACAGATGTGAACAGAGCGATCCTTACTGATGCATCGTTCAGGGGCAGAGCAACCATGAGCTCGATCGAGAGAAGGCAGAGAGTACGTCACCTCAGGGATTCTCTTGCCAAAATCTACCCTGACGTTCCTGAAGATTCGCTCCTGCTTAAGATGAGGTCTACCAGAAGAACCGCAGAGTTGCCTTCATGGCTCCAGGAAGAAGATTTCAGAAAACAGGACATCGACATAAGGCTTGACCAAAGTCTGGCGAAGTATTTCAGGGACTGGGATATAAGCGGAAACCTCGACGTCAGGACAGGTATAGTCATGACCCCTTATTTCCCACTGCGAAACATCCTCCGTGGAATGCACATAAGCTTCACAAACGACCGCATCGGCATCGACAGCCTTAGAGTCATGGCCGGAAAATCAGGCATAGAGGCGAAGGGAGAACTCACTGGACTCAGGAGAGCGCTTCTGGGTAGCAGGAACAGACCGTCACGTTCGACATTGAACCTCGACCTGGACATCAGCACAGACGGCATGAATGCAAACGAGATACTGACCGCATACAACACAGGTTCGCATTTCGATGCCGAGGCGGCCAAGGACAAGATGGCAGATGCATCCAACTCGGAATTCCTCCAGATGGTGATAAATGATACCGCTTCGGTAGAGGAAGAAACCAAGCTTATTGTCATACCAGGCAACCTGAATGCAGACATCAAGGTAAGCGGAAAGGACATTGCCTACTCTGACCTTGACATCTACAGACTTGATGCAGGCCTGCTCATGAAGGAGAGATGCGTGCAGATCACAAACACCATGGCCACATCCAACATTGGAGATGTATCATTGGAGGGATTCTATGCGACACGCTCGAAGAAGGACATAAAGGCCGGATTCAACTTCGAATTCAAGGACATCACCGCCGAAAAGGCCATTGACCTGATGCCGGGGATAGACACCATCATGCCTCTGCTCAAATCATTTGCAGGAAAACTCAACTGCGAAGTAGCAGCTACAGCCAGTCTTGATACGAACATGAACATCATGACGCCGACCATAAACGGAGTCATGAGGATAAGCGGCGACGACCTTACCATCTCGGACAGCGACATGTTCACCAGTCTGGCCAGGAAACTGAAGTTCGATAACAATAAGACAGGCAAGATAGATCATATGAAGGTCGAAGGCGTCATAAAGGACAATGTGCTGGAAGTATTCCCGTTCGTCGTCAGCCTTGACCGATACACCCTTGCCCTGAGCGGAAAGCAGAATCTGGACATGTCATACAGATATCATGCATCCATCATCAGATCACCGCTGGTGATCAGGGTCGGAGTCGACCTTTATGGTCCGGACTTCGACAACATGAAGTTCAAGATAGGAAAGCCTAAGTTCAAAAGCGCCAATGTGCCGGTATTTACTGCGATGATAGACCAGACACGCGTCAATCTTGCCACATCGATAAGAAACATTTTCGAAAAAGGTGTGGAAGCTGCAGTCAAGGAGAACGAGCGTCAGGAAGCCATCCAGGCACACCAGAAGGAGATCGGCTATGTGAATGCGGTTGACCAGGAATCTGAAGAACTGAGCGAAGAGGAACAGAGGAAGCTGGAAGGTTCCGAAGAAGAAGCTGAAAATCTCGAAAACAATAGTGAAATAATCAAAGACCAACAGAATAATGAATAGTCAGGAGTATATTGAAGTTGCGATAAACATCGCTCCGTTTACAGAAGAGAATGCTGAAATCGTGACAGCAGAGATCAGTGAACTGCCATTTGAATCTTTCAGCAGCGAGAACCCGTATCTCAGATGCTACATACAGAAGGAACTGTACGATGCAGCAGCGCTGAAAGTAGTGCTGAGCGGACTTGAGGGATATGGATTTGACATAGAATGGTCAGCTAACCTCATACCGGCAACAAACTGGAACGCCCTTTGGGAAAGTCAGTTCGAGCCTATCGTTGTGGACGGAAAGTGCACGATCAAGGCATCATTCCACGAAGGCCTGAAGAAGACCCGCTTCAACATCACCATCGATCCGAAGATGGCCTTTGGTACAGGACACCACCAGACAACATACATGATGTGTCGCGCCCTCCTCGAAAACGAGGAGTCGGTACGCGACAAGGTCGTGCTTGACATGGGATGCGGAACAGCTGTGCTGGCCATTCTTGCAGCCAAGATGAAGGCTGCAAAGGTATATGGAATCGACATTGACGCCATTGCCGCCATTTCGGCCTACGACAATGCCCGCATCAACAAGGTGGGAACAAGGATCGAGACATGCTGCGGCGACGCTTCCCTGCTGCAGAGAAACACATACGATGTAATCCTGGCCAACATCAACCGTAACATCCTCCTTCAGGACATCCCGACATACTCACTCTGCCTCCACAAGGACGGTCTCCTGTTTGTCAGCGGATTCTACCTTGAAGACATGCCGATGATCATAGGAATGGCTCAGAATTCCGGTCTCACCTACGTCAGTCACGACTCTATCGACAACTGGTGCTGCATCAAGTTCAGGAAATAAGTGATCTAATCCACCCTTTCGCATCCCCAGCGGACAGGGTGGTAATGGTCATGGCCACAGCCAAATCCGAAGCGACGGTCGAAGTAGGAAAGATTCCATTCCTTGTACCATCCTTCTGGCTTTGCCGGTGCCGCGCAAAGGAATTTCGGTCTTCTATACGAGCCGTCGTTCTGGCTGCTCAGTCTGCCTGCCTTCAGGACGCTGGCAGGGATGAAAACTGAATCAAGGGTCGTTATATAGTCAAAGACACCCTCGCCAAGTTCGGATACACCATCGGCCAGATAGACTTCTTCAATCGTCTTGCAGCTTGAAAAGGCGTCGTCTCCTATTACAGCCGGCCCCATTACCTTTACGCTGCGCAGATTTCTGCAACCTCTGAAGGCATCTCTGCCGATGCTGATGACTTCCGGTCCAAGGACTACGCTTTCGATGGAGTCATTATTTTGAAAGAGGCCATAGCCGATACGGCTGATTCCTGCAGGAGAAACGAAATGTCGTAAAGAATATAAATCCTGCTCGCTGCCACCGATGAAGAGTTTTCCGATATGGTTCGAGAGTACGCTTGCGTGGTCAAACCAGTCCTGAAGTCCACCTTCAAAAACTACATCCAGTTTGCGATGACGCTGCTGATGATATGTCTCGAGCGCATATGAAAATCCAGTCATGCCTGCATGGATAGTGATCTTCTCAAGCGAAGGGGCAGAAAGAAGAGCCATTGCATCGATCATCAAAGCCTCAACCGGCACCACAATCTCCTTCTGGTCCGGAACACTTTTGAGGACTCCGTCCTCGACTTCGAATCCGATCTCTACATTTTCCCACACGAGGTTGAGGTCAGCCTCTTCGAATGGATCGCCATATTCCCAAAATGAGTTCCTGTCGTTGATCTTACAGCTGAACTGTTCACCTTCAGGGACAAGTCCTATAAAGGTTCTTCTACTTGACAAGCTGTCTGAACCCAATACCATCTTGCCGTTCTCAAATCCCCACGCACAAGGATACTCCCAATAAGGACTTTTGCGCTCAGAAGGTCTGAGATTGCAGTCGAGGCTTCGTACTTGAATCATGAAAGATGTATCCTCACCATTATGGGAGACGGTCAGAAGCGCACGGCAACCGGCCGGAGCATCCTGGACTCCATAATACTGAGATGCCTTGGCTGTCCTTGGCTCTTCAACGTACAGCATAGCCCTGAGAGAACGTTTTCCCTTTCTCCATATTATTTGTCTATGATTCGGCTTGTCAAGTACAATTGTCTTGTCCAAGTTGTCCGTCTTAAGGTGAAGGGTAAGACTGCGGTCTCTGATTTCGATTACGGATACGACAGGAAGTTCATCGTCATAGCCACTTGCGTCAATATAGACCATTCCTTCAGACAGGTCGTCTTTCTCGGTTTTATGCCTCTTGTAGCTTGGTGTATCCTTACCATCCGTTTCATCATCAATATGAAGCCAGCTCCAAAGAGCAGGAAATTCCTCATGATCATATTCAAGCATGGCCTGTACTCCAGGGAAACATTTCTGATAAAACTCCTTGTTCTCACATAACGACGGCGAGAATGCGCCGTCTGCCGAGATGAGCATGACACTGCAGCTGTCTGCAACAAAAACTGCCAGCTGACCTGCCGGAGCATCAGCTACGGCAGCGCCCGCCACAACCTCGTTTCTCTTGACGAGAGTCTCTTCGCCGTCAATGCAAAGGCGTAGCTGCTGCCATCGGGGAGCTTCATTACCGGTAAAATTGAAAGCCGGCATATCTTTCCGTTCATTACCGCTTCCGAAAACCAACGTAGGAGTGATCTCAATGCTATTGAGGCAGAAAACGGCTTCTTCAGACAAAGTTTCCAGACATGGAATCACTTCTTCCGGCCCCATCATCTTCTTAGGAATATCATAGGACCAATTGCAGTAAAATCTGCACGAGAAGAAGGCCTCTGTCTTTTCTCCCGGATGTTCCTTATCAAAGTTCTTCAATGCAAGCGAGAGGACATCTGCCCATCTGACACGCCTTACTTCCTGGAGAATCTCCTGAAAACGCTGATTTCTCATATCTGAAACAATTTAGGTTACATTATATCTGCCCGACCCCTTCAGGCACCCTACAAATATAACCATTGTCCTGAAAATAACCGAAATCCAACAGAATTATTTTGAAATCAATCTCACAACCTTCCATATTTACCGTCATGCCGCATGACGTTACCGTCGTCAGCATAGCTGACTGGGGTTGAGGAACCTGCCTGAAAACAAAAATAGTTCAGCAGATTGCTGAACTATTTTTGAGTGCGGGTTATGGGTCCCTACCAAAGAACACCAAACGAGAGTTCAAACTTTTCCCATTTTTCCAAAAGGCTTCCAAGTACTTACGTAAGATAAGCGACCGAAAACAAATTTCTCGCTTTGGTAAATTTACGGTAGTTTTT
>JAFYUS010000035.1 GCA_017549505.1 Bacteroidales bacterium | reverse complement strand
CTTCGATGACCTCAAAGTAAAACTCGAAGGCTGTTTTCCTTGACGGGAAGAAGAGCTTCTCCGTACACGGTACTCCAATGAAGGTTATCATGCATTGCTCGGGGTCGAACTGCATCTGCATGAAGTCATTCATGTCTATCTCCTTGCAGTAGGTCTTGATCTTCATTGTTCTAGAGTATTATCGGTCTGTCAAAGTCATACATGTACTGGGCGTACTGCTCGATCTTCTGAGCCGTCTCCATCGGCCAGAAGCAGTCGTAGTCGCTGATGCTTACGCTGTCTGAGCCGGCATTGCGTCCATGCAGGATTCTCTTGTATGCCTCGCGGGCATCCTTCCCGTTCTCGAAGATCAGCGGCAGCTGCATGCATTTCTCTTCTATCTCGCTCCTGACGCGGAAACTGATCACCGCAAAGGTGTCATGCAGGATGGCTGCATCGTAATGACCGAAGTCTATGCTTGTGTGTTTGAGGAGTATCTTCATATCTGTCGGTTATTGGTTTCTGTATCCGTCCCTTAGTCTGATGTAGAGCTCAAGGCTGAACCATGCTTCTCCCTTGAATTCGTACTGATGGTCGCTGTTGTAAAGTGCATTGTGGTATTCAGTGAAGAATCGTCTGGTATCACAGGCATTCTCGAAAAGTATCGGAAGCTGAAGCTCTCCTTCCATTCCGGGTGGCCTGTGTATGAAGTATACCAGATTCAGTCTCTCGTTGATGCAGCAGTTCCTGAAAAGGGAATTGTCAAGTGGGTATTTTTCGATGATGACTAGCATGGCTCCAAATCTCTAAAAGATGAACTGCAGAGCCACCCTCAGTTCGTTAGGCATAACGAACCACTTGCTGCCCTTGTCGGTGATCCTGCCGCATGACGGACAGGCATAGCTGACATATGTCTTCTGACCGCCCCAGAGTGAAAGGCCGAAGTCAATGTTCAGGTTCTCGTGAATCATAAGGGAGTATCCTCCTCCCAGACTCAGTCCGAATGCGTCACCCTCCTCTGTGGCCTGAGAGAAGATCCCACCACGGTTGTATTCCTCATACTGCGCCATTCCGGAGAACCACCATCCGGAATAGATGTGCCATGGCCAGTATCTGATGCCCGCGGCATAGGTCTGCTGCCTGTTCTGCATCTGCTTGGCTGGATCTCCTTTATGGAAGGTCCATGGATTGACCCTTGCTGACGCGTTGACAGTTATATGACGGCCTGTGGCGCCAGAACCTTCCATATTCAGCGTACCGAGGGTTATGTAGTCTACAAGATTGGTCGAGATGCTCCAGTCCTGTGCCGAAGCATTGCTTGAGATGAGAATGATGAAAGTCATCAATATTAAAATCTTCTTCATATCTTGATTAAAGTGTTTTCTTTATAAAGCAGGCGCATCTCACGACGGACCTGCATGCTGAACTGTGATAAATCCTTCTTTTGACAGAAGGTATGCTGTTTCCTATAAGTTGATTCGTAATCCGGCCGTACTGTTTCCTCTGAACCATGACGACTCTGATCCGAAGGTCAGCGGTATGTTTGCCCCTAGTACAAATGCTATCTTCTTCATTAGGAAAATCTCTATCTCGATAGAACCCGTGATTCCGTATATGAACGCATTGTCTTCTATTGATTTCTGGATATGGTCGGGCAGCCTTCCGAACGGATCATAAAATTCATATCCGATGAAAGGACCACCACCGCAGTATAGATTGATGATTCGTTTTCTGTCTGAGATCAACCGGTGCATGTATTCACCGTAAAGCCTGAGTGTCTGTGTCTGCAGGAGATTATATTTGCCTTCCGGCTGTGTTCTGCCGATTGATTGAATACCGGCACTCCAATAACCGTTCAGGGTGTACTGCCCATAGCTTAGAACGCCACCAATGTCTGGATTCTTGGCGTATGGGACGCTTAACTGTCCTGTTAAAATATTTTGATATCGCATCGTTCTCTGTGCTTTTGCCTCTGAACTGGCAAATAGTGATACGAAAACGACGAATAATGCAGCTGTGACTGCGTTAATCTGCGTTCTGTACATAGGAATCCGCTTTAACCTTGCGGTGGCAAAGTTAAAGGAATTTTAACATTGTGCAATAGATTTTTGAGAGATTTGTTAAAGAATTTTTAACTTATAGAATTCTATTCTATAAGGCCTTCGCCAGAGAATCGGCCAATTTTCCCTTAAGAGTGCGGATACACCATCCGCAAGGGTTCTTCTTAGTTCTTGATTTACCTTTGATAAGGGCAAGCTCGTATATGAGATCGAGTGACTTCTGACATTCCATCAGGAGAGAGAGGTTATTCTTTATACCGGCATCGGTGAAGCCGATTTCCCTGAGGAACCGGTATTCGTCGGCCGAGAGCTGGCCTGCAGTTCCATATTTTCTGACGGACTGCCTGAAGAAAGCATCCTTAGGTGCGTTAGCCGGATGCTTTACCGGAGTGAAGGTTATATGGGTTATCTTCCTTCCGGTCTTGAGCAGATGATAAGTGAATGATACCGGAGACTTGGCATCCAGCTCATTCTTTGCGGCCTCGACGACGCGCTTTATCAGATCCTTGTTCAGGGCGTATTTGTCTTCCAGACAGAATTCCTTTCGTAAAAACTCTATGCTGTATGTGATCGGATCCTCCTGACCGGCCAGCATTTCATAGAAGCGCATCGAGTAAGAACTCTCAAGGCTGAAGGCGACTTCGAAGTCATACCTGGAAAATCCTTTCGAGAAGTCCAGCAGCACATCCCACACCTTCGAGTTGACAATGAACGAGACTCTTGACGAGTGCTGCTTTATCTGTGGATTGGCAATGATTGACATACACTCCCAGACCTCATCATCCTTGTAGTAGAAGGTCTTCTGATGAAGGGACTTGAGGGCGGTCTTGACCCTGGAGTGGTTCTTGTCTTCTGAATCCGTAAGGAAGTCCGCCATAGGGAGCTCAATCCTGAGGAAATCCTCCAGGCCATGCTCGATCT
>JAFYUS010000034.1 GCA_017549505.1 Bacteroidales bacterium | reverse complement strand
TGACCACAACACCTATTCTTTCCTTACGAAGATTTCTTTCCATGAGAATTCAATAATTTAGTTCTGTGACTCTTTCTCAGCAAGGATAGTCATCATACGAGCGATGTCCTTTCTTGCCTTTGCAATCTTAGATGTATCCTCTAATGGAGAGATAGTGTGGTTAACCTTCATTGCGTCGAGGTTTGCCTTCTCGATCTCGATGCGCTCACGCAGATCTGCGATCGACATTTCGCGTACTTCTGATGTCTTCATTTTCTTTCTCCATTAAATTATTCTACATAGTCTCTACGTACCACGAACTTAGTGGTTACAGGGAGTTTCTGAGCTCCGAGGCGGAGTGCCTCCTTAGCGATCTCGAGAGATACGCCCTCAGCTTCAATAAGGATACGGCCTGGGGTTACAGGGCATACGAATCCCTCCGGATTACCCTTTCCTTTACCCATTCGCACTTCGGCAGGCTTCTTAGTGTAAGGCTTATCAGGAAATACTCTGATCCAGATCTTTCCCTCACGCTTCATGTAACGTGAAACAGCCTGACGTGCAGCCTCGATCTGACGGCCTGTAAGCCAGCAGTTTTCCAAGGTCTTGATACCGAAAGAGCCAAATGCAAGCTGGTTTCCTCTCTGAGAGAGACCTTTCATGCGGCCTTTCTGCTGCCTTCTGAATTTTGTCTTCTTTGGTTGTAACATTTTTCTATTACTTTTGGATTAAAACTTTCTGTTTTCCCTAACTAATTGAGAATCAGCTGGTTGGGCGTAGTAGTCCTCAATTAATGGGTTGCAAAGATACAAAAAATTTCTGAATTACAAACTATATTTCACTTTTTTAACAATATTTTCGACCGAACTTTACGAAAGCTAAAATGCGCAATTTCACGCAGTTACAAACCTTGTTAAAAAATATATTCTCCAGTTTTCGACCGCAGCGGTTCCGGCGTATCTTCGGTTTGGCACAGGGCTTAAATTTGGCAGTAAATCCTCGTTTTACTAAATTTGCCGAAACAACAGATATGGCACTCGAAAAAAAACACATCGCAAGAAAACTGCTTCTATTTGCATGCACACTGGCCATGATGGTCGGGGGGCAGGATGAGTGCCATGCTCAGAAGAGGCGCAAGGGCAGGAATGCAGAAAAGACCGAGAAAGTGTCTGTCCAGGAGGTGAGGAGCAGCATGCAGAAGAGCACAGACGGGCAGAGACCAGGCAGCGACGGGATGCTCCCGTTCTTCATAGAGGGAGAGGACACAGTATATTATGATACGATAACAGCTTCCAAGGTATATTCACGATTGCCGCGTCAGAAAGGACGCGAATGGAGGGAGTATTACCGCCTTGTCCACAATTTCAGCAAGGCATATCCATATGCCCTGGTGGCGAAGAAGCTGGTCATGGAAGCAGACAGCACCATTGCGGCAGACAGACTGAAAGGCGCAAAAAGAGAAAAGTACATCCTGGCAGTCCAGGAGGAACTTTTTGAAGTTTTCGAAGGACAGATGAGAAAACTGACGGTAAGTCAGGGTGCCCTGATCATGAAACTTGTCGACCGCGAAGTTGGAAAATCCTCATACGATATAATCAAAGGATACAAGAATGTCGTAACCGCCGGATTCTGGCAGGGAATAGCGAAGATATTCGGTTCCGACCTCAAGAAACCCTACGATCCGGAAGGAGAAGACAAGGTCGTCGAAGAACTTGTGCAGATCTGGGAAGACGGGGAATTTTCTCTTCTATACTGGTCGCTGTTCTGGAAAGACCCGCCACAGATGCCTATCCCTGAAAAATACCTATAATTACCGTAAAACACAAATAACTGCAAATCAGCAATATACAAAAACCTCGTGCCGCCAAAGGGGAGCACGAGGTTTTTATATCAACATATGAATCAGATACTTATATTTCACACAATGGTTTGTCCGTCAAAGCAGATATAGGGAGAGGAATGAATCCAGTCTTTCAAGACAAGAAGACGGGAGCCGGAAGCGAGGGTCATATCGACAGAGGCGTGATAGTGTCCGAAGATAAAGTAATCTACGTCATGAACCGAGGAGAATTGCTCCGCGAACTTCACAAGCGGTTCGTCGGAACCACGGAATTGATATGTCTGTTCATGCGAAAGCCTATTGCTTTTCGACCATCCGTTTCCGAAACGGAAGGCAAGCCAAGGATGCAGCAGACTGAAAAGGAACTGGGCTACACGGCTATGGAATACGCCACGCAGAAAACGGTAGCCGAACGGAACCGGTCCCAGGCCGTCGCCATGCCCCAGACAGAACTTCTTACCTTCGATATCGACTACAGCCGGCTGCACAAGTTTGACCATACCAAGCTCTTCAAAGTAGGAATATGTCCATATGTCATGGTTTCCTTCAAAGAAATACACCTTGACACCTCTGTCCATAAGGTCCTGCAAGGCAGAAAACACTCTTATGTAACCTTTAGGTACTACATCGCGGTACTCATACCAGAAATCCCATATATCCCCCAGAAGGTACACGGCACCGGTATCCTCCGGAAGATTCCGCAGAAAACCTGCAAAACGGGCTTCGCGGTCGGCAGGATCGCCGACCAGAAGGCCGAGATGTACATCTGATACAAAGTAATGCTTCATTCCATTAAAGATTGCCACGTCGCTCCGCTCCGGCAATGACGCGGGAATATTATGCAAATATGAAGATGCAGGCCGCTGCTACGAGGCAGTATAGCGCAAACCATGAAAGTTTCGCTTTCTTCACGAGAGCTACCATCGCCTTGCATGCAAAAAGTCCTGAAAGGAATGCCGAAACAAATCCAAGAATCAGAGGAAGAGCTCCCACAGACGATGCACCGAACTCACCGCCGACAATTTCAAGGAATGTCTCGCCGAGAATAGGGACAAGTACCATCAGGAAAGAGAACTGAGCCATCGATTCTCTCCTGACGCCACATATGAGTCCGGTAGAAATCGTGGTACCTGAACGCGACAGACCAGGAACCACGGCAAAGGACTGTCCGAGTCCTATTGCGAATGCCTGCCAATACGAGATTCCGTTACGATATTCGTTTGCAGGGAATATGGACCTGCGTCCCGGACGTGATGCATAATCCGAAAAGAAAAGAAGAAGAGCGGTAACAATCAGCGCAAATCCTACAACCTGGATGGAGCCGAAGAGCGCCTCGACACTATCTTTGAAGAAAAGTCCTACCACCATTATAGGAATCATGGAAAGAGCTATCTTGAACAGGTAGTCAGTCTGGTCATTGCAGACAAATACCTTCTTGCCTGCCTCGTTTTCAGTTATTTTCCAATCCTTGATCCCACAGAAGAAGCCTTTAAGCAGGTCCCATATCTGTTTACGGAAGACAATGATAGTACTCAATACCGTTGCCGCATGAACCATTGTAGTGAAAAGAAGATCCTCTGTAGTCTCGACACCCAGCAGTACCTTTCCGATCTCAAGATGTCCGCTGCTGCTTACAGGCAGAAATTCTGTAAGTCCCTGTATCAGACCCAATAAAACCGCTTCAAACCATTCCATTATTTATCCTCCTTATTTTTGAACATGCCCATTATGGCCACCACTTCGATCACGATTCCAAGAATTATCACGAGAGGAGCAGCCACCATGCGGCGGAAATCAAACATTGAATAATTGAACACTTCAGGATCAGTGCTTCCGCCACCGGACATAAGAACATACCCGGACACCATTACGATCAGACCGATCAGAAGATATCTCAACCCCTTCGGGGTAATTGCCATTTTCGGATTATTTTCCATCACTTGTTTAATAATAAAGTTCATCTTTCTTCAATGATACCAGCTTATTGACCACAAACCACGTACTCACAAGACAGATGGTCAGACCTGAAGCAAGCACGATACCGATTACGGTAAGCAGAAGATCGAGCCTGAATATCTCGAACAGCTGCTGGAATTCGCTTCTCATGAAATACATCATGACAACGAGCGCAATTATCGCTATAAATGCCGCGAAGACACCCTGGAATGCAGCCTGAACAAGGAAAGGGGCACGTATGAACGACCTTGTGGCACCAACCAGTTTCATTGTATGTATGGTAAACCTGCGTGCATACACGTTGAGCCTGACGGTATTGTTTATCAGGACAAACGATATGAACAGCAGCAGGGCTATGAAAACGCCGAGTATAGCAGAAATCCTGCCGAGATTTGCATTAAGGGCATCTACCAGAGAACTCTGATATACGACTTCATCCACGAGAGGGGATGCCGCAACCTCATGCCTTACCACTTCAAGACTGTCCGCCGAGACATATTCCGCTTTCAGGGTTATGTCGATTGAAACCGGTATGGGAGAAGTCTCGAATACCTCCAGGAAATCATCTCCAAGCATGTCAGCCATTTCTCTCTGTCCCTGCTCCTTCGAGATGAACGTCGTCTTCTTTATGAAGCGCTTGCCGTCAAGGACCGAGTTCTGAAAGTCCATGGCAGCCTCATCCGTGACATGCTGCTTCATCATCACGGTCACCTGCATGTTTTCCTTGAAATAGTCGGAGACACTTCTGGCATTAACCAGAAGCATAGCTGCGATACCGACAAGCAGAAGCACAAGACTTATGCTTATTACCGAGGAAAGATAGGCATTTGCCAGCCTGCGGCGC
Source organism: Bacteroidales bacterium (assembly GCA_017549505.1). Classification (GTDB taxonomy): domain Bacteria; phylum Bacteroidota; class Bacteroidia; order Bacteroidales; family UBA932; genus Cryptobacteroides. Next base: position 7,755 of record JAFYUS010000034.1, on the reverse strand, counting down.
ATCATTTTGTTATCGGTCGAACTCATACGTAAATTTCAATCGGGGTCAAAGATAGCGATTTATCAAAAATTTATTATTATCTTTGTAGAGATTTTGTCACTAAAAATTACCGCCATGGGAAATTCAGTCAAAAGAGTCCTCTTCGTAAATTCAGAGATGTTTCCATATCTCCCGGAATCACCTATCGCAAAGATCGGCAGATTCCTTCCTCAGGGTATCCAGGAAAGGAAGAAGGAGATCAGGTCTTTCATGCCTAGATACGGCTGCATCAATGAGAGGAAGAACCAATTGCATGAAGTAATACGCCTTTCAGGCATGAATATCGTCATCAACGATGTCGACAGGCCACTCGTAATCAAGGTGGCGTCAATATCCGCTGCCAGAATGCAGGTATATTTCATCGACAACGAAGACTATTTCCATCGCAAAAGCGTATATCATGATGCCGAGGGCCAGTTCTTCAAGGACAACGGAGAAAGAGCCATATTCTTTGCACGCGGTGTACTTGAGACAGTAAAGAAGCTCAGATGGGCGCCGGATGTCATACATTGCCAGGGATGGATTTCCCAGATTCTTCCGATCTACCTCAAGAAGGCATACAAGGATGACCCTATATTCTCGAACAGCAAGGTAGTGCTGTCGCTTTATGACGACACACCTGAAATCTTCTCCGAAGACCTGAAGGCAAGGGTACTCTTCGGCGGAGTGAATGAGGAAGATGTGGAAATCCTCGCGGAACCTACTGGCATAAATGTTGCTAAACTGGCGGTCGATTATTCCGACGGCGTCATCCTGGGTGCTGAGGGCGTAGCTCCTGAACTTGTTGAATACTGCAACTCGAAAGGATGTCCTGTACTCCCATACGATGCTCAGGCATTGGAAGACGGATCATACATAGAAACATACAACAGTTTTTACGATAATTTATAATGAATTTCTCTATTTCACGCAGAGTCTGCCGCCTTGCGGCTATCGGTGCGATACTGCTTGGCTCTGCATCATGCATAACCATAAACGAGAAACTGGGAGAAAACCTCATCCCGACCGATCAGAAATGGGACGTATACAATCCTGAAGCTGTGGTCCTCGAAGGCATCAGGCTTCAGATGGCCGACAGCCTGTCCGGATACAGCACGACCAGATTCACATTGGGATCCATCAATGACGGAAGCATACTCGGCACATCAACAAAGGCATCAAGCTTTACACTTGTCCCTATCTGGGACACTCTGGACTTCGGAAAGAACACCAAGGTCAGACAGTTCCATTTTTCAGCAGTCCGAGATACATTGTCGACAATACGTGACAATGACCAGAGAATACTCCAGAACATATATGTATCAGAGCTCAGGAAACCGCTCGATTCGACAATACTTTATGTAAGTTCGCTTTCAGACCCTGAGACATTGAACGAGTTTGTGAATATCGACAGACGCATCACAGCCGGCATACCTGTCTACTCAGGCGGAGACTCGCTCTCATTCGACTTCAGCATAGAGTACGCTGAAAAGGTAATCGCAAAGATAGACGAAGCACAGAGGGCAGGACAGATGGACAGCGTCGACCATTTTGTCAATTATCTTCCGGGCATCTACCTCACCACGGACACCCCTGCCGGAACCGGCGGACGTATCAACATGTTCGGTCTTACCATAAACAACAGCACCGGATACCTGACCGGCAACTACGCAGAGCTGAAGATAACTGCAGAATACGAACACAGCAAGGAACCTGTGGACACCTCATTCATCTTCCTGTTCGGTTCCGGAGACTTTATAAAATATAATGATGACAGCGGAAAGATCATCTATCCTGAGCAGTTCGCATTCAACGCAAGTAATCATGAGACCACACAACAGTACCAGGAAGGAGTTACTGCTACAGACAAGGTATATGTCGAAGGAGGAGCTGGTCTGAAACCTGTAGTGAAGGCAGAGGAACTGAAGCAGATTCTGGAGAACCTTATAGCCGCAGAAGGCATAAAGGATCCTAGCCAGGTTGTAATCAACAAGGCTACAGTTGTTCTCCCATATGACGTAAACGGCGACTATGACCTCCTGGACAAATATCCTCCTGTCCTGAGCCCGACAGTAAGACTTCGCAGTACAGACGGAAAGTATGTCACATATGCAGGAATTACTGACGCGAGCATCAGTTCTGAGAATCAGGGAGGCATAAACCGTTCACTGAACGTATACTGCCCAGATATCAGCCACCATGTACAAGAGATCCTCAAACTGGACAGAAACGATAAGGACTACAGCAAAAAGATTGAAAATTACGACATCTGGTTCCTTATTATGGCTAAGGAGCTTGTCGAGGACACCACTTACCAGCAGTCATACAGCAATTATCCGTTCAACAACTACTATAACATGATGTACGATCCATATGGATATGGATACGGAGGATATGGCGGATATGGTGGATACGGATATGGCGGATATGGATATGGCGGTTACGGCGGATATGGTGGATACGGCGGATACGGCTACAACAACTACTACAGCTATGCATTGATGGCACAGATGATGGCCGGAATGTACAGCAACACCGACACTGAGGAATACACGACAGAACTTGACAAAGACAGGTTCTACAGTGCTGCACTCAACGGACCTCAGTCATCCGGAGCAAAGCCACAGTTCAAGGTTACATTCTCTGCTCCAAAGTCAGCAGAATAAGAACATACATAATGAAAAAAGAGGGCGGATCGAACGATCTGCCCTCTTTTTTTATTTCAGACAAAAATGATTATGCATTTACCTTGCCTTCAATGTACTTGATAGCGTCACCTACTGTAGTGATCTTATCACCAGCGTCTACGTCTGGAATCTCGATATCGAACTTCTTCTCGAAGTCCATGATAAGCTCTACGATGTCAAGTGAATCAGCACCAAGGTCGTTGGTGAAGCTAGCTGTTTCAGTAACCTCAGACGCATCAACGCCCAATTTCTCGACGATGATTGCCTTTACGTCTTCTGCAATATTAGCCATAACTTTAAATTTTTAATTAATAATTTAGTATCTTATTACACGAATTTTCGCTAAAAATCGTTGCAAATTAAATAAAAAAAATCGAATTATAAAAATTAATCTTCATCAGGCCTGCTCAACCTCATCCAGACCCTTAATCCGTTGATGGAATTCAAGAGATAGAAACTCCACATGATGACCATCACTGCAGCGTGAGCTTCGCCTCTGGCGACACATACGATCCACATCACAACGCTGACAATATTCGTAATTATCCATAGCACCCATTGTTCCATGAAGGCCAGGGCCATCAATGCCTGTGCCACAATACTGAGTACAGTAGTTGTCGAATCCTTGAATGGCTGCGGGTCACCGAAATAATCCAATATGAATCCGCCCGCGACTACAGCAGCAATACACCCAACAGCAAGAAACGACCTTTGGCGCCATGTAAATCGGCGCGCTTTCACCTGGACACCACTTCCTCCGGACTCCGATTCCGATACAGCCGCTCCCCTTTTGCGCCATTGCCACCATCCGATGAACTGCATCGGAAGATAATAAAGAGCATTCAGACCTGCATCGCCGTACAAGGACGCCTTATATGAGATATAGGCATACATCGAGACATTGACCAGGCCGAAAAGATAATTCCATATGCTGCCCTTGGCCACAAGGACTACGCAAAGGACGCCGGCAACGGCGGCGATGGATCCTACCGGATCGACATCGCCACTCAACAGGGAGTAAATAACATTAGAAGCGATGACTCCTATTATAAGGAACCAGTCGTAGAAGGATAGAACTTTGTTTTTCATCGGTCACATATTCATATGCCCGGTCTCGGGCATGACTTTTATTTTTCTTCATTCAATGCATCATGTATCCTTTCTGCCAGCTGAGCACCCACGAGTTCAGCCAGCTCTTCGAGCGGGGCTGAAGCAATACGGGCTACGCTGCCGAAACGGAGCAGAAGCCGCTGTTCCGTCTTGTCGCCCACGCCCTTTATCGAACGCAAGGCAGATTCTATCTGGGCCTTGCTCCTGAGTTTTCTGTGGAATGTTATTCCGAAACGATGGGCTTCATCACGTATCTGCTGAAGTACCTTCAAGGCATGGGAATTCCTGTCGATGAACATCGGGTACGGATCGCCTACCCTGTAGACTTCCTCCATTCTCTCGGCAAGAGCTATCAATGTCACTTTGTCAATCAGTCCCAGCTCAGCCAGAGCCTCATATGCAAAGGCAAGCTGTCCCTTGCCACCATCTATCACAATAAGCTGAGGCAGATCTTCAGGATTTTCCTCCATCATACGAGAATACCTTCGGTTAACCACCTCCTTCATGGTCGCATAATCATTAGCCCCGACTACGGTCTTTACCTTGAAATGGCGGTAGTCCTTCTTCGAAGGCACGGCATTGCGGAAAACCACGCATGCCGATACCGGATTTGTTCCCTGTATGTTAGAATTGTCAAAACATTCGATATGTACTGGCAGGACCTTCATTCCAAGCTGCTTCTGAAGGGATTCCATCACCATGTTCTTATATGCATCCGGATCTGTATGTTCCTGCTGCTTGAGAGCATTCAGGCGCATTTCCTTGGCATTTCGGGCGCTGAGTTCCAAAAGTGCTAGCTTATCACCTCTGACCGGAACCTTGAACTCTATGTTCTCAAGCTCCATATCCGGCTTGAAGGGAACTATGATCTCCCGCGAAAGGGTTCCGAACTTCGACTGGATTTCTCCTATGAACATTGCAAGTACAGATTCCTGCTCTTCCTCGATCATAAGCTTGAATCCGAGGTTGAGGGACTGGATTACAGCACCGCCTCTGATACGCATGAAGTTTCCGAATGCCTCCGGGCCGTCGATGATAAGTGAGAAGACATCTACATCACCGACTGTCGAATTCATGATCACCGACTTGCTGTAATGCTGTTCGAGAGAGAGCATCTTCTCCTTATAGAGCTGAGCCTGTTCAAACTCCATATTGGCTGCAGCTTCAGCCATCAAGGTCTTGTAATGCTGGATTATTTCCCTTCCGCCACCTCTGAGAAGCCTTACGATCTCATCTATATTTTCATTGTATTCCTTCTGGGAAATGCCTCCTACGCAGCATCCGAGACATTTCCTGATATGGAAATTAAGACAGGGACGGATCTTACCGCGAAGGATCACATCAGAGGTAATCCTATGTTTGCAGGTACGCAGCGGGTATATATTGTGGAAGAATTCCACGAGATTCCGCGCATGAACCACGCTGCTGTAAGGGCCGAAATATCGTGATCCGTCACGGACGACCCTGCGGGTCAGAAAGACTCTGGGAAATTCCTCGGCGCTTACGCATATCCACGGATAGGTCTTGGAATCCTTGAGCAGGATATTGTATCTAGGCTTGAACTGCTTTATGAGGTTGTTTTCCAGCAGAAGGGCGTCCGCCTCCGATTCGACCACTGTATATTCGGCATCTGCAATCTTAGATACCATGACAGCCGTCTTCCTTGTCAGTCTCTCGACCGGCACGAAATACTGCGCAACTCTTTTATGCAGGTCCTTCGCCTTACCTACATATATCACATTCCCCTCAGCGTCATAATACCTGTAGACGCCGGGGGAATGCGGAAATAATGCTATTTTCTGTCGTATATCCACTACTTGATGTACTCAGCTACGGCAGCCTGAATACCCTCAAGACCGTGGAAGCCTCTCTTGAGGATGGTTCCGTCAGGACCGATGAGCATGAGGTGTGGGATACCCTCCACGCCATAGATATCGGTAGGAACCTGACCGCAGTTATTGATATGGAGCCAGTCCATTCCGAGTTCTGCAGCAGTCTCGATCGTGTGCGACTGTGGCTTTCTCTCCCATACCGCCAGGCTGAGAACCTCAAGGCCCTTGTCCTTGTACTGCTCATATACCTTCTGGATGTTCGGGATCTCACGACGGCAAGGTCCGCACCAAGGAGACCAGAAGTCCACAAGCACATATGTTCCCTTACCTACATAATCAGAGAACTTCACTTCCTTCTTGAGAGGCTGAGGATCCATGCTTCTGTCATAGCCATACACATGTTCAACTGTGAAATCAACGAATGGCATACCTTCGGCAGTTGCCTTTCTTGCATCAAGGCCAGCCTTCATGTAAGCAACTTTCTCATCCTGAAGCATCTCAGGCGACATCTTTGAGATAATCTCATCAACCTGAGCATCATCAATCAAACCCATGAGGTTGCCGAGAGCCATTACAGCTACCTGATTGTCTACATTCTTCTTTGCAGCCTCAAGGTTGAAATCAATATACTTTTCGACAAATTCTTCATAATATGCCTGGGCCTTTTCCTGATCTGTAGACAGAGAATCCATCATTGTCTGAAATTCCTGCATCATGGCCTCGTGAGTCTCCTCAAAAGCCTTTACTTTCTCTTCTGCGGTCTGTCCGCATGCCACAACTGCAACTGCAGCAAGGGCAAATAAAATTTTACGCATGTTCATATATCTTTAGTTTTGACAAATATACAAAAAAGGGATGACATGACGTCATCCCTTTCATTATTGTGTGAGTAACAATTACTTGTTGTCTCTGCGTGGACCACGTCCGCCACGACGACGATCGCCGCCACGTCCGCCACGGTTGTTGTTACCGCTTGCCTGCTGCTGAGCTGCGATGCCAGCGTTAGGAGAGAGGTCCTTCTTACCGTAAACCTCACCGTTGCAGATCCATACCTTGATTCCGAGTACGCCTACCTTGGTGTGAGCCTCAGCAAGTGCGTAGTCGATGTCAGCGCGGAATGTGTGGAGAGGTGTACGACCTTCCTTGAACATCTCGCTTCTTGCCATCTCGGCTCCACCGAGACGACCGCTGATCTGAACCTTGATACCCTCAGCACCTACACGCATTGTAGTTGCTACGGCCATCTTGATTGCGCGACGGTATGAAACACGACCCTCGATCTGACGAGCGATAGAGTCAGCTACGATGTGAGCATCAACCTCAGGCTTCTTAACCTCGTAGATGTTGATCTGAACATCCTTCTTGGTTACCTTCTTGAGCTCCTCCTTGAGGAGGTCAACTGCCTGACCACCCTTACCGATGATGACACCTGGTCTTGCGGCGTGGATAGTTACAGTGATGAGCTTGAGAGTTCTCTCGATAACAATCTTTGAGAGAGAAGCCTTCGCGAGACGGCTTGAGAGATACTTACGGATCTCAAAGTCCTCTGCAATCTTCTCTGCATAGTTACCACCAACCCAGTTAGAGTCCCAACCACGGGTGATACCGATTCTGTTGCTTATAGGATTAGTTTTCTGTCCCATGATTACGCCTCCTTAACTGCTGGTTTAACATCGAGGATAATGGTAATGTGGTTAGAACGCTTGCGGATACGTCCGGCACGACCCTGTGGGCATGGGCGGATTCTCTTAAGTGTGCGTCCCTCGTCAACCATTACGGTCTTGACTACAACGTTACCGTTCTCCAACTCCTTTACATTATCTGGATTCTTAGCCTCCCAGTTAGCAACTGCGCTACGGAGAACCTTCTCCAGGTCGATAGAAGCATGCTTCTTCGAGAATTTCAAAATATCAAGTGCACGGTTCACCTCAACGCCGCGGATGATGTCTGCAACGAGACGCATCTTGCGTGGAGATGTAGGTACATCATTCAGCTTTGCGATAGCTGTCTGCTGTTTAGCTGCCTTAAGCTTCTCAGCCATTAATCTTTTACGAGCTCCCATAATTACTTTTTCATTTTAAAATTACTTACGATTGCCCGAATGGCCT
>JAFYUS010000033.1 GCA_017549505.1 Bacteroidales bacterium | reverse complement strand
TGCAACAGGATATCAAAGAGGCACTTGACAGAGCCATCTCAAAAAATCCGAAACTAAAATCTACCATTATAGCCACTACAGGTATAAGTCTATAATGATTCGTTATAAATTTTTCGCAAATGGCTTTTGTTTTGCAAAAAATTTTCTACCTTTGCACTCGCATAGTGCTAGTATAGGCTTCGTCCCTATGCCGCGCACTCTAAAACGAGTTAAAGTCACCCCTTATCGCTTAGTCCGATAAGGGGTGTTTAGTTTTTAAGTTTTATTCCAACATACTAACCAGATCCCTTATGGTTCAACGTAAAATACCGGTTGTTTTGCATCTATCCGTGAAAACGGTTTTTTCCGGACAACATGGACCAAATGCCCTCTCCATCCGTAAAATTAGTCGTTTCCCCTAACAGCAGAGGCAATAACCCCTTTCTATCCGTAAAACCAGTCATTTTTCCGGACGACAGGGACAGAACACCCTTTCAATCCGTGAAATCTGTCTTTTTTCCGGACGAGAGCAGTACGAAGCTAGCTGGCGTATTTGCCGCTGCTGTAAAAATGCACAAACAGCATAGTCACCCCGTGACATGATTTGACGTTTCTATGTCACGGAAGTGTTCAAAAGTGGCCCAGTGACTTGTTTTTGAATACCTCCGTAACATGAATCCATCATATTGTGTCACGGAAGTGCGGATGCTCACAATTCCAACCTACTTTTCCCGTTGATCCTGCTGATGCGCCTTCATATCGGGTTGAATTCAACGGCTTGATTGGAATCATATGTGGCCGGGACTATTGTATTTGGAAGATTTTCTTTAACTTGCAGGGGAAAATCGGAATCACGGATATTGACACTTTTAAACTATAAACCTCGGAGACATATGAAACGGTTCATTGCCTTTTTGACAGCGACGATCATGGTTGCAGCGGCAGCGTGGGACTGCAACGCTCAGGGCAACGCTGAAGGCAACGCTCAGGGCAACTCGCAGCCTAAGAAGGTATCGGTGCTGGGAGATTCGTATTCGACTTTTGCAGGACATAATCCGGAAGGGTATGCTCCGTTCTACCCAAATGACAGGAATGATGTCACAGAGGTGGAGCAGACATGGTGGAGTCTGTACATCAAGGCGATGGGATATGAACTTGAACAGAACAATTCGTGGGGAGGTACCACGATCTGCGGCACAGGATACGGCATGATGGATTCGTCGGCATCGTCGTTCAATGCACGTGTGGACATGCTCGGTGATCCTGACATCATCTTCATTTTCGGAGGTACCAACGACGCCTGGGCAGGTTCCCCTATAGGTGAATACAAATGGGAGGGCTGGACAAAGGAGGACTGCAAGAGCTTCAGACCTGCTTATGCATGCCTGCTCGACAGCCTCAAGAAGAAATATCCTGACGCTGAGATTTATTCTATCCTTAACTCGGAGCTCCGTGAGGAAATCAATGAATCAAGCCGCGAGGTATGCAAGCATTACGGAGTCCAGCTCATCGAGCTCTACGACATCGAAAAACAGAACGGTCACCCTTCAATCAAAGGAATGCAGAGCATCTGCGACCAGCTTCTTGACGCAATAAAATAAGACCTATTCCTTGAACTTCACCTGACAGTCTTCGAGGCTTTCGATGATGGCGAGGGATTCGACACGGTAGCCTTCGGAGCGGAGCATGGCTCCGCCCGGCTGAAAGTCTTTTTCTATAAGGAATCCTAATCCTACAAGATCAGCTCCGGCCTGAGAGACGAGATCGATGACACCTACTGCAGCGTTGCCGTTGGCAAGAAAGTCATCGATAAAGAGTACATTGTCTCCTTCGGAGAGGTAGTTGCGACTGAGACAGATATCATACTCGCGGTTCTTTGTGAATGAAAACACCTTAGCTGTATAGAAGTCGCTCATCGTACTGGGCTTAGCCTTCTTGGCAAAGACAACAGGCTTTCGAAGGAGGTAACCGACCATTATGGCAGGGGCGATACCACTGGCTTCGACGGTCAGGACCTTGTCGACCCGTACGTCGGAAAAGCGACGTACCAGCTCCTCCGCCATTTCTTCCATCAGGACAGGGTCCATCTGATGGTTGATGAAACTGTCTACTTTAAGGATGCCTCCCGGAAGACATCTTCCTTCCTTGAGGATACGTTCTTTGAGCGCTTTCATATTTTATGAGTCTGAATATGCAAACTTATGAAAGTATTTCCATTAATTGGCTATATTTGTTGAAAGACTTGAGACACCATGGCGAAATTATTAGGTTTTGACCCAAAGATACATAACATCCGGACAGAGATAATGGCGGGACTTACTTCATTCCTGACCATGTCATATATCCTGGCCGTCAACCCTGCAATGTTCTCGATACTTGAGGGGATGCCTCAGGCCGCCGTCTTCACTACGACGGCCCTGGTGGCGGTTTTCAGCACTCTTCTGTCGGCATTCGTGGCACGGATGCCATTCGGCATCGCACCAGGAATGGGTCCTAACGCATTCTTCGTGTTCACAGTGTGCCTGGGTATGGGTCATTCATGGCAGTTCGCTCTTACGGCTATCCTGATTGAAGGGTTCATACTCCTGCTCCTGACACTGACCAGACTGAGGGAGGCTATAGTGAACGCCATCCCTGAGACGATCAAGAAATCGCTGACCATAGGAATAGGTCTTTTCATAGCATTCGTAGGTCTGCAGAACGCCGGCATCGTAGTCAACGACGAGTCGACACTGGTCCATCTCGGAAAAATAACCGAGGGCAGCGGCCTGCTTACAGTCATAGGACTTGCAATAACATCAGTTCTGGTCATCAGGAAGGTAAAGGGAGGCATGCTCTGGGGCATACTTATCACAGCACTTATCGGCATCCCTATGGGCCTGACCCATTATCAGGGAATCATCTCCCTTCCTCAGTCCCCTGCCCCTATATGCTGTCAGTTCCAGTGGGAGAAGATATTCACGACGGACATGCTGGTTGTCGTCCTTTCATTCCTGTGCATTGACCTGTTCAGCCTCACAGGCTCGGCTGTAGGAGTGTGCATGAAGGGAGGGTTCGCGGACAAGGACGGGAACATTCCGGGAATCAACAGGCTGTTCCTTGCCGATTCCATCGGCACCGTCACATCGGGTCTGCTGGGTACTTCAGCTGCATGTACATTCATCGAAAGTTCATCGGGAGTGGAAGAGGGCGGCAGGACTGGAGTCACAGCACTGACCATTGCAATATGCTTCGCTGCGTCACTGCTGCTTTCGCCGGTCTTCCTTGCGATTCCGGCTGCGGCAACGGCACCTATACTTATCCTTGTCGGTCTCTCGATGTTCCTGACCATAACCGGTCTTGACCTCAGCGACATGACAGAGGCAGTTCCTGCCTTCATCACGATCATAACAATGCCTATGGCATATTCGATCGCAGACGGAATCCTGATGGGCATCATCAGTTATGTGGTGATAAATGTCCTTTGCGGCAGATTCAGGAAACTGTCTGCGGGGATGTATGTCCTTGCTGTTCTTTTCGCGATGAAATATATCTTTCTTTAAAGTCCTTTCACGAACTCTGCTACCTGCTGGCTCATTGCAGTCATGCCGGCTATGCTCGGATGTCCCCATTTCTTCTCGATGTCCTTGAGAAGAAGGGCATGAGCGCCGTATCGGGCGCAGGCGTCGAACTGGCCTTGGGTGATTTCAGGTTTCAGTTCCGAGTTGATTATGCAGACGATTTCAGCATCAGGAGCTTCCTTGGTAAGATAATCAAGCATATAGCAGCAGGCAGGGAGGTATGATGAAAGGTCCTCGGATGTCCAGTCACCGAACTTCAGCTGACCTATAGGCGAGTTCGCCCATGAATCGTTAGTACCTCCGCAGATGAGGATCAGGTCAGGATCTTCTTCGCCGGATACGATGTTCTTCATGCGGGCTATGAATGACCATGTAGGACATGGTACAGCGTCATATCCGGTATTGCAGATTGTCGAACCGCTCCAGCTTTCATTAAGGAGAAGTTCATATCCGGAAGCTTCACAGAACTGATGCCACCATGTCTGTTCCACCTTCACGACATCGTTCTCTCCCTGACGTCTTTCAGAATACCAGAAGGCGTTGCCTTCAGGGATATGTCCCAGGAATGTCGAATATGAGTCTCCGAGGATAGCTACCGTCGGTTTCTCCGATTCGACCAGACGGAGTTCGTAGATGCCGCCGACCTGTGTGCCCGGATGGCTCTGGAAACGTACCCTGATATATTTCTTGCCTTCGACCATGGATGCAGGGATGCGATATTCTACAGTCTTGAAGACAGACGAGCGCCAGCGGCGTGTGTTGTTTACCTCGATCATCTTCTCATCGTCGATGAGTATGTCGAACCTGCGGGTTCCCCAGTCGTCAACTCCCCAATACTTCACATAAAGGGACAGGTCGGTCTTGCCCTGGGTATCGAGTTCATAGCTGAACCATCCGCCGTTCTGCGCTTCACGGAAGAAGACATTGTTGGTGTTGCCAGTAGTAGAAGCTTCGGACTGCATCTTATGGTCAGTCTCAGGCTGCTGTTCCGCCGGCTGTACCTGGTCTGCAGTGCGGCCTTCGAGCTTCAGCTTCGCTGCCTCTTCGGCCGCCAGCTCCGCAAGATAGTCCTCATACCCGTCCTTGGACAGCGCGAGCCAGTACATCATATAACGTGCATCGTGGATGGTGTAGAACGGCTGGAGTTCGCCTTCTATAGGGTTAAGAACATCTATATTGTCAAATACGAAATGGAGAGGCTTGCCCGGTACCGGCTTGAGACAGTCTTCCAGAGACGCTTCGCCGTAAAGGAGCATAGGAGCCTTATCCACAGGCAGATATTCTCCGCCGGCATACTGGCTCCAACGGCCGTCATCAGCGATGATGCCGCGAAGGTCTTCGGTGCCGGTCTTCATTCCGAGGACGATCGGTCCGTGCATGAAAGCGACATACTGGGTCTCGTTCTGGAGAGGGACCACGCTCGTATGCATAGGGAAGACAACATCTACCACATCACCCTTCTTCCATTTCCTGTCGAGGGCGACATATCCGTCCTGGCCGGCATGTGCAGGCACCTTCCTGCCGTTGACCGATACTTCGAAGGCGCCGTCCGCGACCCATGAGGGTCTGCGGACCTTCAATATGAACCTGCCCTTTCCTTCAGCCACGACAATACGTGAAGTCTCACCGTAAGGGAAGGCTGTCTCCTGACGGATGACCACTCCCCTGTCCTTCCAGTCGAGTTCGGAAGCAACGAAAAGGTTGACGAAGAGGGCGTCATCAGCATGGGTATATATGAACTGGCCGTATTTGCCATGATTCTCCATACCGGTGCCTACGCAGCACCACATCGCTTCACCTGGAGCGGAATATACCCTGTAATGGCGAGGGCGTATAGATGTGAAGTAGACATATCCGCCGTGTTCAGGATGCTGTGTGGAGAGGATATGATTGAAGAGAGCACGCTCATAGTAGTCTGTATACGAAGAAGACGGATTGAGACGGAAAAGGGTCTCTGTGAGCTTGAGCATGTTGTAGGTATTGCAGGACTCAGGTCCGTCATTGTCGTTCATGAAGTCGATATATGCCTCGGCTGCCGGGAAATGCTCCCTGCGGCTGTTTCCTCCAAAGGCAAGGCTTCTGTTTCCGGTCACTGTCTCCCAGAAGAACCGGCCCGCGTCCACATATCTGCTGTCTCCGGAAAGTTCGCCGATACGTCCGAATCCCTGAGCCTTCGGTACCTGTGTGTTCGCATGCAGGTTATCAAGACAGTCGATTCCTTCCGACATAGGGTCGAGAATCTGTCTGTGCGAGAAACGTCGTGCGGCTTCGAGATACTTCTCATCGCCGGAAACTGCGTAGGCATCGGCAAGAACCTCGTTCATGCCACCCTGCTCGTTGCCCATCATAGATTCCATCTGCTCCTGGGTGAAGTCCGCCGTCAAGGCTATCGCCCAATCGGCGAATGAGAGGAAAAGCGTCTTTGCATCCTCGTATCCGCAGTATACCCATGCATCGCGCAGACCTGCATACATCTTATGAAGATTATAGAAAGGAGCCCAGGCTCCGAAATATCTGCCGAAGCGGCCTTTCTTGAACGAAGACCAGACAGCATCACTATCAGGGAAACCTCCTACATAGCCTACGCCCCATTCAGGATGGTTCGCCGCATGTGCGGCATGAACCTCCTTGAGTTCTGAGAGCATATATTCCATCCTCTGACGGCACTCCTGATTGCCTGTGGCTGCATAGTTCATGGCCATCGCCGAAAGGTAATGTCCTGCGATATGACCGTCCAGTCCGTCCCAGTTAGGGTATGGCTTTGCCTTCATCTCCAGTCCTGACTCCTTTCTGTACGGAGCCAGCATACGGTCCACATCATACTTCATCAGGACCTCCAGATTAAGGTCTCTGGCCGTCTTCAGCGGTCCGTCAAGCAGTTTCACATCTCCCAATGGGAATTCGTTTGAATAAAGTCTGTCCTGGGCGTGCAGGCCGAGGGCGGCAAGAAGAACAGCCGCGAATAGAGATAAAAGCCTAGGTCTCATGATAAATTCTTATAAACATCGTAAAGATATAAAATATCGTCCTTAATTCATTATCTTTGGGGAAATAACCCTCAGAAATGAAACACATCACCCTTCTTGCAACCTTACTCGCAGCAGTTCTCTGCGGATGCACACCAAAAGACCTTACCGTCCCTTTCGGGGAAGGCACTCTGACATTGACCGCACTTCAGGACGACGCTGTCCGCATCAGGTATGCTGAAGGCGAAGTCAGACCGATGCCGGAAATGGTCTACTGCCGGACCGAGGCAGGCGTCAGACTGAAAAAGAGCAAGGAAGGCTGCAGGACGGTCTTCAGCACAGATATGATGACCATCAAGGTCTGTCATAAGAACAACGTCGTGACAGTCTTTGACTCGGAAGGCCGACAGGTCTTCAAGGCTACTGGACATGAGCTGCAGGAAGCTATGGTGCAGGAGGAGGCAACGCGCAAGGCAACGCTTACCATAGCGTCTCCCGAGGACGAGTATCTCTACGGTCTGGGCCAGTTCCAGGACGGGCACCTTAACCTGAAGGGACTCACAAGACGTCTGACACAGGTCAACACACAGATATCAGTACCATTCATCCTGTCCAGCGAAGGTTACGGCCTCCTCTGGAACAACTATGGACTTACAGACTTCAACCCTTCTGACAAGAAGGTTGTGATGGAGCGCGAAGCCACCGAAGGTGCTGAGCGCAAGGTCAATGTGACATCTACAGAAGGAGGTCGCATCGAGACCCGCCGAAACAACAGTTTCAAGGCGGCGGTCGACATCGAGGAGGACGGACGCTACGCAGTCCTCCTCGATGTCGGACAGAAGATGGCCCGACGTCACAACCTGAGCATCGACGGCGTAACGGTAACCGACCTGCGCAACATCTGGCTGCCGCCGACCACCTCCCTCATCGTCGACCTGACTGCCGGCACACATGAATTCAGTGCCGAACTCGAAAGGGGCGACAGTCCTGTGATATATTACCGCAAAGTCGACGACAATACAGTCTTCCATTCGCCGGTGGCGGAATGTGTCGACTATACCATATTCACCGGAAGTGCAGACAACATCATAGCATCATACCGCGAGGCCACCGGAGAGGTTCCGATGCTCCCTTCATGGGCCTTCGGATACATCCACTGCCGCGAACGTTTCCACTCGCAGGAAGAGCTCCTCGCCACGGCGCGTCGCTTCCGTCAGGAGCAGATCCCTATCGACCTGATAGTCCAGGACTGGCAGTATTGGGGCAAGTATGGCTGGAACGCCATGCAATTCGACGAAGCATTCTATCCTGATCCGGCGCAGATGACCGAAGACCTCCACGACATGGACATGAAGCTCATGCTCTCGGTATGGTCAAAGATCGACCCTTCTTCGCAGGTCGGCAAAGAGGCTCAAGAGCTTGGGCTCTTCATCCCTCAGACCACATGGATCGACTTCTTCGACCCTGAAGCGGCAGGATTCTACTGGAAGAATTTCAGCGAAAAGTTGCTTCCTATCGGCATCGACGCCTGGTGGCAGGACGCTACCGAACCTGAGAATGACGACCTTGAAGGAAGACGCATCATGAAAGGAACAGAGCCGGGAGAACGCTACAGGAACATCTATCCTAACATGGTTAACAAGACAGTCTACGAAGGTCTTCGCCAGGACGATCCGGACCGCAGGGCCATGATCTTCACCCGCAGCGGCTTCTCCGGCATCCAGAAATACGGCGCAGTGCTCTGGTCTGGCGACGTCGGCAACGACTGGCAGACGCTACGTTACCAGATCGCAGCCGGTCTTAACTTCGTGTCGACCGGTCTGCCATGGTGGACCTACGATGCAGGCGGCTTCTTCCGTCCATATGACCAGTACACCAATCCTTCATATATCGAGCGCCTCATCCGATGGGTGCAGGCAGGCACATTCCTCCCGCTGATGCGTGTCCACGGCTATATGAGCGACACGGAACCATGGAACTACGGCCCTGACGCCCAGAGGATCATCACCGACTACATCCGTCTTCGCTACAGGCTCATGCCGTACATATATTCGGAAGCTGCACAGGTGTCGCTTAGCGGTTCTACACTCATGCGTCCGTTCGTCTTCGACTTCCCGGACGACAAGGAAGCCTTGAAGCAGGACGGTTCATACATGTTCGGCAAATCTATTCTCGTAAGTCCGGTCATGGACGAAGGCGTTTCATCGTGGAAGGTATATCTACCTTCATGCGAAGGCGGCTGGTATGACTGGTGGAGCGGAGAGCATCTGGACGGCGGACAGTATATCTCCGCCGCCGTTGACATCGAGACTATAGCGGTATATGTCAAGGGAGGCTCGATCATCCCGACAGGACCTGACAGACAGCACGTTGCAGACAAAGCCGACGGGCCTGTCGTCATCAACATCTATCCAGGAGCAGATGCAAGCTTCACTCTCTATGAAGACGAAGGAACGAACTACAACTATGAGGAAGGAGCATACAGCACCATCCTTCTCAGGTGGGACGACGAAACAGGAAGTCTTACCATCGGAGCTCGAAAAGGTTCATTCGAGGGAATGGTGAAGAACAGGAAGTTTGTCGTAAATTTCCTTGGAGACATGAGGACTGTAGAATATTCCGGAAAGGAGATCTGTCTTGAAGGATTAAACCACTAGACATCATGGCAAAGAAGATAGAAAAGACAAATGCTGCCCGCCTTCTGGACAAGGCGGGGGTCGCATATAGGCTTATACCATACGAATTTGATGAGAACGACCTGGCGGCACAGCATGTCGCCGACAGTCTCGGGCAGGATATCGCACAGGTTTTCAAGACACTGGTCCTGCATGGAGACAGGACAGGGTACATCGTATGCGTCGTTCCGGGCAACGCCGAAGTAGACCTTAAGGCATTGGCGAAGGTATCAGGCAACAAGAAGGTCGAGATGATACCGATGAAGGACCTTCTCGGAGTTACCGGTTACATACGCGGGGGATGTTCTCCGGTCGGGATGAAGAAACGCTTCCCCACCTACTTCCATAGCACCGCGACCGACTTTGAGCTGATTTATGTCAGCGCCGGAGTCCGAGGCCTGCAGCTGGAAATCTCTCCAGTCGACCTGATCGCCGCCGTCAGCGGCACCCTCGCCGAAGTCGCCTCACAGCCAGACTCTCAGCGTGGCATCTAAACTACTGATCAGCAACGTTTTACACAGCGATGCCTGCTGCACTTTGACTGCAGGCATATCGAGTAAATTGTTGATTATAAGTGTCTTATGTCGCACTGGTCCAGGCTGGATGTGAAATTTTAAAGATATCTCACTACTAACTGTGGCCAGGGCTACCATCTTGAACATCCCTAGCCACAGGGTGTATTTATAAGTATCTGATTATTAATGTGTTTTATAAATCGACTGTGGCTAGGGCTCCTCAAGACAATAGCCCTAGCCACAGGGTGTATCACTAGTGTTTTATGGATAGACTGGAAAAGTAGGTTAGCATTTTTGATTCATCCGCACCTCCGTGACACAATATGATTGATTCATGTTACGGAGGTCTTCAAAAACAGGTCATTTGGGGCATTTTTGAACACTTCCGTGACATAGAAACATCAAACCATGTCACGGGGTTAACTATAAGATTTGTCCATTTTCACCGCAGCTGGCAAATTTGCATGTATTTTACGTTGAGCGGAGTCATCCCTCTCTCAAGGATTTGCTCACTTCGTTCGCACATCCCTCCCCGCCTGCGGCGGGGCGTTGCAAAGCACAAATAAAAATGGCGATCAAGTAAAACTTGTCGCCATTTTCATTTGTGCTTTGCGGAGAGAGAGGGATTCGAACCCCCGGACCCGTTAAGATCAACGGTTTTCAAGACCGCCGCATTCGACCACTCTGCCATCTCTCCAGTTTAAAACCGAAGCGGGAATTGCTCCCGTTGGTCGTAGTTCCCTTTCGTAAGGGATTGCAAAGGTACGAATATTTTCGAAATCTGCAAATTATTTTTCACTTTTTTCTTCTTCTTTCGAGAAGAATTTGTACTGGAAGAGCAAAAGATAGATTGCTCCGCAGGTTACACAGCTGTCGGCGAAGTTGAAGACTGCGCCGAAGAAAGTGCGCGGATAGTCCATCCAAGGGAGCTTATAGTCAAACAGCGGGAAGTAGAACATGTCCACTACCTGTCCGAACATGAATGCGAACGGAGCGCCTGGCATGACAGTCTCCGGCCAGATGAGGCCATAGAAGAAACAGTCGATGATGTTTCCGAGTGCACCGGCCGTAATCATTGTAAGGCCGACAAGGACTCCTGTCGGGGTCTCCTTTGACTTGGCCAGCTTTCCTATCCACCAGAAAAGGCCGCTGAAGAGGACTATGCGGAAGAGCGAAAGCAGAACCTTGCCCCACACTCCCCCGAAGGCCATTCCGAAGGCCATTCCCTTATTCAGTACGAAATGGAGCTTGAACCAGTCACCTATCACGTCGATAGTTTCTCCCAAGTCCATATTCGTCTTGACCAGAACTTTTATTATCTGGTCAAGAACGACTAGAACTGCTCCAAGAATGAATAGTCTTGTTCCTTTTGAAACCTTCATAAAGACTACTTGTTCTTGTTCATCATCTCCTTAGCCTCAACGGTAAGGGTTGCATGAGGAACGAGACGGAGTCTTTCCTTAGGGATGAGCTTGCCTGTTACACGGCATACTCCGTAAGTCTTGTTCTCGATCCTGATGAGCGCTGCCTCAAGGTTCTGGATGAACTTGTACTGACGCTGTGCAAGAGCACCTGCCTCCTCCTTTGAGAGAGCTGTAGCGCCTTCCTCCATCACCTTGAATGTAGGAGATGTATCCTCGATATCATTGCTTGAGTCGTGGGTGATGATATCGCGAAGTATCTTATATTCTTTCTTAGCCTTTTCAAGCATCTCAAGAATGATGGCCTTGAACTCCTGGAGTTCCTCATCACTGTAACGAACCTTAAACTCAGGTGTGTTCCTTGTTTCTTCTGCCATAATAGTGTAGTATTTAGTATTATAATATTATTAATTAAGATCCTCACGTCGGGACTTCGTCCCTCCTCAGGATGACGTTTCAAAGGGCTTTGTCCCTCCTCAGGATGACGTTCCAAAGGACTTTGTCCCTCCTCAGGATGACGAACTAGCGTTTTGTCACCTTGATCCTGATAGCACCCTCGTTCCACTCTACCTCAGGAGCATCTCCGGCCTCAGCCACAGGAGCTGCATCGACAGAAAGCGCGAGAGTCTGAGCTGCAACATAGTCAGCGAAGTTTGCAAGAGAAGCGGCGATCTCTGCGCCATCCTCTCCGTCAGCGTATATCTTGACATCAACCTTATCCGTCACATCGAATCCGCTGCTCTTACGCAGGTTCTGGATTCTGTTGATGAGCTCTCGTGCAACACCTTCCTGCTTGAGGGCCTCTGTAATCGTGATATCGAGGGCGATAGTCATCGCACCCTCGGTAGCCACGAGCCAGCCCGGCATATCCTCTGAAGAGATTTCGTAGTCTCCCACATTGAGGGTCACATCGCCTGAAGGGAGGCTCAAGACATAACCCGTGCCAGAAGCCTCAGCTGCCTGGATTTCGTTGATCACTTCCTGGGTAAGCGTACCGAACGCTGCTGCGATCTCCTTCATCTGCTTTCCGTAGATCTTACCGAGAGTCTTGAAGTTAGGCTTGATCTTCTTTGTAATAAGACCGGTAGTGTCAGAGATGAACTCAGCCTCCTTCACATTGACCTCACCGAGGATAAGGTCCTTGACGAGCTCGAGCTGATCCTTCACACGTGGGTCAAGCACAGGGATGATGATCTTTGAAAGCGGCTTGCGCACGTTGATCTCGGCCTTGCGACGCAGGGCGAGCACCATCGATGTAGCTCTCTGCGCGAGAGCCATACGCTCCTCGAGATCCTTGTCGATAACAGCCTCGTCGCACTCAGGCATAGCCACGTAATGTACCGAATCAGCACCCTCCACGAGGTCAGTATAGAGACGGTCCATGAAGAACGGTGCGATAGGAGCAGCAAGCTTAGCAACAGCTACGAGCACCTGATAGAGGGTCTGGTAAGCCGAAAGCTTGTCTGTATCCATCTGTCCGCCCCAGAAACGCTTTCTGCCGAGACGAACGTACCAGTTGCTGACGTGGTCGCAGACGAAGTCCTGGATAAGACGTCCTGCGCCTGTGATGTCATAGTCCTCATATGCTGCCGTAACATCCTTCACGAGAGTGTTAAGGAGCGAGATCACCCAACGGTCGATCTCAGGACGCTCCGACATCGGCACTGCGTCAGCCGATGGGTCGAAGCCGTCGATGTTCGCATAGAGGGCGAAGAATGAGTATGTATTGTAAAGTGTTCCGAAGAATTTACGACGTACCTCGTCGACACCGCCTACGTCGAAACGGAGGTTGTCCCAAGGCTGTGCATTGGTAAGCATGTACCATCTGAGAGCGTCGGCACCATATGTATCGAGAGCCCAAAACGGATCGATGGCATTTCCAAGACGCTTGCTCATCTTGTTGCCGTCCTTGTCGAGGACAAGGCCGTTCGAGATCACACGCTTGAACGCGCATTTGTCGCTGACCATGGTATTGATCGCATGGAGGGTATAGAACCATCCGCGGGTCTGGTCCACGCCTTCGGCGATGAAGTCGGCAGTGATGCCGAACTTGTCTGAGTCGATGTTGCGGAGACCTTCCTGCGCATACGGCATGGCTCCTGAATCGAACCATACGTCGATCAGGTCGAGTTCGCGCACCATCTTCTTGCCGCTGTCCGAAACGAGGAAGATGTTGTCCACGTATGGACGGTGGATATCGATCTTGTCGTAATTTTCCTTTGACATGTCTGCCGGATCGAAGCCCTTTGCCGCGAACGGATTCTCGGTCATGATGCCGGCTGCTACAGCCTTCTCGATCTCGGCATAGAGCTCGGCGATCGAACCGATGCACTTCGCTTCCTTACCGTCCTCGGTCTGCCAGATAGGGAGAGGAGTACCCCAGTAACGACTGCGGCTGAGGTTCCAGTCCTGGATGTTCTCGAGCCACTTTCCGAAACGGCCTGTACCTGTCGACTCCGGCTTCCACATGATCTGCTCGTTGAGCTCCATCATTCTCTCGCGTACTGCGGTGGTCTTGATGAACCATGAGTTGAGAGGATAGTAGAGGACCGGCTTGTCTGTACGCCAGCAGTGCGGGTAGTTATGGGTATGCTTCTCGATGCGGAAAGCCTTGTTCTGCTGCTTGAGCATCACGCAGATATCCACGTCGAGGGTAGGAGCGTCTGCATCAAGAGATGAGTCGTATGCGTTCTTCACATAACGTCCTGCCCACTCCGCGTAGTCAGGGGACATGTTTGCTGCTGCGTATTCAGGATCGAGATCCTCGACGCAGAAGAAACGTCCGCGGAGGTCGACCTGCGCCTGCAGGTCACCGTTGCGGTCCACCACCTGGAGGCCAGGGACACCGGCTGCACGAGCAACCTTGGCGTCGTCCGCACCGAAGGTCGGAGCGATATGTACGATACCGGTACCATCCTCTGTGGTCACATAGTCGCCAGGGATGACGCGGAATGCGCCTTCGCCAGGGTTGAACCAAGGGATGAGCTGCTCATAGCTGATGCCTACGAGGTCTGTGCCCTTGAATGTACCTTCGAGAACTGTGAACTCCTGCTTCTTAGGGTTGAAATGTGCTCCGACGAGAGCCTGCGCCACGATATAGAGGGCTGGCTCGCCTGTATATGGATTTGACGAAACGACACGTACGTAGTCGATGTTAGGACCCACACAGAGAGCTGTGTTTGAAGGAAGGGTCCATGGGGTTGTGGTCCATGCAAGGATATATGCAGGAACGCCCTCGCTGAAGAGGAACTCCGACTTCTCGTCGCGTACCACCTTGAACTGAGCGACTGCAGTGGTATCCTTCACGTCACGGTAGCAGCCTGGCTGGTTGAGCTCATGTGTACTAAGACCTGTACCAGCTGCAGGGGAATATGGCTGGATGGACTTGCCCTTGTAGAGAAGTCCCTTGTCATAGATCTTCTTGAGGAGATGCCAGAGGGTCTCGATGTAGCGGTTGTCATATGTGATGTACGGGTCGTTCATGTCCACCCAGTATCCCACACGCTCGGTCATGTTCACCCACTCTGCAGTGTACTTCATGACCTCCTTGCGGCATGCGTCGTTGTACTCCTCGACGCTGATCTTGGTACCGATGTCCTCCTTTGTGATGCCGAGCATCTTCTCGACACCAAGCTCCACAGGAAGACCGTGGGTATCCCATCCTGCCCTTCTCTCCACCCTGTAACCGCTCTGGGTCTTGTAACGGCAGATGGCATCCTTGATCGAACGGGCCATCACATGGTGGATGCCCGGCATACCGTTGGCTGAAGGCGGACCCTCGAAGAAAATGAATTCCGGCGCACCTTCTCTCAATTCAAGCGACTTTTCGAACGCATGGTTCTTTCTCCATCTGTCTAGCACCTCATTGCCTGTCGCAACGAGGTCAAGACCTTTATATTCTCTAAATTTCATAAATAAAATTTATTACTTATTTTTGCAATCAGAAATCCCGGTTGGGAAATTATAATCCGCAAATATAGACATTTTAAGGCAATTATGAACATCCTGGACATCATTCTTTTGATTTGCTTCGTTCCGGCTCTGATACAGGGCATCAGGAAGGGTTTCATCGCTCAGGCCATCTCGATCATTTCAATCGTCGCCGGCATCTGGGCATCAGCAAGATTCGCCGATGTCGTATCGGCATGGGTGGCACAGTACATCACAGCATCCGAGCAGGTCATGAAGGTAGTGGCATTCGCCCTGATACTGATTGTCGTCTTCATCGTCCTCGGACTTGTAGGAAGACTTCTTGAAGGACTGTTCAATCTTGTCCTCCTTGGCTGGGTCAACAAGCTTCTTGGAGTGGTATTCGCCCTTCTGAAGACCGCCCTCATCGTCGGACTTGTCATAATGGCCTTCAGCTCCATCAACGATAACTTCCACTTCGTCCAGGAGTCCGTCCTCAACGAGTCAGTTCTCTACCCGCCGTTGAAGAAGCTCGCATTCGATGTATTCCCATACGTAAAGGACATGTTGAGTCTCGGCAAATAAAGATCATGGAAAGAATCATCCTCATCGAAACATCAACAGCGCTCTGCTCTGTCGCCCTGGCAGAAGACGGAGCTGTAACAGCATATCGTGAAAGCTCAGCGCCAAAGGCGCATGCATCACTCACAGCAGTATTCATCCATGAGTTGCTCTCAGAGCGCGAGCTGACGCTCGCGGACTGCGACGCAGTATGCGTCAGCATGGGCCCGGGCTCATACACCGGCCTGCGCGTCGGTGTATCGACCGCCAAGGGCCTCTGCTTCGGAAGCGGCAAGCCTCTCCTCGCAGTCGGCACCCTTGACACATTGGTGGCCCAGGCCACCGATGTCATTCCGGGCGAAGCGACGGACGTCATTGCGAGGAGCGAAGCGACGTGGCAATCTCCCCAGTACAGATTCATCATCCCGATGGTCGATGCCCGCCGCATGGAAGTCTATACCGCAGTGTTTGAACCAGACGTCATTGCGAGAAGCGAAGCGACGTGGCAATCTCCTGCCTACAGGCAGATCACGGATACCGCTCCCGCAATAATCGACGAAAACAGCTTTGCAGAGTATCTGGAGCAGGGACCATGTCTGTTCATAGGCGACGGCGCCGGCAAATGCGCCGATGTCATCAAGCACCCCAACGCAACCTTCTGCCAGTGTTGGCCGAAAGCATCCGCGATGCTCGAACCTGCCCTCGCAGCATACAAAGAAAAACGATTCGAAGACGTTGCGTACTTCGAACCGTTCTATCTTAAGGAATTCGTTGCTACCGTCAGCAAGAAGAAGCTCTGGTAGGGTTTACATTATCACTCCTCAGCCTCAAACGCTGCCGCTTCAAGCCCGATATAAACATCGCGGCACTCGAATGCCTCTTCAGAAGGAGCCTTGGTCTCTCCAGCCAGCCCCTTCAAAACATTCGCAGCAGAGCTCACGCTGACAGATCCGCCGTTATCTGCCTGATTATTGAACTTAAGGAAGAAACGAATCGGAGCGAATATCCTATTTCGTCTTCCATCTGTATCAGAGAAGAAAACGAACTGGTTAGTATTGTTTATCATACCTTCTGTAGTTGCATTCGGCGACCACACCTGATCATATGTAAAACTAAATACAGCAGGCATATTCGAATTCCCTTCTTTTCCCAGAACCATGATTGCTGATCGTTCACCAGGTTGATTGAAGGAATCTCCCTGATAATATCCTTCAGGCCTTAAATCAAGGCCGCAGATATTAGCTGAAAACACATTCATATTGCTAGTGGTATATTTACCGTTAAGCAAAGCCATATATATTGACTCTGGAAAGTTTTTCGTATTAGTAAACTTTCTCAGACGAAGGTCACGCGTGATAATCTTGGAAGTAAAGCAATATCCTAAATAGTCTAGCATAGATATTATTTCTTCACCTTTAGGTATACAATATTCTGCAAAAGAATAAGATGAACTTGGTAACATACCGCTGCCTTCAAGTACCTTGAAATTATACATCGGCGTTATAAGAAGACGTTCCCTCTCCTCCATTGTAGGATACTGATTATATGGGTCATAATCAGAGTATTCCGGAGCAGGAGTGACTAATGAGTTCTCACCGCTCATATTCGTCAGGTTCTTGACGCTTAAGAATAAATATCCGGGCTCAACAGTTTTAGCATCAGAAGGTAGTGCAACACCTGGTTCGCCCTCCATATTATAGTTGACAAGAGGTGTTCCATCTATCTGTGTCGCCGCTCTAAGGTCTCTGGACATCCAGAACTGATTATATCCGATCTTTACTAAAGGATATAGACGTTCTTCAACTCCACGCTGCTTTCCAACCCTTCGATCCACCAGATAATGAGGAGACAATATTCCGACTTTATGCGGAGAATCAGATGATATTGGCTGATAACATAAATATGGGTCACCACCCTGATTTGGTATTGCTATATGTCCGTCATATGACTGCTTATTTGAAATCTTTTCGTCATCACCTCTAAGTTTGAATGACTTGATTCTATTGGAGAGGCCATCCCATATTACGGTTCCACCATGCATATAGTAATCCGTCGAGTCTTGTGAACTTACACCATAATATCCTTCATGAGCTCCCCAATAATCATGAGCAGTTTTATTTACACTCCACGTATGACCATGCATAGGAGCAAAAACGCCGCCCAATGCATAACCTTCATATGGCTCCGGCCAAAAGCCCGTTGATTTACCTTGCTCACCATATACAACATCATAAATAAACCTCAAAACTTGACCTTCATCCAGATCGGGTTCTCCAGTAGGGCGAAGTTTATAGAATACCCACGCCTGAGAGTTTATATATTTAGTCTGAACATCGCTCTCTGAAGGGTACGGAGTCCCAGCCCCGACATCTTCTTGGAAATTTGTTCGTCCTGGTTGATAACGTAAATACTCCCTGCAGAGCAGACCGACAGGCTGGCCGGTCTCGGGATCGAGAACGTCGTATACCCATGTCTCATCATCACCGATTTCCGGAGCAACGTAGTCATGCTTTTCGACAATGTTGAGATAATAGTTCCTGCCAGGCTTGAAGGATATCTTGCTCATATTCATGCTGGTCCTATACTTTTTCGTCTGACCGTCAGTGTTGACAATACTCAAGATTGTCGTACCTGGGGTGATCACGTGATTTGACGGAACGATAGCCCTGAACATGTAGTTGCCGGAGTTTGCCTTTCCGAACTCCCACATGACGATATCCTGGTTCTCAGCTACAAGTTTATATGACTCATCATCCAGGTTATTCTCCATTTCCTCAAGAGAACCTCTGACGAGATTCAGTTTCTGGACGCCTTTTGGTCGGCTCAGCAAAGTCGGCACAGTACCTTCCTTAATAAGGGTAGGTGCTACTTCGACAATGACATTCGACATAGCGTGGTCCATCCTCACGAAGACACAATTAAGGGACGGATCAGGCATACATATGTCCCACAACAGATCCGAAGCCTCATACTTCTCTCTCTGGTTCTGATCTGCAAGAATCATATGGCTGTATTCCTGCAGATCGCTTAATTCATTTACCTTTTCATCATAAGGGTAATAAAAAAGATACTTGCAATCTGCATTGCGGGGAAGGTCATCCTCATCTGTGACCGGTGCAAGGAAACGACGATCCTCCCCTGTTTCCACATTCGTATGTACAGATACACGATAACGCGCATTCTTCTTAGTTCCGGAAATGACATTCAGGGATGCATCCAATGCAAAGCATCCTATGATATCCTCCTTCTCGAAATCAGAGTGGATAGCATCGGCGTAAATCACACGAGTCTGCGGAGTAGGATCCTCCAAAATAAAGTAAACGGAATCCGGGAGGGCGCCCACATCTGGCAGACCCGGTCTCACAGGTTCCAGATTCTCCTCCATCGAGCATGATGAGAAGAGACCTGTGAGAAGGATTATACTGATAAATATGTGTTTTAATCTATTCACAATTTTTTCTTTATCAAAGAAACTTTCTTAACTTTTATCTTATGACCACCTAACATAAATCCTATTTTTTGTCCATTTGCCGTCAACTTAGAATATATAGAAGAAGAAATAGCAATATCATAGTAAGTATCATCAACTGATACAGTATAGTCTTCTATCTTCGTATTCCAAGAGTCAAGCAAGCGTATGTATGGATTGTCATTATTATGATCAATTTCATAGTATTCAAAATGTACTCTAATATATATTTCTGTACTTGACAGATCCATTGATGTCCAATCACAATTATCTTTGACTGTTACAACAACATTTCCCCATGAAGCATTAACGCTCCCAGCCCACAACTCCGTTTCCGTCACATCGCCACTTCCTCCCTGATTGCCGCCACCGGAGGATGTGATCGTAATTGTCTGACCCGGCGTAACAGTAGTGGTACCGCCATCAATACATGAGAGCGTAATCTGGCCTGTCTGAGCTCCCTCAGGAACAGTAAATGTCAGAGTTTCACCAGGAACCTGAACGGTCACGCCACATGAACTACCGCCATTGACAAATGTAATCTTGTCTACCAGATCCAGGTTCGTACCAGTTATTGTAATAGTCTCACCTACTGCAACTTCAGTCTTGTCAAAGCTGGTAACAGTCGGAGTAAAGTTATAATTTTCCTTCTTTGTTCCGCCATCATATCCAACCATTACAAAGCCTGTCACTCCCTTCTGACCTCCCTTAGTAAGATCTATAGTAATACGCGTACCATCATCATTTACAGAATAAACACCCTCACTCAAAGGATTATTTTCATCATTCAAGTAGACAGATGTCACAGACTTCAAGTTCGTACCATCTACATATATCAGCTGGTCATATCTGGTAATTGGCGGATTGATTGTCGGTACAATCTGTTCTCCTCCACCTGTGATAGTCAAAGTAGAAGTCTCCACATAAGTTCCGTTCGCAAGATTCAGTTTGAGAGTACCGGTCTGGGCACCTTCCGGAATCCTAAGTTTCAATTCCTGTACAGATTTCGTAATAAAGGCACTTGCATCTACTGTCACTCCGCCTGCGAATGTAATGCTCACGACCTTATCCAGATTTGTACCCAAAATCTTGAGTTCTCCGTTGATTTCGCCAGTTGTCGGAGTAATTGAATCTACCCTAGGAGCATCTCCACCTCCGGCAACCTGCTTTTTAAGCACCGTAACTTTAGACACCTGACAATTGCTTGGACTAATATCTCCAATCTTGAATCCTCCATTGTTCCTAAAGTAATCCAGAGATGATTGATCCAACTGAATCATTACGCTTGTAGAGTTAGTATACGTAGCTCCATTCAACTGGAAAGACCAGTCATCAGAATTATCCGAAGGATTAACGTATACTATCATACAATCTCCGACATTGACAGAATTCCAATCCGAGTAAACGACATTCGAACCGTTCCATACCTCAGTCTCTGTTCCATCAAGAGCTTTGACGGTTATACCCTCATATGCCCCCTGATCATTACCCGACACATCACGAAGCTGGATTGAAGTGCTGCCGCTTGCACCTGCAGGAACCGTGACAGTTACATACTCAATAGATGGATTACCAAGGTTGTTAATACGGACATACTGATCTGAGCTATTGAACTTCAGCAGATTAGCAAGATCAAGATTATTTCCGTAAACACGTATTGTCTTGCCAGGATCCATCGAAGTGATGGTATTTCCATATTCATCAGTAACCCTGGTTATAACCGGAGTGAAATTATATTCATAACTATCTGATACGCCATTCTCTGATTCAACCTTTATCGGACCGGTAAATCCAGCATCAGTACCCGCCACCTTTATTTCAGTTGAGCTCACTACGGTGAAGCTGACAGATACATCATTTACATATACGTCATCTACCAGGTCAAGACCTGTACCAGTAAAAATAACATCCTCACCTTCACGTCTGCTGCCTGTTATAGTCGGCGGATCTACAACCACCTCCCCAATAGTCAACTCAGAAGTCTCGACATAGGAATCGTTGTCAAGGTTCAGCTTGAGACTACCGGTTTGGGCACCTTCCGGAACCATAAGTATGATTGTATCCTGGGACTTTGACTCAAATTCGGTAACAGTGATATTATCTACGAAGGTAATACTGTGTACAAGATCAAGGTTTGTACCATTGATGGTCAGCTGGGAACCTACAGAAACGCTCTGCTTGTCGAAACTATCGAATACCGGCAGATAATCATACTCGACAACAGATGATTTTCCGTAAGAAGTTTCCAGTGTTATCTTATCATTATACTCTCCAAGAGGCAGAGTCAACTTCAAGTCACCATCAACAAGCTCAACATCAACTACGGTTTCACCTCTGCGGACACTACCGTCAAATCCTGAAGTAGCCAGATCAAGATCAGTACCCTTCAAAGTAATATCGGTTCCTTCCCTGATGACTTCAGTAACCTTCGGAGCAGGCAGAATATATGTACCTGCAATAGATTTAGTTCCTACAGGAACATCTGCATACTCAGTACCCGTAACCATCACGATATCACCCTCGATCCAGTTATCCACATCCGTAAATGCAGGGAAGGTAAAAGTAATATTTTTGCCATCATCCGTAGCCTCTACAGAGACTTCGACTCCATGGACTATGAGTTTTCCAATAAGATTCAGATTCTGACCGGTAAGAGTGATCTGTTCGCCAGGACGCGCAATGATGCTCTTCGCAGACAGGTTTGCATTCGTTCTGTGCGCATTATCAATTCTGCCTACCACAGGACCGACAACCTCCACATCATCCTCCGGAACAAGATCGCCGAATGCTCCGGAATTCCAGTCAACGATCTCGACAGAGCCATTTCCAGCCGGAGCGATGTGAAGTATATACAGTTTCCCTTCCTCCAGATGGGTCAATTTATCTTCAAGAGTAATCGGATTGTGCGTGGTACCGTTTAAAGAGACAACCAGAGACCAATCATTGAAGGTTTGCGGGATTACATGCATCCTGTATATCTTCTCAGTGCTTTCCTCAGTCCCTGACCAGAGATAGGGAGTCAGCGATCCGGTCTGGTTATTTGGAAAGACAGCTGTATTGGATGTAAAATCATACGATCCTGTAGAAAGATTGAATCCCGACTTGGTATATATGGTATTCGATCCGATCGAGGTACCGGAAGTACCGATCTGTATCTGCGGGGAAGTCACCTTATTGTTGGCATCGCCATCGCAATGGATGTCTATCACGGCCATCTTCTTCTCAAAGGTCAGATTGACCGGATAGTTTGCATTTGCAGAAGTTATGTTCTCAGTCTTTGTCCTCTGATCGAGCACATAATTCGTCCATATGAAATCGCTGATTCCTGCGGACTGATCTGTAGAGGCACTTACAACATGGTCCAACGAATTGACAGATGGAGAATATGGATAGTAGAAGAAGAAGGCATAATTCATTTCAGCATCTGTGAGTTCCACATAACCCTGTTCTGCCTTCGCCTGATCCGATACTGGCTTGATCTTGCTGCTGGAAGAGAGCATAAGGACACCTGATGAACTGCCATCCAGCCTCTTATATGTCCATTTTACATTCTCCACATATGTGTAATTTTCCTCAGTCTTGGATGCGACCACACAACCTATTTCATCACCGGCTGTAAATATAGTCTTATACTCAGAAGGGTAAGATACCTTCGTGTCTACACTCGATATGATACGGAACTGAAGGGAACCTGAAGAAGTTGGATCATCCTCATACTCGTCGTATATGCATGACACCGCAGACAGCATCACGCATACAAACGCCAGGAAGGCATATATGTATTTTCTAATACTCAAATCCATATCTTCCACCCAATTCGAGATCCTCGATATCTACAATAAACTTAAGACCTGTTTCTTCGACAACAA
Organism: Bacteroidales bacterium; assembly: GCA_017549505.1. Classification (GTDB taxonomy): domain Bacteria; phylum Bacteroidota; class Bacteroidia; order Bacteroidales; family UBA932; genus Cryptobacteroides. The sequence continues at coordinate 13,026 of JAFYUS010000033.1, read as the reverse complement.
TCTTATTGATTTCAAAAAGATACTTGTGGTTACGGCATATGTCATACGCACTTCCGGAAGGCTGACCATCTACATAGTTCTTGAATTCTATTGTCGACGAGGGAGCATACTCCGTACCCTCTCCCTTATATAACTCCAGATTCATGTTTGCAGCCATGGAAGCATCGGAAATATTGTCATATTCCGGCACATACATCACAAGGGAATCGGCTTTTGCCTGAAAGTCCGCCGTTACCGCATGAGATGAAGCATGCGAGGGCAGTGCTCTCAGGCCTGACAGAGAAAGAGACTCTGTCGACTCCACCAGCCCAGGACGGTCAAACGATCCCTGAGGCAGCAAATATCCCTTTGTATTGACATTATTCATTGTCAGGCTCTTGATGGTATAGCCATCGTTTTTAGGAGACGTACCAAGTTTCACTACGACCTTTGCCATCGCGCGGAGGACATAGACGGTGATATCGGATTCCTTCATCTGGTTCAGCGTCACAGTCTTAACGCCCCACATTGGGATATAGTCATTATTCTCAGCGGTAAATTCAAGTTCTGAAAGCTTCGTTCCAGGATATATCTGATTCTCTACGTTTACAAAGACCATCATCTTGAATTCGTCATCAAGATCCTCCTCTTCAACCCACATATCTCCTGAAAAACGGTAGAGATTAGTGTTTTCGGAATCATTCTGACCCACAATCTTTTCCCATCCTGTTATATTGACCTTGGCATAATAATCGTCGGTCTGAGCAGTATAGAAGACTACCTTGAGATCCGAAATCGCATTATCAGCAAGTCCTCCAAGATTCTTCGGATCATACCCCACGGTTCCGTCAGGAGTATTCGGACTCCACGTTTCCGCCTTGGTAAACGGATCGTCGGAGGAGCCGAGGGCGAGGACGAATGAAACCTTTACCTTCTGCTCGCCGTCAGGGCCATACATATAGTCATCATAGATGTGGCAGGCCGTCATCAGAAGGCTTGCCGCAGCTAGAATCAAATATGTAAGTTTCCTTTTCATCTGCCCGAGGCGTAAATGTCTACTGGAAGTCCACGTCGCTCAGGACGACCTTCCATGAATTGATATATATGAATGACGACACCCAGCGCATATCGTCGTCAAGGAAGAATGTCATCACGTATTCGTCCTGACGGTCGAGGTACTCCTGGTCGTCCATATTGTCATAGTGGCCCTTGATCATAAGAGCATAGTTGATCAGGGGGATCGACAGGACGGTTTCGCCCTTGTCGTTGAACACGTTCAGACGCGGACTGTTCTCCACCATCAGACGGTTCAGGGTAAGTTCGGCGATCAGCGCGCCGACTTCAGTCACGGCGCGGGTTCCGGTCTCGGTAGAGACCGTCTCCTGCCGCCATGGGCGGTAGCATATCTCCTCACATGGGAGGAGGCTGTTGTCGTGGGCCATAAGGCCGTTAGAATCTGTTATCGAGAAAGTGAACTGTTCAGGATCCACAATCTCTCCGGAAAGGTGCTGAAGGATGACACGCACATCATTGGTGTTCTTGACCATCTGCATTGCAACCGTGTGTGTTCCTTCCATGTCGGTAATCTCGAGATCTTCGATGCATCCGTGCATCAGAGATCCCAGATACTTCTCGCTGAGGGCTTTTCCGTTTTCATCCCTCTGCTTCTTCATCTCACATATCAGATCCTGCTTTGTGGCCTTGCCGGCCTCCATCGCAGGAAATGCGAAGCATTCCTTCGCATTGTCGCATGTGCTCCATGCGATTATGTCGTATACTCCCGGTTCGAGGTCCAGGATCATCGCGTAGTCCTCGCTTGCGAGGGAGTCTCCGTGCTCGGTCTTCTGCCATACGAGCACATCGCTGCTGTCAAACGCATAAACAGTCACGGCATTGGCCTCATGGGCAAAAGCATCCGCATACTTCATGTTCATGTCGTATCGGAAGTCCACACGCCAGGTAGAGGAACAGTCGCCCTCGAATTCAAAGATCCTTTCGCAGGATTGGGACACACCCAGTCCCAGCAGGGCCAGGGCTGAAATGCATATATTTCTGAGAATGGCAGAAGTTCTCATTTCTTGTTATTGATTCTGTTTATGACTGGTTTACAGTTTTGTATGAATGTTTAAAAAATAATTTGCATCAGAACAGTTATGTTTGTCATGCTGAACGAAGTGAAGCATCTTTATTCTAAAGATCCTTCGCTAAAGCTCAGGATGACAATGGAGCAGGTTATTTTTTACACAGTTCCAAAAATTGATTTTTCAAATCCGGTGAGCCCTGTCGGGCTCACGCGGATAGAAAAAGAAAAAATATGTGAATTACTGAAGGTTAACATTCTGATTAACAACCTTCCACTGGAGGATCTTGATTGTTGCAGCAAGGTTCTGATATTCTTCATCTTCTGGAGTATCTGGCACCACTTCTTCAGTACCTCCACCTATAGGAGCACCAAAACCTTTGATAGACTGGATAGTAAGTTGGTAAACATGGTTTCTGACAACTCCCACAAGATTATTAGCAGGGGTGGCCTTATCGGTACCAAAGTGCTCAATATTTGTATAGTAATACGCCTTTCCGCCATCCCATTTCTTCACATTAGCCATAGTAGAAAGGGCAGATGCTGCAGTGACATTATCATCTGTGGTTTTAACTTTAACAGAAGACTGTTTAGCATTTGCAACAATCTCTATATCGGTAGTTGTATATGATGTCAATCCAGCACCCTTAAGCATCTGAACCGCAAGGGCTTTAAGACCATCTTCTGTATAATAATCAGTCTCACATTTATAGAATGTCTCTATCGGCTTCTTTGTTGTAGCATCAACAAACTGTACGTCAACTATAAGGCTGGTTTTATTAAGCTTTTCACTAGTAGTGTTTTCCATGCAATAGAAAGACTTCTTAAGGTCACCTTCAGTCGTTCCGTCAGGCTTAACAGTAACCTGCACAAAATCACTGTAAACATGAGTATTGTATTCAGTAGCATGAGATGTTGCCCAATATGACCGCTTATTATCATCATCAAATACCCATGATTCATCAATATTCCATCCTGATACATTCTTATACAGATATGAAGTTTTCGCTGTATTTGTTAGTCCGTATCCTACGATTACTGGCACAACTGTTTTAGTTACGCCATCATCGTATAAACCATTTCCATCTGTATCAGCAACGGCATCCAAAGGAAGATTTAGTTCTGTCACTACTGCATCAGTATCATCTTTCAATTTCCAACCAGTATCAGTGACTGTTACTTTAGCAAGGATTCTCTCCACATATACTGTAACAGGGTTGGCAAGAGCTTCAGCTGCAGAATTCTTTATATTGCCAGAAATGTCTGATGCCTCAACTCCTGTATTTGCATATACAGAATTAGTCATGACAAAACCTTCTGAATAATCATCAGCGAGAGCCTTAACTTCTGATAAAGGCTTATCCTTAACTGCTGCAGCAAAGCCTGTTGGTGCATTAAGAACAACCAACATATACTTTGCAGCCATGCCTGGATCAACGGGAGCTTTAAGAATAACAGTCGCTTCTGATACCTTCTCAATAAAAGGATTTGGTCCACTAACATTATCTTTAAAACTTAAAGAGGGAGTAGCAATCTGATCATATGTACCATCTGCTTTAAAGAAGATAAAAGTCGCATTTGAAACAGTATTCTCTGCACCTTCGCCTTCATCATAGAATTCATCAGTGGTGCCAGAATTTCCACGAGTAGAAATAGAACTTGGAGCAACGATGCTGACTGTTACATAAGCATCATTCTCGAGCCCAACTGGAGTATCCTGCTGGGCTTCCTTGTTACATGCGCAGAGTGCTGCGAATGCGAACAAGCTTAAAAACAAATTTCTAGTTTTCATTGTCTTTGTTTTTTTAGTGTTAATAAATAAAAATTGTTTATAGTTTGTTGTATTTGTTTATTTTCTCGATCGGTTCACGTGCCTGTTCTACGCCTGCCTCCAGCACCTTTTCAAATATTTCCTTCGCTGCGTTGTAGTTCTCATGGAGGAATTCGTATACTCCGCGGGCGTACTCGGCTTCAAGGCTGTTTCCAGCCTTATCGAGGTAGCGGAGGGCGTTGTTCATGTCGCCGCGGCTCATGGCGGTGTTGGCGGCATTGAGGTTCGCGACCTCGTCTGTAGGGTACATCCTGACTGCTGTCTCGAACACTTCGACGAACTCCGGACTTCCGGCTTCGAGGGTCATCGCATAGGCATAGAACTCCTCAAGACTGAGGTTCTGCGGCTTGGTCTTGATGACCACACCGATTTCCTTAGGATCGGAATAGCTGCGGATAACGTATTCGATGAAATAGTCGGAGTGGCGGAGGTATGGATAGAAGTTGTCCAGCATGTAACGATAATCATCCTTATATACGGACTTGATCTTCCATTCCTTGTTGTCCGGCTCACGGTCTGAATCGATGAGTCCGATGATTTCAGCCTTGTGCGGGAGGTTTGACTCCATGACCATCTTTCTCAGGCCTTCCCAGTCTTCCGGTTCGTAGGAAGTCTGAATGAAGTCGGGAGCAAAGTGGTACAGGTCGTTCACATATTGCTTCACAGCCTCTGTACGGCCAGCTGCAAGGCGGGCGTTGTTGTCATATGGGCTCTCAGGAGATGCAAAACCCTTGATCGCAAGAGACTTGATGGTAACATCGGAGTCATTGCGGACAGAGTCGATGGTCGAGCGGATCTTTCCGAGCTCTGCCACATTGTTCTGGAAGTTCGGATAGATTACTGTCTCGTTTACAGGGAAGCCTATATATGCTGTTCCTGAAAGAAATCTTGTCTTCTCGATCTCTGCCTTAGGACTGATGTAGAGGAACTCGGGGTAGTATGGTCCCTCATATCCGGCCAGGTAGGCACTGTCTTCCTTGATGATCTTGCTGCAGCAGCCGTATTCACTGACCTTTACATGAAGCTTTGATCCATCCATCCACGGATGGTATGGGAAGACAGCCTCATACGACACAACTTCAGGTGTCTCCTTCTTCATGAAACTGGTCTCGTCAGATCCGGTGATCATAGTCTCGCCGTTTCTCTTGTAATAATGCCAGCGGGTATAACTGTAGAGTCCGACCGACTTGAGAGTTACGGTGCTGTCTGCGTTTGTTACATACGGAGTTATGACTAGAGCTCTGTCGTGCTTGAGGTCGATATCCGAAGTGAGCATATCTATGGTCACAGCCATATAGTCTCCATTCTTCGTGTAGCTCACATTCTCAGCCTTCATGCCGGCTAGTCCGGCTTCCTGTGCATATGCAGCGACTGTTGCTGCAAGCATTATGACGATTATTGCGATTCTTTTCATATTCCTTGCAGTATTAGAAGATGTATACCAGGTTGATTGCGACCTTGGTAGGCCCAACATAATGTGCCGGCTGACCGGTAAGAATCCTCTTACCGCAGCCGACACAATTGAATTTATCGTATTTAGTATAGATGTAGCCTAGTCCGAGCTCTGCCTCAAGATTAAGATGTCGTCCTAGAATCCAGGCATAACCATAAGCTATACCCCCCCCCATGAGATATCCCTGGAACCTATAGTCAGACAGCTGAGAAAAGTCTGTTCCAAGATAGTTGATGTTATTTCTGATGCCTCCGAAGTTGTACTGGCCAGCAATGGCATGGAGGGCTACGAAATGGCCCGAGAAGGCGTCGCAGTTCCAGAATCTGATCTCTGGCTGGGCCATCCAATGTTTCCACCTTGTTCCTTTCTTGATGGTCCACGCGTTATAATTGCCGGACATATCGAATGTCCAGCGGTCTGCGAGTCTGTATTCCAACCCGAGGTTGACTGTAGAAGTCAGATCGTATATGATGTTGGTCTTTACGCCGTAATCCTGCGCCGCAGAAAGGGCTGCGGACATGACGGAAACGACAAAAGAAACGAGAATTTTCCTTCTCATCTTACACACAATTAAAAATTTCAACCTAAATTTTGCGCAAATGGAGGGCAAAGTTATGAAAAATGCACCACCACGCAACAAAAATCTAATAAAATTGTTATATTTTTGTAACACACCTAGCCTTTATGTAACAAAAATGGCAGACATCGTGTGATGTCTGCCATTTTTATTACTTACAATCTGTAAGTTTATTATTTCAAAATTGCTACTCACGTCCAAAGTCCCCTCATATCGCCGGATTCATAGACACGACTCACAGATTTCAGCAGAGAGTTGCGACTCGCGGAAATTATATCGAAGACACTTCAGAGGTTGTCTTGCGAGAACGACCGCGAGTCTTGAGTTTAGTCTGATGTCCTTGCGGTCGATACCGAACTCACGTTCGATCTCCCGCCACGAACCTGAGGGACTGTCCTGCTACACTGACCTACTGCCATCCTGCCACGACTAGCAGAAATCTGTCTAAAGTTGCGACTCGCATACGCAGAACCTTCATATCAGGCAGAATCCGGACACGACTAGCAAAAATCAGCCAACAGTTGCGACTCGTAGAAAACCAGGAAAGGACCGCGATATATAGGGAAATTTGTTCTATTTTTGTAAAAAATCAAACAAATTTTTGGTAACAAATCGTGCTCTGAAGTATTTCAGGGAGCGATTTTTAAATTTATCCGCATACTTTTTCGGTATGCGGATAATCGTTCAGAACTTTGCTCAAGCAAATTGATGGACAACATGAAAAAGAGTTACCATATCTGCCTTTCGGCCGGAAATGAGACCTTGTGCCGCGACAAGGAAGATTACATCCGTTTCTTCAACTCTCTGGCATTGGCTGTCGCGGAAACAGAATCATCTCTTCTTGCAGAATCAATAATGTCCAACCATGCTCATAAATGCGTCAGGACTACCTCTCCGAAAAGACTGATGGAACGCTGCCGGTACAAGTATTCCCGATACTACAATGCAAAATATCATCGAAGAGGAAGACTTGGCGAGAAGTTTCCATTTATAATGGAACTGCAAGGTCTGCACCATGAACTCACTGCAATCAGTTATACATTACGTAATGCAGTCCATCATGGAATTGCTCCTACACCTTTCGCCTACCCGCATTGTTCAGCAAAGGCAATCTTCATGAAGGGGTTAGGTCTTGAAAGTTCCTCATCAACGCTTCCGGAGCATAATAAAAGAATTCATCTGCCTGCAAGATGCAAATGTCCGGAAGGATGGAGGATGGATCAAAGCGGGCTGATACTGAGAGAAGACGTCATAGACACCGCTGACGTGGAGCACACATTCAAAACCCCAAGGTCCTATATATACTATATGAACCGCCTGTCAGGAGAAGAATGGACAAGAGAACAGGAGAAGGACAAGCAGCAATCTGCACCTATTACCTTGGAAACCATAGAAAACGGTATCGTCTATCAAAGCGTCGAACAGATGCTCAGGCATGAACATGGAAAAGAGGACTACAGAAAGATGGATGACATTGCTCTATGCGAACTGATAGACAAGGTAATCCTACCGGAAATCTGCACAAGTTCTGTTTACGAACTACCCCGTAGCAAGAAAGCTGAGATAGCAGAGTACCTTGCACGCAAATACAGACTGTCAGCATCCCAGATCAGGCGCTGCCTGGCAATGTTATAAACACGGAAGGACACCGCAATACGGAAGGACACGATACCGAAAGCCACGATACCGAAAGCCGCGATACCGAAAGCCGCGATACCGAAAGCCGCGAGTCGCAACTTTCGGCTGATTTTCGTGAGTCGTATCTGGAAATCCGCCGATATGAGGGATGTTTGGACACGAGTTGCATTTTTAGGCAGAAAGTTGCGACTCGTGGGGAATCAGTTGGAGAGGGCGAAGTATGCAGAAGGAGGATGACTGAAATCAGTCATCCTCCTTCTATATGCACAGGCTTGAATGTGTGCTACAAACCGAGTAAACTACTGTATACCAGGCAGTCTATTTCAAAAGTTTCTCGATGTTCCTGCGGAATGATTTCTCTGTTGACATCTCGCCGTCCACGAGTTCGCCGTCGGCGATTACGAATGCTGACGGGAGGGCTCCCAGGTTATAAAGTGAAACATATGGAGATGATGCTCCACGAGAGTCGCAGACGTTGATCCATGGAAGGTTCTGTCCCTTCACTACCCTGGCCCATGCTGCCTTGTCGATATCGAGGGATACCTGGTAGATCTCGAAGCCCTTGTCGTGGTAGTCCTCGTAGATGCTTCTGAGGAAGTCGAGGTTGAACATCTTCTGGCTCGCATTTGCCGAGCTCCAGAAGTATACCATGATCACCTTTGCATCGACGTCGCTGAGCTTCACCTGCTTTGAGTTCATGTCAGGGAGCTCGATATCAGGGAATCCTATAGGCTCTGCAGCGTTGAGACGTGACTCGAGCTCGAGGTAGTTCATACGTCTCTTGGCCTCTGTCCTGAGTGCCTTCACATATCTTGAATCAGGATATACTGTCTCAAGAGAGTCTGCGATATTCGAGAAGTGGATGGCGTCTGTAGACTGTGCAAATACAGGGAGATCAGAGCCGAAGTTCTGGAAGAACACCGGAACAACTGTAAGCGACTTGCTGTTCTCCATCACATATCTTACACGGCTTCTGTAGTATGCTATATACTCCTGTCCGAGCTGTCTCTTGACATCGTCGAGTTCAGAACCTTTAGCAGTCATTGACTTTGAAGAGAGGTCACTGAGCTTGAGAAGAGCATCTGAGTATTCCTTCTCTACCTGTGCGAGCTTCAAGGACTCTTCAGATCCTTCGACCGTATAGTTTCCGAGAGTGTCAGCTGCTACTGATACCTTGTCACCTGTCTCAAGAAGGAGAGAGGCTACCTTTGTATCCTTATAGAATACATATACGAACTCCGGCTGGCCCTTCTTTACATCAACCTTGTACGAGAACTTTCCCGACGCATTTGTCTTTACTGTATCAAGGACTTCGTAATGGTTGACATTAAGAAGCTTCACTACCACTTCAGAAGACGGAGCATCCGAGAGCTCGCCCTCTATTCTTGCATTGCTTCCGCATGATACCGCAGCCATTGCTGCAGCAGCGAAAAATAGTATCTTACTGAATCTTGACATATTCATTATAGATTGCGGAAGCGATCTCAGCGAATTCTTCCTGAGAAAGTTCCAGTTTCTTCTTTCTGAAATCCATATCCCCTTCGCTCTGGAGAGGTACAAGGTGGATATGGGTGTGAGGTACCTCCATACCGAGGACTGCTACGCCTACCCTCTTGCAGGGCACAGCGGCCTTGACGGCCTGTGCCACCTTCTTTGCAAAGGCGCAAAGTCCCATGTAGGTCTCGTCCTCGAGGTTGAAGATATAGTCATCTTCAACATTCTTAGGGATCACAAGAGTGTGTCCCTTAGCCATCGGAGCGATATCAAGGAAAGCATAGAAGTCTTCGCTTTCCGCTACCTTATAAGAAGGAATCTCGCCTTTGGCTATTCTTGTGAATATTGTTGCCATGTCTTAGAGAGTGATGTCCAGAATTTCGAACTTGATTACGCCTGCAGGTACCTTTGCGTCAACGACATCTCCTACGGCGTGTCCCATGAGAGCCTGTCCGATCGGAGTGTTCACCGCAAGCTTACCTGACATGAAGTCAGCTTCCTGCTCGCTCACGAGTGTGAAGTTCATGATCTGGTTGGTATTGAGGTTCTTCACCTTTACCTTGTTGAGCATCTGAACCTTCTCTGTGCCGATCTGCGACTCGTCGATCACACGTGCATTGGCTACAAGGTTCTGGAGCTTAGATATCTGGAGTTCGAGGAGTCCCTGAGCTTCCCTTGCCGCCTCATACTCCGCATTCTCTGAAAGATCACCCTTGTCACGTGCTTCCGCGATGGCCGCAGAAATCACAGGACGCTGCGCGATCGCATCGGCAAGTTCCTTCTTTAGTTTGTCAAAACCCTCCTGGGTCATGTACTGTAGTGCCATAAATATTGTCTTTAATTATGTTATTATTCAGTATATTTCGGTTTCATTATCTCGGAATATATCACGAGCTTCTTCGGATCGATCTTCTCCCCTTTGCTCTGCGAAACCTCTTCCTCAAGAATAGGTTTCTTGACAGGTCTAGGTTTTGAAGCAGTCTGTCTTACGACATTCTCCGTTACCACAGGTTCCGGCCTGGACACAGGCAGCGGAACAACAAACGTGGTCGGCGCGGGCGCCGACGTCGTCGCAGGTTCTGCGACCTCAGTTATTTGTCCGTCGTCGTCATAATCGACTTCAGGTTCCTTTTCTTTTTCATCAGATTCGCCAAGTACCTGTGCAATCCTACGCATCCTCTCGGCTGCGTCAGGATTACCGGCCTGTTCGAATTTCTTTCCGATCAGCTTGAAGATGACCGGAAGCAGAGCGAAAAGTAGAAGAATAACCGTTTCCATATGTTACATTTTTTGAGATTGCAACGTCTCTACGTTCCTCGCAATGGCGTCCAACGAGACATCCCTGTCCTGTTCCAGCTGGGCCTTCAGGTCTTCGAGGGTATCGAAACGGACCTCATCCCTTATCTTCTGGAGAAAAGTGACCTTGATGTCCAGTCCGTATATGTCCTCGTCGAATCCGAAGATGTTTGTCTCTATCGTGCGGGCGTTGCCGGTGGATACCGTCGGTCTGTGACCTATATTACACATACCGAACAGGTTTCTTCCCACCGTCTCCACCTTCACGAAATACACACCATTGCCAGGCACGAGCTTCAAAGGCTCGTAAAGCTGCATGTTCGCTGTCGGAAATCCGATCGTACGCCCGATCCTGTTGCCGGCTACGACAACTCCATGGAGCGAATAATCATATCCGAGCATCGATGCAGCACCCTGCACATCTCCCGCCTCTAATTGTTGACGGATCTTCGTGGAGCTTACGGCATGTCCATGTGCCGAAGGCACCATGTCCGTCCTTATGACCTCGAGTCCGAGACTCTCGGCCGTACGGGCCACCTGATCCGAATCCAAGGCATCGCTTCCGACCCTGTTGTCATATCCAAGCAGAACCGTCTTCGCGCCGTACTTTTCCATGAGCATGCGGAGGTATTGTTCCGTTGTCATGGCGCTGAAGTCCTTCGTGAACGGAAGCACTTCAACATGGTCCACACCCAGGTCCAGAAGCATCTGCTTCTTTTCCGCAAGAGTGGTGAGGAGTCTCAAGGTACGAGCCTCCTTTTGCAGCACATTACGGGGATGGGGCCAGAAAGTCATCACAGTGCTCTCATCCCCGCGTACTGCTGCAGCTTCTACAAGCTGCTGTATTACAAGACGGTGTCCGACGTGGACACCGTCGAAAAATCCAGTTGCTACAACCATCTTACAAGTTCAAAGTCCTGTCTGTGTGGGAGATCCGCGTTCTTTGCATAGATACGTCCTGCCACCTGATAGAGACCTGAACGGTCAGGGTTGATTGCTGCCACATACTTAGCTCTACCGTCTACAGTCTCCACTGGAGTGAACTCATATCTCTCCTGGATGTGGAGTCTGCCCTTCTTGTCAGTAGTAGCGAAGAGTACCTCTACTCCGATCTCCTCAGCCTTGAGGTCACCGATGTTGAGAACAACCTCTGCCTTAACCTCGTTTCCGATAGCGAGACCGTTGCTGTTGCTGTCAGGCATTGCTGCTGATACAACCTCGATGTTCTTCCACTCACGGCGGAGGTTCTTCTTCCAAGCTGCGATCTCACGAGCCTTTGCGAAGTCGTCTGCCACGATCGCCTCGTATCTTGCAGACTGCGGATCATAGTACTGGTTGATGTAGTCAGTAAGCATACGGTTGGTTGTGAAGTTGCATGCTACCTGAGCGACACAGTTCTTGATGTACTCGATCCAGTCAGCCGAGCGGCCTGTAGAGAGTGACTTGTTGTAGAATGTAGGTGCGATCTCGTTCTCGATGATGTTGTAGATTGTTGCAGCATCGAGCTCGTCCTGGTAGTTCTGGTCGTCGTAGGTACGCTCCATTGGAAGTGCCCAACCAGCGCCCTTCTTGTAACCCTCAACCCACCATCCGTCGAGTACAGAGAAGTGCATTACACCGTTCATCGCAGCCTTCTCTCCAGATGTACCTGAAGCCTCGAGAGGACGTGTAGGGTTGTTCATCCATACGTCAACACCCTGTACGAGATACTTCGCTACTGTGATGTCGTAGTTAGGAACGAATACGATCTTACCGATGAAACGTGGCTGCTTAGAGATCTCGACGATCATCTTGATGAGGTCCTGACCTGCCTTGTCAGCCGGGTGAGCCTTACCTGCGAAGAGGAACTGCACAGGCTGCTTAGGATCGTTCACGATCTCAGCGAGTCTGTCGAGGTCACGGAAGAGGAGGTGTGCTCTCTTGTATGTAGCGAAACGGCGTGCGAAACCGATTGTAAGAACGTCGTCACGGAGGTTCTCCTTGATCTCAACCACCTGCTTAGGTGAGTAGTGGTTTGCAGCTGCAGGGTCAGAGAGTCTTCTCTTCACCTCGTCGATGAGCTTCTTGCGGAGGCTTGTACGGATGTTCCATACTTCCTCGTCAGATACCTTGTAGATACCGTCGAAGCAAGACTTGTCGTAGTGGTGAGTCTTGAACTCCTCGCCGAATACCTTTGCGTGTACTTCCTTCCACTCCGGTGCTGTCCATGTAGGATAGTGAACACCGTTAGTAACATAGCTTACGTGAAGCTCCTCCGGAAGGTAGCCTGGCCACATGTGTCCGAGGATGTCGCGGCTTACCTCACCGTGGAGCCATGATACTCCGTTCACCTCCTGTGAGATGTTTGCAGCAAGGATAGACATTGAGAACTTCTCGTTCACGTTTGCACCGTCGTTCTTACCGAGACCCATCATTGTCTCCCAGCTGATCTTAAGACGCTGCGGATAGTGGCCGATGTACTTGCGGAGCATGCCTTCGTCGAATGCATCGTGTCCTGCAGGCACCGGTGTATGTGTTGTGAAGAGTGATGATGCCCTTACAACTTCGAGAGCCTCCTGGAACTCGAGGTTCTGCTCTACGATAAGCTCGCGGAGACGCTCAAGACCGATGAATGCTGCGTGTCCCTCGTTGCAGTGGTAAACCTGCGGATCGAAGCCGAGCTTGCGGAGGGCGCGGAT
>JAFYUS010000032.1 GCA_017549505.1 Bacteroidales bacterium | reverse complement strand
GTATTCTAAGACTTTTCCAAGAGATTTCTTAACTTTTTTTGGGATTTTTGCGGATAGTTTTAGTTGCTATAGTTTAGAGCATGCTGCAGCATCAGTCGGGAATAAGGATAATGCGACACATCGAGTTCCCTATTCCCGATTGATATATATAATGTATGGATTTTAGGTTAAAGACTAAGTTCTATTTTTAGGTAAGACTCTATATGTTTTAGGATTTGAGTCCTTACCATGTCTTCGATTACATTTTCGAGTTGAGTTTCACAATAAACCACCCAATTATAATAATCTTCATCATCCGGGTGTTTGGATTGTTCCAGAACGGCTTCTTTATAATTGCGAAAGCATTCTGATACTATTTCACGGTGTTTATTATTCATATCTTTCTATTTATGACGGCGTCACTAGCATCATGTAGAGGAAAGCAGGATGGAGCGATACTATTACTTTGACTAGATCTTATCTATTACTCTAATTGGTTGCATCTCCTACAATTCGGTACTACATAATAAAGAATAGTTCAGCCGAATGTATATTCAATAATTAAGGACTTTATACGGTTCCCCTGAGCGCACAACTGCAAACATTCTAAGAATTAATTTGAACTTTATAGCATTAAGGACAATACCGTGTGCACTTTTCCCGCCTCCTTTCTCCTTAATTTTACGTTGATAATAGCGTTTGAGTCCAGGATCATGTATGATGGCACTACGTGCCGCCATTGAGAGTTCTGATTTTTGTTGGGTGCGACATATTTTAGAGACTTGAGTCTTACCCTTAACACTTGTCCCTGAAGTGTGGTCAAATGGAGCGACACCGATGTAACACGCGTACTTCCTAGGAGACTCAAAAGACTTGAAGTTATTTGTGTATACAATCGTATTGATTGCATTGATGAGTCCAATACCTTTAACACTATGCACTAAATCAAAGTTCTTTTTAATTGAGGCGTCCTCTGAAGCTACGGATAAGAGTTGATCTTCCACTTTTTTTATAAGTTTTTCAATATGAAGAATAGCCGATTCGTTACGAGAACGTCCTGACGGAGTTTCGTATGGTCCCATAGCACTATGAAGATTCATGAGAGCTGTACGTTGACGCACATACTGTCTTCGTTCAGTAAGCAAATATTGCATCTTCATTATTGCATCACAGGGTTTCTCGTACAGTCTCAGGTTTTCCCTGCGTCTATAAGCAAACTCGGCTATACGGGCAGCATCCACAGCATCATTCTTTCCTCTGACAAGTCCAATAGAACGCTTGATGTCAAGCGGAGAATTAAGGCTTAATGCAATGCCCTTCCTGTCAGCAAATTCAATAAGCGTATTAGTATAAACGCCGGTATATTCGGCACAAATCAAAAGATCTGATCTCTTGACTCCAAGAGTCTTTAGCCAAGCCATCATCTCTCCAAGCCCTTTTTTTGTGTTGTCAAAATGAAGAAAGTCCTTTTGCCGGTCTTTTGCTGGATACAGTGCAGCATCCAGAGTGTCTTTGGAGATATCTACTCCAACGAAATAAGAAAATTGCATAACTTTGTGGTGTTTTGTTGGCTGACGCCATATTGTCTTCGACGCTGATACTTTTATTAGACTGCGATGTCTACGATTCTAAATGGTCATTTCAATATGGAGAAAGAGGAGGTCTGATACGCTCCCAGGATATAGAAATCCACAAGCGGAAATAGTTCACCTCCTCTTTCCGGTCAGTCTTATTGTTTAACATATGGATGGAAAATGTCTTATACCCACGATAGGGATATTACCCTAGAGGGATGGATAGTTCACACGTCCCAAGCCAATGCCAAAGGTACAATAAAAGAGCACCGTAACCCCATATTGGAATCACGGCGCAAATCTAAAAGAGGGATGTAGTCGGAACTCGTTCCGACGGAACCAAGCCAGACTTAATCCGACGACCGTGGTATAGCAACACCTGTGTCACTTTTAGCTCCAAAACTGTCACAGGTGTTGGCTGACGATTGACGGTTACTTCATATTCTCTATGACCTGAGTCTTGACTTTGAAGAAGTTGTTGCTTCCTTTGTCCATAAGACGGTATTCATGGTGGTTGCCCCAATATGCAGGCTGGTCATTTATCTCCATATCTTCACCGGTATCGTTGCTAACATAGGGCCTGATCATGTTCTGCCATGTTGTGATGCGTGATACGCTTGCGTCCATGTCGAAAAGTGCATTGGCAGGATCTGCCAGCTCAATGAAGGCGTCCTTGTACATCTTTCTGAAGTCTTCAAACTTCATGAGTCTTTCCATAAGGATGCCGCTGTCTCCCCAGTTATATGGGTCCTGACGTCCTGAGTCAGACTGAACTCCGCAATCCAGGCTTGTTCCCAACGTGTTGTCATAATCATAAGGCAGGAAATATACCTTATAATCGAACTTGTCAGTCGAATTGAAATACAGGTAGAAGTTGTTTCCATTGTTCCAATGGTCATCCCACATTCCTACAGCCACATTGACAGCATAAGTCTTCAACATGAAATTAACGTCACATACTTCGTTGATCCATTTGTAGAAGCTTTCCTCGCCCTTTCCGTTCAGTTTCAGGATGAAGTCCTTCAGCTGTTCCTTTGCTGCGGCAAAGTCTTCCTCATCACCTTTGAATTCGTATGTGTAGTTGACCCCATTGTCCTGGTCCCAGTTGAATTTCCAGTCGTCAGTGCTTCTGAGATCTGCCATTCCTCCTTCTCCATATACGCATTTCCAAAGGAAACCCTTGTCGCTTTCAAACATTCCCTCCACTCTTCTTTCTACGAATTCGTCGTCGATAGGTTCGATCATATTATAGACTCCGTAATATGCCGGAGTCTCATTGTCAATCTGCAGCCACAGACGGCAGTATGTCGAAAATGCGCTTGTCCAGATGCCATAACGGCGGAAGAGGTCATAGCAATAAAGTTCGCGAACGTAGCATGGGTCATCCTTGAACCACTTGAGGTTCACCTTTCTGATGCCGTTTATCGTATGGTCGCTGTCTTTATGGAACTTCCTGAAGTTGATTCCGAAGTGGCAGTGGTGCCAGTCCGGATTCGAGGCATTGTGCACTTCGCCGCCGTTGCCCTCCGGGCGACGGCGTGAAGTGTTTCCTCTCAGACGGACTCCTCCGTCTTCGATGAATGTCACTTCTGCCCCTTTCTTATAAGTAAAGTCCGCATGGAAGTAGTCCACGTTATGCTGATACTCGTCATATCTTTTCAGGAGCTTGTTCCATTCTTCTGAAGTCATGTGTATCGTAATCTCCGGAATGACACTGTCGTCCCAGACGTATGCCATACCTTCGTCCTTTGTGTCTGCAACTGTAAAAGGCTTGATGCCATCAGGTTGGGGCTCCGGCTCTGGTTCCGGTTCAGGTTCCGGCTCCGGTGTCGGGATTTCAGTATCGTTGCCGGGACCATCATCTGGATAACCTTCAAAAGGTTCGCAGCCTGCAGACATAATCATTGTCAGCAGAGTGACGAAGAATAGTCTTTTCATGTCGCTCATGTGTCTTAATCAAGAATCTGTGCAGCGTGGTTCTTGGTGTCTACCTTTTCTATTATTTCCGTAAGGATGCCGTCTTCATCAAAGATGAAAGTCTTTCTTATGGTTCCCATCACTGTCTTGCCGTACATCTTCTTTTCTCCCCATGCTCCGAAAGCCTGAAGCATCTGAGTCGACGTGTCGGAAAGCAGGGTGAACGGGAGATTGTATTTTTCCTTGAAGTTCTTATGTGACTTCGCGCTGTCCTTGCTTACTCCCACGACGTTGTATCCTCTTGCGATGAGGGCTTCATGGTTATCCCTTAAGTTGCATGCCTCGGCGGTACATCCGCTGGTGTTGTCCTTGGGATAAAAATAAATGATGGTCTTCTTTCCTATAAGGTCCTTTGAACTGACCTTGTTGCCGTCCTGGTCCACGACCTCGAAATCCGGCATTCTGTCTCCTATCTTCAACATATCATTTGTCTTTATATACTGCAGGTAAAATCAATTAGTATGCTACAAATTTATAGAATAATTTCAAAATTGATTAAAAACTTGTAATTTAGTATCACCAAATATGCTGAAGCACTAAAACAGATCAGATATGTTAAAGAAATTCTTATCCATTTTTTGCCTGGTTGCCCTCCTTCTTCCGGCAATGGCACAACCGCCTCGCGGAGGACGTCCGACAGGACCTAGCTCCGCGTCTCCTATTGTCCATCAGGACAATACGGTGACATTCAATCTAAATGCACCTCATGCAAAGTCTGTGGTCATCAGCGCCCAGTTCGCTCCCAAGACTGAAATGCAGAAGCGTGAGGACGGAATTTGGACCATCACTCTCGGTCCTGTCGTTCCGGATATCTATCCATACTGCTTTGAGGTAGACGGCATCGCTGTCCAGGATCCTCAGAACCCTGACTGGTTCCCTAATGAAGGTTTCAAGAACTCGATGGTAGACGTCAGAGGTACTGAACCGCTGTATCACGAGGTAAGGTCGGTACCGCATGGTAAAGTAGACTATGTGAACTACTATTCCGAGACATTGGGTCTTTATGGAAATGCCATAGTATATACTCCTCCTACATACGACAAGAATCTTGATAAGAAATATCCTGTATTCTATCTTATCAGCGGTACTACAGATACTGAGGAAGTCTACTTCAAGGTAGGAAAGATGAACCTGATTCTCGACAACCTTATCGCCGAAGGCAAGGCGAAGGAGATGATCATCGTCCTTCCTTATGGTAATCCTGCCAAGTATTATCCTGCAGGTACAAACACCTTTGCAATGGGTGACCTGTTCAGCAAGGATCTTCTCAACGACCTTATGCCATACGTAGAGGCAAACTACCGCACTCTCAACGACAGGGACAGCCGTGCTATCGGTGGTTTCTCGCGTGGCGGAAACCAGGGACTTGCCTTCGGACTTACCAATCTTGACAAGTTCTCATACCTCTGCTCATACAGCTCGTTTACAAGCATGACCCTTCCTGATGTATACGACAATGCAAAGAAGACAAACAAGAAGATCAACCTCTTCTGGCTCGGCGTCGGAACAGATGACTTCCTTTACGGTAACGCGAAGGAGTATGCTGAATTCCTTGACAGCAGGGGCATCAGAAATGTACAGGAGTACACTACAGGCATGTTCGGCCATACATGGATGAATGCAAGGTATTTCCTAGTAAAGACATTCCCTCTTCTCTTCAACAAGGAAGCGTCGGCAGAGGCGATGAGCAAGTCTACGGCTGTCAAGCCTAAAGGCAAACAGGCACCTGTCCAGACTCCTGCGAGACCAGCCGCTCCTGCAAGAGATGGTCAGAGACTTACTCCTGAACTCATGGCGAAACTCTTCCCTCCGGGAGTCGTTTCTCCTGAGTACAATGCAGACGGCAGTGCGACGTTCCGTGTGCTTGCACCGAATGCAGAGAAGGTTGAGTTCGAGTGCCAGATGTTCGAAGGTGTGAAACCTATGGTCAAGGGTGACAGGGGAGTATGGTCTGTTACCGTAAAGCCTGACCAGCCTGATATCTACCCGTACTCATTCATCATAGACGGTACCAAGATTGCAGACCCTAACAATGTGGAGATCTTCCCTAACGAAGGATACAAGGCAAGCTTGGCTGATGTAAAGGGACCGGAGCCTGATTTCCAGGACCTTCAGAAGGTACCGCACGGAAAGGTAAGCTATACATGGTACACTTCAAATGCAACAGGATTTGATCGTCCTGTATGTATCTATACTCCTCCGGGATATGATCCTGCCGACTCGAAGAAGTATCCAGTCCTCTATCTCATCCATGGAATGACAGATACATATGAGACCTGGTTCAAGGTGGGCAAGGTCAACAATATCCTCGACAACCTTATCGCCAAGGGACTTGCTGAGCCGATGATAGTTGTGATGCCATATGCGAATCCATATCCTGAAATGATGCTCCGCGGTCAGGCCAAGATGTATAATCCTATGGATACTCAGCTTACCACAAAGGAATTCACCGAGTCAGTGGTTCCTTTCATCGAGGCGAACTACAATGTTCTTACCGATGCTGACAACAGGGCTATAGCAGGCTTCTCGCTTGGTGGAAGACAGACCCTTGCCTGTGGTCTCGGTAATCCAGACATGTTCCACTATGTATGTGCTTTCGCACCGGCAATTTTCGGTCCGGAGATTTCTGCAAACTTCGAAAACGGAACATACGCTCCTGCTGCTGAAATCAACGAGAAGATGAACCTCGTATGGCTCAGCTGCGGTACGTCAGACTTCCTCTACCAGTCTTCACTCCAGCTCGAGAAGAACTTCAAGGACAGAGGAATCGAGCACAAGACCATGTATCCTGGCGGTGGCCACACATGGATGAACTGCCGCGATTACATCACAGCTGTCGCTCAGTTGCTCTTCAAGTAGTATCGACAATAAAAACACCCCGTATGTGGCTCGCTTCGCAGAAGCATGGGTAAATGCTTCGCTCGACCACATCCGGGGTGTTTTTATTTGTTATAAGCGGTGCTTAACGGCAACTTTCAATCAGGCATTTCAGCGTTTCGATGTCTTCGTCGGTGGTTGACCAGCCGGTGACGAAGCGGACGGTGGTTTCTGTCTCTCCGCGTGGTCCCCACAGTTCGAAGCTGGCGTTCTCTTTCAGTCTGTCAATTACGCTGTTGGGAAGGACGAAGAACTGCTGGTTGGTAGGGGAGTCCATTGCGGCAGGGAAACCGTTCTTTTCGAATATCTCCCTGAGTCTGAGAGCTTTTCTTACTGCATCTTCGCCGATCTTGAAATACAGACCGTCTGTAAAAAGTGCTTCAAACTGAAGACCAAGCAGACGTCCTTTTGCCAGCAGGGCACCATGCTGTTTTACAAGTGGAGTGAAATGCTTCAGTAAACGGCTGTCAGTAATTACCACAGCCTCTCCGAACAATGCCCCGACCTTTGTGCCTCCTATATAGAAGACATCCGCGAGACGCGCGATGTCCTTGAGGGTGACATCCGATGCCGCTAGTCCGAATCCGAGACGTGCTCCGTCTATGAACAGTGGAATGTCCGCTTCATGGCATGCGGCACTTATGTCCTCCAGTTCTTCTAGGCTGTAGATCGTTCCATATTCGGTCGGGAATGAAATGTAAAGCATTCCCGGGGCTACCATATGCTCGTATGTCTCGTCGCTGTAGAAGTCCTTTATGAAATTCCTGACATCGCATGCGCTGACCTTGCCCTGATATGACGGCAGGGTAAGGACCTTATGGCCTGTCGCCTCGATAGCTCCTGACTCATGGACGTTGATGTGGCCGCTTTCGGCAGCCAGCACGCCCTCGTGGCGGGCAAGGATGCCGTCTATTACAGTAGCATTAGTCTGAGTGCCTCCGACCAGGAGATGTACCCTTGCATCTGGAGTGCCGCATGCTTCACGGATGAGGGTTACGGCTTTTGCCGTATACGCATCCGTGCCATAGCCGGTAGTCTGTTCGTAATTGGTTTCAAGGAGGCGTTCCATCACTTTCGGATGGGCTCCTGCCATGTAGTCGGAATCGAAGTAGATCATATTATTGTCATTTTTCAGGAAAAAACAAAGGTAATGAAAATATCAATGATTATCTTTGTATGCTTAAGACGAATGTAATGAAAATCTCCATCATCCAGCAGGATATTGCATGGGCTGACGTTTCTGAGAACATAAGAAGAGCCGATGCTGCAGTTGACTCCAATCCGGGAGCTGACCTCTATGTCCTGCCAGAAATGTTCTCTACCGGCTTCTGTACCGATCCTGAGGGAATCGCAGAAGGACCGGAACTCCGTTCTCTGGAGTGGATGAAGGCGAAGGCGGCTAAGACAGATGCAGCCATTGCCGGAAGCGTAGCCGTAGAAGAAGACGGAAGATATTATAACAGATTCTATTTCGTAAAGCCTGACGGTAATGTCGAGTGGTACGATAAGAAGCATCTGTTTACTTATGGTGGTGAACACGAACGTTTTACCGCCGGTTCAGAAAGGGTGGTGGTGGAATTTCGAGGAGTGAGGATACTGCTGGAAGTCTGTTATGATCTGCGTTTCCCTATATGGTCACGCAACCATGGGGATTATGATATGATCCTTTATGTGGCAAGCTGGCCGACTGTCCGTATCAATGCATGGAAGTCTCTCCTGGTGGCCCGTGCTATAGAAAACCAGTGTTATGTCGCCGGTGTCAACCGTGTCGGCAGCGACCCGTCCAATGAATATTCCGGTGGCAGCATGGTGATAGATCCATACGGAAGAATAATCGCATCATGCGAGGATGGAGTGGAATCAATTGAAACAGCAGAAGTTGATATGGATGCTCTTGAGGCATTCCGGAAGAAGTTTCCGGTATTAAATGATTCAGATGTTATATGAAGATATTCAGTGAAGAATTGGTAAATAAAGCGGTAAGCGACCTTCATGTTGCCGACCTGTCGAAAGCAACCATAGGTGAGGTCCTGCTCGTCGCTCAATGTCTTGAAAAAGAGACCGGCATACCGTTCATCCGTATGGACCAGGGATCTCCTGGTCTTCCGGTGAATGCTTATGGAGTCGAGGCGGAAAAGGCTGCCCTTGACAGGGGAGTGGGCTCGCAGTATCCGGCCGCTGCCGGTGTGCCGGAACTGAAACATGAGGCTTCACGTTTTGTAAAGGCCTTCATGGATATCGACGTGTCTGCACGAAGCTGTGTCCCTACGGTGGGAAGCGTGGCCGGATCGTTCGGTTCGTTCATAGCCTGCACACAGCGCCTTCCGGGCAAGGACAAGGTCCTGTTCATCGACCCGGGATTCCCGATCCAGAAGTCTCAGCTAAGGATCATGGGAGTCGAATGGAAGGAATTTGATATATATGAGTACAGAGGTCAGGCTCTTCGCGCAAAACTCGAAGAGATGCTTTCGGACGGAGATGTGGCTGCAATAGTCTATTCAAATCCGAACAACCCGGCATGGATATGTCTTGAAGAGGAAGAACTGAAGATAATAGGCGAACTGGCGACAGCATACGATGTCATAGTCATGGAAGATCTTGCATATTTTTGCATGGACTACCGCAGGGATCTGGGACATCCTTTCCAGCCGCCTTATCCTCCTACAGTAGCTCGTTATACCGACAATTATATCCTCATGCTGTCAGCGTCGAAGATATTCAGTTATGCCGGACAGCGTATCGCCATGGTCTGTATCAGTGATGCCTTGTTCGAGAGACAGTATCCGGCTATGGCTCAGCGATATAAGGATTCGGGAGTGTTCGGTGAGACCCTGATTGCATCCATACTTTATATGATCACTTCAGGATGTACGGCCTCTACCCAGTACGCATATGCAGAGATGCTGCGTCTCTCCACAGAAGGAAAGCTGAACTTTGTCGAGGATACACGCGAGTATGCGGTCAGAGCAGAGAAGATGAAGAAGATCTTTACCGACAACGGTTTCCATATAGTGTATGACGAAGATGTAAGCCAGAAGGTAGGCGATGGATTCTTCTTTACCATCGGCTACGGCTCGATGGAGGGAGGAGAACTCCTCCGCGAACTTCTCTACTACGGAGTCAGCAGCATATCGCTCGCCCTTACGGGCAGCGGACAGAAAGGTGTGCGTGCATGTACATCACGAATGAAAGATGAATTATATCCGGTCCTGCAGGAACGCATGAAGGCGTTCCGTGAGGACCATTCGATAAAATGAGAGAAAATATGATCTGGAATCCCAACAAGGAATGCATGAGCCGTGAGCAGATGAGGGAACTGCAGGGAAAAAGGCTCCAGAAACTGGTGCAATATGTATATCATAATGTGCCTTTCTACAGAAACAAGATGCAGGAGATGAATGTGTCTCCTGAAGATATAGTGACGATCGACGACATCGTGAAGCTGCCTTTTACAACGAAGCAGGACCTTCGCGACAATTATCCGTACGGCCTTCAGGCCGCTCCGGCATCGGAGATTGTCCGTGTACATGCGTCATCGGGCACGACCGGCAATCCTACGATCGTCGGCTACACCCGCAAGGACCTTGCGGTGTGGTCGGAGGTCATGACAAGATGCCTTACGGCATTCGGTGTCACAAGGGATGACACCTTCTCGGTAAGTTATGGCTACGGCCTGTTTACCGGCGGTCTTGGAGCCCACTATGGAGTAGAGAATCTTGGTGCGACAGTCATACCTGCCTCTACAGGCAATACTGAGAAACATATCCGCCTGATCCGTGACCTTAACATCACCGGTATCGCATGTACTCCTTCATATGCACTTTATCTTGCCGAGACATTGGACAAGATGGGGATAGATAAAAGCGAAATAGGACTTCGTGTAGGAGCATTCGGAGCCGAGCCGTGGACCGAGAACATGAGAAAGGAGATTGAATCGCGTCTCGGACTGAAAGGATACAATATCTACGGTCTCAGCGAGATCATGGGACCGGGCGTTTCATACGAGTGTCAGGAGCAGAACGGCTCGCATATCAATGAAGACCATTTCTATCCTGAAATCATCAATCCTGATACCTTGGAGCAGCTTCCGTACGGAGAGCAGGGAGAACTCGTGTTCACGACCCTTACGAAGGAAGGTATGCCGCTGCTCAGGTATCGTACGAAGGACCTCTGTACCCTTATGGACGGCGAATGTCCTTGCGGACGTACTTCTGTACGTATGGGAAGAATCGTGGGACGAAGCGACGATATGCTCATCATCCGCGGAATCAACGTGTTCCCTTCACAGGTGGAAAGCGTCATCCTCGAGATGCCGGAATTCGAACCTCAGTACATGCTTGTGGTTGACAGAGTCAATAATCTTGATACCATCCAGGTGCAGGTAGAGGTAAGGAAGGACTTCTTCAGCGACGATATCGGAAGCATGCTGGCGATGAAGAAGAGGCTCTCGGATAAACTTAAGAGCGTCCTCTCCATTGCTGCCGATGTGCGCCTTATGGAGCCGGGAAGCATCGAGAGAGCACAGGGTAAAGGAAAACATGTCATCGACAAAAGAAAACTACAGTAATTATGATAATCAGACAGTTATCCATCTTCCTCGAGAACAGGACAGGAAGAATAAATGAAGTTGCAAGGATACTTGCAGAAAACGGCATAAACATGCAGGCCTTCAGTATGGCAGAAACCGCCGACTTCGGACTTCTGCGTCTCATAGTACCGGATGTCGATAAGGCTGTTGAGGTGCTCAGGGCAGCTGATATTGCCGTTATGGTTACTGATGTACTTTGTGTGAACAGTCCGAATGTACCTGGCGCATTGTCTGCAGTCCTGGAGAAGCTGGCTGCAAACGGTATCTTCATAGAGTATATGTATGCTTTCTCTGACGGTGACTCTGCAAACGTGATCATCCGTCCGAACAATATAGAAGAAGCGGTCAGGATTCTTTCCTGACCGCCTCTTGAGCTTATACGATATATTTTCCGATTTTAGGTATCCGGCGTATCAGGACTGAAACCAATGATGTGCCGATGAATGCAGTAATTGCTGAAAGAAGGATTTCAGCAGGTGTGGTCCAGAAACCAAGAACACCTTCAGAACCGCTTCCAAGCCAGTTTCTGAATGCTCCGCAGATCGGAACAAGTATGAGCAGATGCATCAGATAGATGCCGTAGCTGGCTTTTGATACAGGCAGGAGTACGTTTTTGTAGAAACGTCCTTCTGCCTTGATCTTTTTGAATACCAGAATCCAGGCGATGGCCATGAGGACGACTCCGATCGTGTCGTTGCACCATGTCGTCTCCCACCATACCGCCTTTTCTACAAGGCCTCCTACAGGGAATGTACCTTCTGCTGTTTGATATACCCTGCGTAGGAATCCTCCGAAAGATATTGCGAAACCTGCTATGTAGCACGGGATTGCGATGCCGAGGGTCTTCTTCCATGAGAGCTCGCCGACGAACTTGCGGAAATAGAGGCCAAGGAGAAGATATCCTATGAATCCGCTGAAATAATAGAATGTTCCGTATGCGTTCCAGCTTGCCTCACCCCAAAGAGGGAAGAGTGCCTGACGCGGCAGTCCCGACGGTCCGTAGATGACCGTGGTGGCACCGCCTGCTGCCCAGTCGCGGATCAGAGGAATCATTGTGGTGAAGAGACAGATGCCGAGATATACCTGAAGTTCCTTCTTTTCCACCTTTTCTGCCCATGGGGACAGCAAAGGCATCAGGAGATAGACACCCAGCAGCATGTATACGAACCAGAGGTGCCCCGCTGCGTAGTTGAAGTTCAGAAGCAGATTCCTGAAGTTTTCTACAGGCTCGCCCCATCTGAATGCATACACGACTGTCCATAACAGGAACGGAACCAGTATCCTTACGGCACGTCTGCGGAAGAATTCCATAGTCGGATAATGGGTAGGGAACTGGAGATAGCTTGATGCTATTATGAACAATGGTACGCACGAACGTACGAATGAGTCAAAGAATGATGCCCAGAATGCGTCTGTTTCAGTAAGGATCAGTGAACCGTCCCCTCCGAGATAGAAAGGTTCGGTGCTATGAACCACGAAGACCATAAAACATGCCGCTACTCTCAACCAGTCTATCCAGACTTCCCTGGAATTGTCAGTGATATTGTTTTTCATTTGTTTGTGGATTGGTTACAGTTTGTTGCAAATTTCGTAAAATTATGCAAAAAATCATATCTTTGTAGGAAACACTGAAACTGATTTATATATGAAACGTATTTTTGCTCTGATTGTCGGATTTTCATTCTTTATTTGTAGCTGTCAGGAAGAACAGGAACCTGTTGGTAACAATGCTTCAGACAAGAAGATCAATCTCTCGATCATCAAGACGTCCAGTACAATGAATTCAATGACCGTTACTCTTCATGCTCTTGGAGTGTATAAAGATGAATTCGACTGTTGGGGAGTGATTTATGGTGAAACATCTGAAATGGGCGATGGCATTGAAGTCAAGGCTGCCGGAAGACCATCTGACGGAAAGGTGGAGCTCAAGATCGAGGGTCTGAAGAAAAATACGTTGTATCATGTTTGGGCATGGGCAGAAGGACCTGAGGTCGAAAGGCTCTGGACTGCATCTGCATCCAAAGTCACGACAAAGAAGGATGCTGAGCCGGTCAAGCTTTCAGGAACCGTAATAGGCTCGGTGTATTCGGTTGATTACACGACAGGTCAGCAGTCTACGACAGTCAATGCAAAAGGAAATGTATTTGACGGAGATTACGAGACATATTTCGCTTCATACGACCGTTCAGGAACATGGGTCGGTCTCGATCTGGGAACAAGGCATGTCATAAGGAAGGTGGGATATTCTCCGCGTATCACTCAGGAGAATAGGGTACAGCTAGCAGTGATCCAGGGAGCAAATGAACCTGATTTCAGCGATGCTATCCCGATTCATATGATAAAGAACCCTGCAGAATCCGGTAAGATGCATTATGGCGATATCGATTGTTCAAGGGGGTTCAGGTATATCCGATATGTTTCTCCAAACGATGTAAGATGTAATCTGGCTGAATTGGAGTTCTATGGTTTCGAAGGTGAAGGAGATGACTCGAAACTTTATCAGTTCACAAATCTCCCGACAGTCGTGATCAACACTGAGGGAGCTCAGGAAATCGTTTCAAAGGAGGATGAAATCTCAAGCAATGTCTATATAATCTCCGAGAACGGAACGAAGATACTCTCTACCTTTGATACCGGAGTTCGAGGACGAGGAAATGCCAGCTGGCTTTATTTCCCGAAAAAGCCTTACAGACTGAAGTTCGATTCCAAGCAGAGCCCTCTCGGGGCTCCGGCTTCAGCCAAGAAATGGACTCTGATCAGCAATTACAGCGACAAGAGTCTGATGAGAAACATCCTGGCGTTTGAGATCAGCCGCAGGGTAGGTCAGGCATATACTCCGTATTGCCATCCTGTGGATGTCGTCGTAAACGGTGAATATAGAGGGTGTTATCAACTTTGCGATCAGGTTGAGGCGGCATCGGGACGTGTTCCGGCAAAGGACGGATATCTTATAGAGGTAGATTCTTATGCATATGATGAGGAGGTCATGTTCACATCATGGAATGGAACTCCTGTAACAATCAAGCATCCTGACGAGGACGACATCACCAAGGAGCAGTGGAGCTATATCGAGAACTTCTTCAACCAGATGGAAAGCGCAGCTCTTTCTTCTGGTTTCAAGGATCCCGTCAGCGGATATCGCAAGTATCTGGACCTCGACAGCTTCCTCCGCAATTTCATAGTCGGAGAGTTTTCTGGCAACCCCGATATGCTTTGGAGCGTCTATATGTATAAGGATGCGGCTGACGGTAAACTCTTTGTCGGACCAGCATGGGACCACGACATTGCGTTTGATAACGATTATACCGTCCATCCGATCAATACCAAGCCTGATTTCCTTTATCTTACAGGAGCACGTGCAGCCAGTGAAGCGATAAGGCAGGTCGCTGACCGTATAGTGAAGCAGGATCCCGAAGCCAAGGCACGCCTTCTGGAACTTTGGGAGAAGGCGTGCAACGAAGGAAATCTGAAGACTCTTCCGTCTTATCTTGATGAAAATTATAATCTTCTGAAGGAATCAGCTGAACTTAACTTCAAGCGCTGGCCTGTCTTGAACGACAAGGTCCATATGAATTTCCAGGCCTTAGGCTCATACGATGCTGAAGTGCAGTACCTTCGCAAGATAATCACCGAGCGTCTTGAAGTCTTTGACGGTTATGTCAGAAAGTGATATTTCTTGGAATCCTCCAGTGTCTCGATGACGCGGTCGCACCAGAGGTCGAACTCAGGGTCGTCATTCTGTAGTTCAGGGTGTTCATGGATGTATGAAATGGCTTTGCGGATACCTTGCTCAAGACGCGTTGTCGCACAGAAACCTGGCACGGCACGTTTCAGCTTGCTGCAGTCGAAAACGACTGACACTGCCTTGTCTCCAAGCAGGCCGCCTCTGAGGTCATATTTTGGTGGTGCGACTGCCGCAAGATAGTCTGATGCTACATAATATGGCTTGAACTCGACACCAAGTGCATCTGCTATGCTTTGATAGATCTGATTCCATGTAAGTGATTCGTCAGACATTATCTGATATGCCTCGCCGATTGCACGAGGATTGCCGAGCAATCCGATGAATCCTTTCGCAAAGTCCTCGTTCCATGTCATTGTCCACAGCGAACTTCCGTCTCCATGTACGATGACTGGTTTACCCTCGAGCATACGTTTGAGAACCTGCCAGCTGCCATTGCTGCCATGCACTCCTACAGGAACCGAACGTTCGCAGTATGTGTGGCTCGGACGTACGATAGTAACAGGGAAACCATTGTCACGATATGCCTGCATGAGTATGGCTTCGCATGCTATCTTGTTGCGCGAATATTCCCAATAAGGATTTGCCAGAGTCGTACCCTCTGTTATGACATACTGTCGGGCTGGCTTGTTATATGCGGAAGCCGAACTGATGAATACATATTGTTTTGTGCGTCCTGAGAAGATTCTGATGTCGCGTTCTATCTGTTCAGGGACGAATCCGATGAACTCGCAGACTGAATCGAATGACTCATCTCCGAGTTTGCTCACCACTTCTTCAGGATGCTCATTGATGTCTCCCGTAATTAACTTTACATTTCGCGGAAGATCCGCCTTGCGGCTTCCGCGGTTCAGCAGCCAGAGGTCATGGCCCTCTGCTGCAAGCTGTCTGGTGATGGCACTGCTGATCGTGCCTGTACCTCCGATGATCAGTATCTTCATAGTCTTATATGGATTGATTATTAATCTTCATGACCTGGGCCAGCCGGGAACCATCCTTTTCTGACGCGCTCCTTCTGCTCCTTCAATTCAAGTATGCTCCAGAATGATGAAAATGCAGTCACTCCGAGAACGGTGGAAAGAATCAGGTTGTCTACAAGTATCGATATCGCTCCGAAGATGATTCCTGCGATCAGGAACATCCACCAGCATCTGGTTCCAAGATAGTATTCTGCTTTGATTACGATAGGGTGGAAGATTCCTATGATGAGAAATGTAGCAAGTCCTACGATAATGCCTGTAAAGTTCATAGTTTGTATTGTTTGATATGGCTAATATAACTATAAATCTCCGATTTTTGCTATTTTTGTCCGCTCAAATGGACTTTAGTTATGAAACGCTTTATTTTGATCTGTATATCCTGCATGCTCTGTTTCTGCTGTATGGCACAGGAAAAGAAATTCATCAAGGGATTTTCGGGCGGTATGATGCTCCACAGCGGTTACCAGTTTGGCGGTGACAATCCTTATGACTATAATCCCAAAGGGGCTACATTCGGTATAGGAGGCGTTGCAAGACTCCACCTTACCGATCACTTCCGTACCGGTTTTGAAGGCTATTTCTCTACACTTGGATTGAAGAAGGACCTGGTCAAAGGAAGCCACAACAAACTCTTCTGGACAGGTGTACTGGCAGATTGGTATTGGAAGGCAGGACGTTTCTATCCATATGTCGGAGCTACTGTCGGCGGAGGAATGGAGACAGCATATTATATGTTTGAAGGCGACAGCCACGACTGGCTTCCAGAGGTGAATGCTGTCTTCAACAAGCAGCCTTTCTTCGCTGTCGATCCGTTCGTCGGATGCGACATTGCAGTAGGGGAGGCCTTACGGCTTACCGTCAAGGCAGACTGGCTGATGGCTATACGCAAGACCGGCCTCAACAGACCTCAAGGCCCTCGAATCTATTTCGGATTCATCTTTGCTCATTGATTCCTATTGGAACGAGTATTTCAAAGTTTTCTTGTGTCCATACAGACAGTTGAGGACTGTGAGTTCGGTTGCAGGCTTTGATATGATCACTGTCTTGCCTGCAGGGAAAATGTATAGATACTTGCCGTCACTCATTCTGTATGAGATGTCCGATACGTTTGTCACCTGGATCTTATCTTCTCCTAAAGGTCTGGTTTCCAGGCATGCGCCCACAAGTTTCGTAAGATATTCCTTGTCTCCGACAAGTGTTCCGTGGAAGAAGGCCAATGTGCGTCTTGCATCCAGCGCCTCTCTGATGCCTGTTTCGCTCTTCTCCTTGGCAAATACAAGCGTCATAGGTCGGAACTCACCGTCTTCGCATGGATAATCTCCGGCAACAGTACCATGAATGTCTGTGTTCGCTACCGGAGCGATGCCGTATTGCTCATACCAGTCAAAAGTAAGCGGATAGGACTCCATGTAATTGTATACTTCGTATGCGTCTATCTTGCCTGCCTTGATGAGCTCTTCATGTATAGGATAGAATGTCGACTTGTCGTCAGGCCATCCCGGATGGTTCCACATTATATAGCCGCCCTGTTCCAGCGCTATGTCTATGGCTTGCAACGGATCTTCGACGTCCAGCGCGTCCGCATCCTTGATGAAGAGGGCGTTGAGGTGGCCAAGTGGCTTGCTGCGTGTTATTTCCGTACCCTTTATGACGATGAATCCATATCCGTCACCGCTCTCCTTTGCTATGTCGTATGACTTGTTGTTGTCGGAAACGACAGTTTCCTTGAACGGCCTGTATTCAAGGTGGTCGGTGATTGCGATGGCGTCAAGGCCTTCCTGCCATGCCTCCTGTACTCTTATTGACGGCCATACCAGTCCGTCTGAAAAGACGGTGTGGATATGAAAGTCGCATTTCAGAGTCTGATAACCGTCAAAACCGGGAATCGATATTTCGTTCCTATACTGCGAACGGTACAGGTGATCATATTTGTGTACGTCGTCGTTTGAAATCTGTGCGCTTGCTGCCATAGGCATCGCAAGCATCAGAAGATAGAGTACTTTTTTCATGGAACCGATATTTTATATGTTCATAGTCGTAAAGTTAGGTAATTTTGAGCGATAATGCTTCAAGTATCTGTTTTATTTGTAGTGTAGATTTTTATGTATCTTTGTGCTCTGTTTAAATTAACTGAATATGGTCAGAAACTTTATACTAGACACCTTGTATGGTCTATTCACGCTTGTTTGTGTGCTGGCAAGTCTATGGATATCATTATGGACTTGTAATGTCGGCCTTTTTCTTTTCTCTTTAGTGGACTTCATAAAGGATATGTTTTTAGGTCTGCTTCTTTCGCCAGGTTGGAATTTTATTGTTACCGCAATAGCAACGGTACCTTTGATGACGCTTTTTATAGGCGGCCCCTTAATGATGCTCACAAAGATTAATGACCGCAGTTTTAACTCACTTGGCTTGATTGATGTCATAGTGATTCTGCTTGCTGCTTTCATACTTTTAATATCTTGTGAAACGCGACTTACTGATAATTTGCCTGCATTTATACAAAATGTTGCCTATTTCTTCCGCGACACGTTGAAGTTTAAATTGTGGGGGCCACTCTCCGACACAGGAACCATGTGTACAATGTTTGATATAAGTCTAGGTTTGTCCACTCTTTGGACTTTATTCTTTGGGCTAGTGATTGCAGATGATTGATAAGCTATAAGATTATTGGCAAAGTTATTGAGGATTCCGCCAGCTGAATGGTTCAGTTGGCGGATTTCGCTTTTGGATTGGTTAGATTTGCCAAAGTGTTAAGCTATAATTTATTATCTGATTTTAAGTTTCGGCAAATCTGACCAATTTGTCGGTTTTTCTGAAAAATATTCCTCATTCTCTTAACATACCTTTGCGACTGTGAAACTTCGTCGAGACGTTTCTTGAAGGAGACGAAACTGATAAATGATTACACATATTTAAAAGATATCTGACATGAAGAAGTTTATTAAGATTATGGGTATCGCCGCCCTTATGACAGGCATGACTACAGGAGCTATGGCTCAGGAACAGACACAGGAGATCGAGAAACCGGGATTCTTCAAGCAGGCATTCCGCGATATGAAGGAGAGTGCAAGAATGCAGAGGGAGATCGATAAGGCCAACTTCAAGGCACAGAAGATGGAGACAAAGGCTTTCTATCAGGAGCAGAAGGCGAAGAGAAATCCTGAGACACGCAAGATGGTTCAGGAGCAGGAGTACAGGCAGAAGATGGATGAGGCCAGATCACGTCAGGAAGCTGCTCAGAAGAGGATTGACGAGGCGAAGAGCAACAAGTAATGATTACAACGACAGTGATATTTGAAGAGCCTCTTCATCATGTATGTCTGATGCATGGACTTAAGCAGTCATTCGGTAGAATGCCTTTTCTGAACCAAAAGGTGCTTGAGGTCAGAGGAAAACGTATAGTGATTGATAATCCTGTAGCTCCGCCTCCGATGATGAGTAATCCGAATAGAAAGGTGCGTATGAGGATGACGAGGAATATGGTGGATGTCTCATATTGGAAGAACAAGCTTTCTATAGAGTACAGGGAGGATATGTGCAGCCAGGAAGATATCACTGCGTTTGTCAATAACCTCATTGAAGATTATCTGCATTTCAGACATCCGTTCATGAAGATTGCAATCAAGGATGGCCGGTGCCATGAAATGTCATCAGGTCATCTTATCGCTGAAATCATATGACATTACCGTCAGTCTTTCGACAAGGACTGACGGTATGCTTTTGGAGATATGCCTTCGACTCTCTTGAAGTATTTGCCGAAGACAGACTGCGATGGGAAATCGAGGTCGTCGCTTATTTCCTGAATGGTCATTGATGTCGACGAAAGGCAGCTCTTGGCATATAGGACTACATGTCTTTCTATCCAGTCCAAAGCTGTCATGCCTGTCTCCTGCTTGAGCATGGTAGAGAGATATTTGCTGGTCACGCAAAGTTTGTCTGCATAGAAACCGATATCGCGTTGAGTCTTGAAGTTTTCAGCAACTAGCGACATGAATCTTTCACATTTTTCCTGCTGGACAGTCAATGCAGCAGGCTGACTCTGGAGGCCATGCATATAGTATCCGAGTCCATAATAATGGGCAGAAAACAAGTGTCTTATTACTTCTTCCCTATATGGGTTGTCTGGCTGATTCATCAGACTGGAGACCTGTCTGTAGACAGAGCCAAGGACATCTATGACCTCTTCGGAGACGCTATAGAACTGTGTGTCCTTGATGAATAGCCTTTCCTGCAGACTGACAGGCAGATTCAACGAATCGGTAAATGCCTGATTCATCACCATGCCGAATCCGGCGAAATCTTCATCAATATCTATCGACTCGACCACCTGACCCGGCAGGAAAAGAGCTACTGCTGGAGCTTTCAGTGACCACATGCGAAAATCAACCAGGCAGGAAAATTGTCCTGCAGTGATCACAATCTGTGTCACATCCTTTATCTTATGAGGAAAGCGAAGCCCCTTCAAGATGCTTCCGCTATCCAATAATTCTATATCTTTTATCATGACTCTGCAAATTTACCAAATCGGAAGAATTGGACAAATAGAGGCAAAGTTTATTGGAATAAAGGAAGAATCTTGAAGAAAAATTGACTAATATCAGATTCTTAATTATGAGCAAAAGTACCTTTTTTATATAACATAGATGGTTTATTTCTTCCAAAGATTCGGAAGGAATCCGTAGTAGAGGAGACCTCTCCATGTAGACCAGTCGTGACCTGTGACACCTATGCAGAAGTACTCATATTCGATTCCGTGCTTGTCGAGTGCTTCCCTGAATGGCTTTACACGGAAATTGAACATGCCCTTCTCTTCATCGCCTCCCTGTCCGATGAACAGATAATCCACCTTTTCGTTTGCTTCAGGATCATTGAGGAATTCGCCGAGTGTCTCTTCCGGTCTGTTGTCACCTGCGCTGAGGATACCGAAATTTGCGAAGAGGTCAAGTGACTTAAGACCTACGAACATAGTGTGGCGTCCACCCATTGAAAGACCTGAAATGGCACGTCCGTGAGGATTTGCGATGGTCTTGTAGTGACTGTCGATGAATGGGATTACGGCCTCGCGATACTCACGCTCCATGATGTCGAAAGTAAGGTCGGCGTGCTGAGGATGGTTACGGTGAACGACCTGATTGTTCACGAGTACGATCAGCATCGGTTCTGCCTTTCCTTCTGCCAGGAGATTGTCCATGATGAAGTTCACACGTCCGTCATACATCCAGTTTGAAGGGAGTTCGCCGCTTCCGCCCATAAGGTAGAGGACAGGATATTTCTTCTTTGGATTGTACTTAGGGGGAGTGTATACATAGAGTTCACGCTGTCCTTCGGTTACAGGACTGTAGTAGATATGACGTGTGATGGCTCCGTGAGGCACATCCTTGGCATCCCACCATGATGGTCCGTCGCCATGGATGATGAGTTCGCTGTAAGGTGGCATTGCCGTAAAGGATGCATATGTGTTGTTCGGATCTGCCATTCTGACGCCGTCTACAACCAGATTGTACTGGTACATGTCTACAGGGAGAGGACCGATGGTAAGGGTCCAGATTCCATCTTCCCCTTTGGTAAAAGGTATGTTTCCACGTACTCCCATGACAGTTGTCATTGCGCCTGAGAGAGCTACTGACTCTGCCTTAGGGGCTCTGAGTCGGAAAGTGACGGTCTGGTCGTCATTTACCTGAGGTGAATTCAGATTTGCGCTGAAGGGAATCAAGCCTTCGGTATCTTTCTGAGGATTGTAGATGAGGTTTATGTTCGACTGCTGGGCAGATGCCGTCATGGCAGCAAGTAGCGAAATCGCCACGGTTATTAGTTTTCGGTTCATAATAGAGTTAAATTTCCGCAATTTACGAAAAAACTCATGATTCTGAAAGCTTCTGCCAAAAGTCAGTCATATGACAGCCACACGCACAAGCAACCGTGTAACCGACCATATGGTTGTTATAGATACCGAGGTCATAAGGGAGAACTGAGCATCAGAGTGCATACGACCCATAGTGTCGGTAACTCGCTCAGATCTGAATATCAGTATTTGCATCGTGGATCGCTAAAGCCCTGCAAAACACTGATTTATATCAGAATAATCACTCCTGGTTAATAAATCAAAGAACTGTAAATCCATAAAGTGGCAACGTGATGTACGCTTCACATAATAAGTGCAAAGTTAGCCTTAAATTTGCATAATCAACGGAAAATCTTAATTTTGCAGAAGATATGAGGACGAAAAAGGAAATATTGAATCATATAGTTTATGTGGGAAAGCAAAATCTCCCACAGGGTGGCCGTTTGATTCTGTATGGTTCTCAGGCTCGCGGAACAGCGACTGATTCCTCTGATTGGGATCTGCTCATAATATTGGATAAGCCTAAAATCGAGCAGAGCGATTACGACAATGTGTCATTTCCGTTTATGGTTCTCGGTTGGAATCTCGGCCAGTTGATCAGTCCAGTCCTATACACAAAGGAAGAATGGGATAATAATTCATTCACTCCTTTCTATAAGAATGTTCAACAAGATGCAATTTATCTGATATGAAACTGACGATGAGGAACGCCAGATTCTCGTAAATCTGGAATATGAAAAAGCGGTGGCCTTTCTTGCTCAGGCAGAAGGAAATGCAGGGATTGGTTTTTGGGATGTCGTGGCAAATTGATTATACTATTCTGTATTTCACGCAGTATCAGCATTGTTGATTAATGATGGGCATAAAGTTGGTACACACAAAGGGGCTATCCTTATGTTCGGTCAACACTATGTGAAGGAAGGGACTTTTCCTATTGAAGATGCGAAGTTGTATTCCCAGTTACAGACTATGAGAGAAAAGGGAGATTACAATTGTATCTATCAAACTACAGAAGGAGAAATGCGCCCACTGATAGAACCGGTCCGAGAATTTATTGGCAGAGTTGGACAGAAGTTAGGAAAGTAACTTATATTTAGAATCACCTTCGGAAACGGAGGTGATTTTTTTATGCAAATTGAGTCGGATTGCTATTATTTAGAAAAGATGACTAAGGTATGAAGAATTTGAAGGACCGTGTAAAAAACGCGATGGATGCAGATGCCAATCATGCAGATCCAAAAGCTCAATGTAACCCTGTACGTTGTGTTGCAGAATAATATATATACTAAATCAGCCACTCTACGGAGTGGCTTTTTATGTACTTTTGCGACCCATCGGAATCAGGTCGCTCATTGGGTGCGAGATCTTAACAAGGCGCTTCAGCGTCGCGTCATCCGCGTCAGCGAGACTTTCGAAGAAAGTCGAAGCAGCGGGGACGCCCGACCCAAGCGAAGCGAAGTGGTCGGTATTCCCCTGAAAGGGGATGTCACGAAGTGACAGGGGTTGAGATAGTAGAAAAGAAAATGCTCGGCGATGAGCCGAGCATTATTCTTTTCAAGCGATAGCTTTGAACTATTTGTTCAAAGCTGTAGCAACGTCAACAGCACAAGCAACTGTACAACCTACCATAGGGTTGTTACCGATTCCGAGGAATCCCATCATCTCAACGTGTGCTGGAACTGATGAAGAACCTGCGAACTGTGCGTCAGAGTGCATACGACCCATAGTGTCGGTCATACCGTATGAAGCTGGACCG
>JAFYUS010000031.1 GCA_017549505.1 Bacteroidales bacterium | reverse complement strand
GCTGCAGTCACGGTATGTGCCTGCATGGGAATCCCCGCATTGATGGCCACCGAGAACTGGGATGATCATGACCGCAGCAACAGATACACTGCGCCTGAACTTGCATACAACTACCTTAGAGGAGTCGGAGAAAATGGAATACTCGTAACCCATGGGGACAATGACACATTCCCACTCTGGTATGCTCAGGAGGTAGAGGGGTTCCGTACTGATGTACGTATAGTCAATACTTCCCTTCTTGGCGCGGACTGGCACATAGACCAGATGAAATACGCATCAAATGAGTCTGCTCCGCTGGATCTGGCCCTCGGAAAGAGGCATTATATGCAAGGAGAAAACGAGTATGTGCTCATTTATGATGCACGCGACTCGGTATATCCGTTGGCTGATGTAATGAAAGTGTTCCGTCATCCTGATGCCAAGATACCGCTGACAAACGGTGAATATGCAGATTATATAGTATCGAGAAGATTCAGCATACCGGTAAACAAGGAGAATGTGATAAAGTATGGTATTCTGGACGAGAAATATGCAGACATGATTCCATCAGAGATTGTCTTGACGATTCCGGAAGGCAAGAATGGAGTTACAAAGCCGGAACTGTTCTTACTCGACCTTCTATCAAATTACAAATGGGACAGGCCGCTGAATTTCCTCAGTGCAGGAGGTGATCTTCAGGTCGGTATAAAGGACTACCTTATGTATGACGGATTCACCTATCGTTTCGTTCCTATCAAGAACAAGACAAATCTCTCTGAAAGAGGATTTACCGACACGGATGAACTTTATCGTAAGATGACATCCTTGTACACATGGGATACACTGAAGAGAACTGACTGGTTCGTAGACTATCAGAACCTTTACACATTCTGTGGAGTAATGTCTCAGAGAGGGATATTTGCATCTGTGGCAATGGAAATGGTCGAAGCCGGAGAATATGACATGGCAGTGGAAATCCTCGATAAATGCCAGTCTGTGATTCCTGAGGAGAACTTTCCGCTTGATATCATCCTGTACGGATTTTCCAACGAGAGAGATCTCATATGTATGATTGAGGCTTACTATCTTGCTGGAGAACCAGAAAAAGCCTCTTTATTGTGCTCGTCGATGTCTGACCAAGTTCTTCACTCGTGTGAATTTTTCCTTAAGCACTATGAGGATGCTGAAGATTACTTTGACGCGTGCTATAATGTTCTTGCAGTCCTGGTATCCGTTGCTGACGAATATGGAGATACTACCCTCTCGTCATCAATACGAGAGCGATTCAATGAATTACTAGACTGAAATGAAAAATTTCGTTAATTAACTAATCTTTTAGTTGGAATATTAAAATATTAGTTTTATGTTTGCATCGGGAAGTTCGGAGAACCGTATTTTCCGGTGCATATTTGTTACATAATATAGACGAAATATAATGGGAGAGACATTAAAGAAGAGAACTCAGGAGCTTACAAAGGCTGAGCTTGAAATCATGCAGATAATCTGGCAGAAGGAGAAGGTGTTGGTACATGATATCCTTGCAGAACTGCCTGAACCAAAGCCAGCGTACAATACTGTGTCAACAATTGTACGAATTCTTGAAAACAAGGGATTCGTTTCGCACAAGGCATACGGAAGGACGTACGAGTACTTCCCTATCGTCGGCAAGGAGGAATACACCAACACATACATGCGTACCGTCCTTGATAACTTCTTCGAAGGCTCAGTAAGCCGTATGGTGAACTTCTTCTCGTCGCAGAAGTCAATCTCTCTTGAAGAGACAGATGAGATTCTTAAGATATTGAACGGAGACAAATAGACATTCTAATCCCCTACTATGATGTCAGTAATCAGTTTCATAGTTGAATCATTGATCTGCAGCGGACTCTTCCTGGTGCTATATCGTTGGATGTTGGCAAAGAAAGTCGGCTTCAGGATCTGCCGTGCCTATCTGATAGTAACAATGGTGCTTTCTGTGACAATTCCGATTATGGATGTACCGTTGTATCCATCTGAGAGCGTGGTTAGACTCAGCGAATGGACTGTGTTCAGCTTTGACGATTTCGGTGCAGTTCCAGCTGACCTGGTAGAAGCAGTCGCAGTCAATCATAGTAGCGAGGCTATAAAGCCTGAATCATCAGCCCAAATAACAGGCAAATCAATTGACCTGAAATTGATCCTGACCATCCTGTACACATTAGTCGGAGCCATATCACTTGCTCTGCTCGCATACAACACAGCCAGGATATACAGGCTTCGCAGCAAGTCTAAGCTCACATACGAAGAGGACTATACACTTGCTGAACACGAGGACATAAAGACTCCGTTCTCTTTCATCAGGACCATATTCATGGGCTTCAACTATGAGCCTCAGGAACGCAGACAGATCCTCACTCATGAAGCAAGTCACGTACGTCACAGACATTCATACGAGCGACTTTTCATGTCGGTACTCCGTTCTATCTTCTGGTTCAATCCGTTCTTCTGGATGGCAGAGAAGGATCTGGAGGAGGTGCAGGAATGGGAAGCTGACAAGGATGTGCTGGATGAAGGCTGGAATCTGAAAACTTATAGAACAACCATATTCAAACAACTCTTTGGTTATAATCCGGATATTACCTGTGGGTTGAATCATTCATTGACAAAACAAAGATTCATTATGATGACTCAATCTCATCGTGGCAAAGGGGCCTGGATCAGGCTGGCTGCCACACTCCCCGTAATCGCAGCTGCATTTTTAGCCTTCGGCTGCGGAGTGAAAAGTGAAGCAAAAGCAGAGAAAACTGCCACGAACTTGACTTCAGACCGACAAGAACCGCTTACCTTCCGTATCCATGTTGCCAAAAGCACAGATGAGAAAGGAACGTACTCCATTTACTGCAATGACAATCTGACAGACATTGAGACTATCAGCAAGACAGTGTCTGAATATTTTGCCGGTGAGGAAATGTTCAATACGACAGTATCTATCTCCGCTGACGAAAATGTTCCGATGGGTATCATAACTGACATAAAGGAGCAGCTCCGCAATGCCAGGGCGTTGAAGGTCAGGTATGAAACTCATGAAAGCACGATAGAAAAGCGTCTGC
Organism: Bacteroidales bacterium; assembly: GCA_017549505.1. Taxonomy (GTDB): domain Bacteria; phylum Bacteroidota; class Bacteroidia; order Bacteroidales; family UBA932; genus Cryptobacteroides. The sequence continues at coordinate 23 of JAFYUS010000031.1, read as the reverse complement.
CACCTGCGCCAAAGACCGATATG
>JAFYUS010000030.1 GCA_017549505.1 Bacteroidales bacterium | reverse complement strand
TGGCAGTATCAACAACATCGACCAAATACAAGCAGAAAATATATCAAAGCCGTCTATACAATGAACTTCCGGTATATCATAAACCGAATACCAATTTGTATAAAGATGCTCTCCATTAAGATAGGCCACCTCCTTATAACGGGCGGCATTATAAAGATCCAGAGCAACTGCTCCAACATACACCAGAAGGCATGACAGCACTCCGAATATCCTTTTTGTAACACTCATCGTCTTCATCATTATAATGCCTTCGACTTCCAATCCACAGACTTGAGTTTCTCCACCCAGGGCTTCACATCCTTTCCAACAATCATATAGCCCAATATGATCAGACAAAGTGTAATTAACATAGCGCTTTGATTTTGTTTTATGATAGAGGTGAAGAATTGGGGGAATCTATCATAGACAAGTACAAAAAAACTCATCGAATTATACACTCGATGAGGTGAATCTTCACTTTTCCTACAATGCGACTTCACGGAGTGAAGGCTCTCCCGGCAAAGCCATGCTGCTGCCGCATGTTCGTTCAAGCTGACCGACTCGGACAGAAGAGTGCATAAGAAGCAATGCATCGTAAGGTGGAAATTCGGATAGTCCCACTCGACGGTTTCAAGGAGGTCGCCGACTGCTATTTCCGAAATAGTTTCCAAAACCCCTCCTACGTTGCCACATATTTGCTATATTTACATCGACAAACCGTAATTTATGAAAAAGCCATTCATTACATCTATGCTGCTATTATCCATTATCTCCATATCAGGGATAAATAAAGCACAGGCTCAGAACTTGCAGCTGTTCTATGATGCCGGTCGAGGATGCGTCACATCAACGGTGGAAATGTTCCGTCCTGATGCCGGCGGAAGCACATTCTTCTTTATTGACTTCGACTACAATCCCAAAGCCACTGGAGCATATTGGGAAATCGCCCGTGAACTGAATTTCTGGCAGGACTCCAAGGTAGACTGGCTGTCAGTCCACCTGGAATACAACGGCGGACTCAGCGTAGGAACTGCCTTCAACAATTCATTCCTCGGAGGTCTTACATATTCCGGTCACTCCAAGGATTTTACAAAGACATGGTCAGTCTCTGCCATGTATAAGGCAATTCCCGGAACAGTAGATGCTCTTGGCAAGTGTCAGATGCACAATTTCCAGATTACAGGTGTATGGGGAATCGAGTTTGCGAAAGGCTGGTGCACGTTCAGCGGATTCGCCGATTTCTGGAGAGAACATCGTCCATGGCAAGGAACGGAATTCATCTTCATGACCGAACCTCAGTTCTGGGTGAACATGAATAAGATCAAAGGATGGGAAAAGATCAATCTCAGTGTCGGTGGAGAACTGGAACTTTCGGCAAACTTTGTTGCAAAAGGATTCCATGCGATGCCGGCCGTAGGTGCAAAATGGACTTTCTAAACTGAAAACGATATGCTTAAGAAACTATTCGGATTTGATTCCACAAAGACAACAGTCCGCACTGAGATCGTTGCCGGTATCACTACCTTCCTCACCATGTCATATATCCTTGCTGTCAATCCGACAATGTTCGGCGAGCTTGACGGCATGCCGGTAGGTTCTGTATTTACATCCACCGCTCTGGCTGCCATAGCAGGATGCCTGGCGATGGCCTTTATCGGCAAGCTCCCGTTTGGCCTTGCTCCGGGAATGGGCCTGAACGCATTCTTCGTATACAGTGTGTGCATGGGAATGGGCTATTCATGGCAGTTCGCCCTTACAGCAGTTCTTATTGAAGGTCTTATCTTTATAATATTGACACTTACCAATTTACGAGAAGCTATCGTGAATGCGATTCCTATGAGTCTGAGGAATGCCATTGGAGCCGGCATCGGACTCTTCATCGCTTTCATCGGTCTGAAGAGTGCAGGTGTCGTAGTACCGGACAGCGCAACTCTTGTGACCCTTGGAGACGTCACATCCGGATCTGCACTTCTTGCTTTCATCGGTCTGGTCATCACCGGTTTCATGTATTCCCGTAATGTACCGGGAGCAATACTTCTGGGAATCATCATCACTATGGTCATCGGCATTCCTCTTGGTGTGACCGAGTTCAAGGGAATCGTATCAGCGCCGGAATCCATAGCCCCGATCTTCTGCCAGTTCGAGTTCGATCAGATCTTCTCTGTCGACATGCTGGTTGTTGTCTTCACCTTCTTCTTCATTGATATGTTTGATACGGTGGGAACTCTTGTCGGAGTGTGTACAAAAGCAAAGATGTTAGATAAAAACGGTAATATCTACAGAGTGAAGCAGGCATTCATGGCAGACTCCATAGCTACGACTCTAGGAGCGATGCTGGGAACTTCCACTACTACAACATATGTTGAAAGTGCTGCCGGAGTGGCTCAGGGAGGCCGCTCAGGATTGACCGCTCTGGTTGTAGGAGGCTGCTTCGTAATAGCAATGTTCTTCTCACCGCTGTTCCTTTCAATTCCTTCTGCAGCCACTGCTCCTGCCTTGGTCATCGTCGGATTGTTGATGGTAGAACAGATCAAGAATGTAGATTTCGACGATTTCTCAGAGTCAATTCCCGCATTCGTATGTATGCTCATGATGCCGCTTACATACTCCATTTCCAACGGAATCCTTATAGGAATGATCACCTATGTCCTCATGAACATGATCTGCGGCAAATTCAAGAAGCTGTCCCCTGCAATGTACATTCTTGCAGTCCTGTTTATCCTTAAATATATCCTGATCTAAAGACTACAAGGATCCGACTTCCAGCACAGTAGAGAATTCCATCTCACCGGCGACATTGAACGTCGTCAGGGTGAGCTTACCTGAGTCGTAGCTGCAGTCCAGGCGGCGGACATCGTCGTTGACGAGTATAGGGAACGGATTGTTCATGGTGCCTGGGGTAAGATACATGAATTCGTGGAGGTCTGCGCCGATCATCAGGTCGATGCCGGCTTCGTCCAGAAGAGGGACGAAGTGGACATTGAGCCAGCGCTGGAGCAGATAATCGTTCTTGTCCGGATGGTCGATCATCGGGACGTGTATCAGGCAGATCTTGACCGGAGCGTCGGCAAAAAGCGGCTCCTGCATCGCCTGGCGGGCCCATCGGATCTGCTCATTGATATAATCCTCATACACGGCAGAGCCGCTGTAGAGGATGGACCGGCTATAGCCGGTCTCGCCGCCATCGGCAACGATGAAGGCGACCGGACCTTGCCGGAAGGTATAGTAGAATGGAGCCGGATCTTCGTTCGGGAAGATATCTGCGACCAGCTGAGGATTGTTGCCGCGGCCTTCATGGTTACCACGGGCAAAGAGCACAGGAAGTCCGGCAGCAAGAGTTCCGAGCGGTTCAAGTTCATAGCGGACAAGCGTATCAGCCACATAGTTGCCTGCACTGACGATATCGCCGTTCAGGAAGAGGAAATCCGTAGCGGCAGAGTCGACCTGCGCGGCCAGAGCGCTATATTCATCTACCTGATTGTGGATGTCATTGAAAACTGAGAAGCGACAGGTTTCGGCCTCCGGGTCAAAGGTCCTGACCCGCTGCCATTGTCCCTCATAGATATCCCCGAAGCGAGGATTGCGCGCGTTGCTGTCATCTGTAAGATCCTGTCCGCAGACTCGGTAACAGAGTTCCGCTCCAGGTTCAAGTCCATTGATCTGAACAGAATGCAGGCGCTTGAAGATACGTCTGCCGGCAAAGGTCTCCCAGACCTGAGTTCCGTCGGAAAGTTCCACATAAGCCATACCAGGCACCTCGCTCATCCAGCAGATCGTAACGCGGTCCGAACGCGATTCAGTCACCCAAGGTCCATACGCGATGTTCCCTGTCCATCCCTGTATACCGGTCATCAAGGCCAGCAATAGCATCATCAGTCTTTTCATAGCATCAGTCATTTCCCACGAAGATACGAAAAATAACTCTCAATTAAACCTTACGGCAGAAAAAGCATCTAAAGGATTCGGAAAAAGGAATACAACCACTAATTAAAGATAAGATGAAAAGACTTTTGATCATTACAGCTCTCTTGGCGGGATGCCTTGCAGCTGGTGCGCAGGAGAAACTCTACGAGGTAAAATCCGGCATTATTACAATGGAAATGGACATGATGGGTCAGGCCATGGTTCAGGAGATCTTCTTCGACGACTATGGCGCAAAGCAGGCTACAGTTTCCAACTTCGGCGGCAACAAGATGAGGATGCTCGTCATCGACGGATCCAACGTAATGGTTAACGATGCTGAGAAGACCGCTACAAGGATGCCTATGATGGGTCAGGGCGAGAAGGTAAACTTCAGCAACCTCGACGAGAAGACAATCAAGAAGTATAAGGTAAAGGAACTCGGCACCGAGACCATCGCCGGCAAGGAGTGCAAGAAGTACTCTGTAACCGTATTCATGATGGGTCAGCCACAGAAGCAGACCGTATGGGTCTACAAGGGCATCACCCTCAAGAGCTCAAGCAGCAGCGACTTCGGCGAAATGGTTCAGACCGCTACAAAGCTCCAGGAAAACGTCGAGATTCCTGCCTCGACCTTCACAGTTCCTGAAGGTGTGAAGATACAGGACATGGACATGAGCATGTTCGGAGGCGGATGGTAAAAACCACCGGCAAGATATGATTCAAAGGCTACACCGCAAGGATGTAGCCTTTTTTATACTTTATGATTCATTTTTGACATTTCCGGATTGGATGAATCAGCAAGTATTTCATATCTTTGTAAATACACACAAACACTAAGACACACGTATGAAAAGATTCCTTTATTCCGCCCTGCTTTCGGCTCTCACGCTCGTGACTGCATGCAGCGGCAACGTAAGATTCGCACCAGAACAGTCCAGTGACAACGGAGACGGCACATTCACAAACCCCGTCCTTTGGAGCGACTGCCCCGACCCTGACCTTATCAGAGTAGGTGATGACTATTACCTCGTGACAACCACCATGCACCTTATGCCAGGAGCGCCGATAATGCACTCGAAGGACCTGGTGAACTGGGAAATCGTAAGCTATATCTTCGACCGCCTCGAAGAGACTCCATACTACAGCATGGAGGGTGGTACAGTATACGGACGCGGCCAGTGGGCCACCTCCCTCCGATACAAGGACGGAAGGTTCTTCGCATACTTCACTCCTAACGACCAGCCGCCGAAGGGCTGGGTATATTCAACCACAGATCCTAAGACAGAAAAGTGGGAGCTCTATTCGGTGCTTCCGCACTTCCACGACGCATCGTTCTTCTTCGATGACAACGGCAAGGCGTACATGGTCTATGGATCAGGTGCTATCCGTGAGCTCAAGCCGGACCTCACCGGCGTACAGGAAGGCGGTCTGGACATGCAGCTGTTCGAACGCGACAGCGAGGAGAACAGCCTCCTGGAAGGAAGCCGAATGATAAAGAAGGACGGCAAATATTACCTGCTCATGATATCATGGCCGAGAGGCGGCATCCGCCGCGAGGTCTGCTACCGCGCCGACAGGATCGAAGGACCGTACGAGAAGAAGGTGATTCTCGAGACTCCTTTCGGAGGTCTCGGAGCCGGAGTGGCACAGGGTACGATCTTCGACACGCCGGAAGGCGAATGGTATGGATTCATATTCCAGGACAGGGACGGCCTCGGCCGCGCACCGATGCTGATGCCATGTACATGGGTGGACGGCTGGCCGATGCTCGGCGACAAGGACGGAAAGGTCCCTGAAAGGATGCAGAAGCCGCTGCAGGGCGAGCCTGTAAAAGGCATCACGAAGAGCGACGACTTCAAGGAAGGCAAACTCGGTCTCCACTGGCAGTGGAACCACAATCCGGTCGACGACGCATGGTCGCTTTCGGAGCGTCCGGGTTACCTCCGACTCAAGACAAACAAGGTCGTGGAGAGCATCTACACAGCACGCAACACCATAACCCAGCGCATGGAAGGTCCTCAAAGCACCGCAACCGTATGCATCGACCTCAAGGGCATGAAGGATGGTGATGTAGCAGGATTCAGCGCATTCAACAGCGACGCCGCTGTCCTCGGAGTATCGATGAAGGACGGAGCGAAGACCCTCACCCTTACTGAAGAATCCGTACGCCTCCACCCTCACAACAAGGCAGTGCTTGACGTGAAGAAGAAGGTGACAGCAGAAGTGCCTTTGAAGAAGGACAGGATATGGCTCCGTATCGATGCGGACTTCCGTCCGGGAGAGACAAGGGACATAGCGAAGCTCTGGTACAGCCTTGACGGCAAGGAGTGGAACAGGATCGGCGAGGACTACAGGATGAGATTCGACTGGCAGAGGTTCTTCATGGGAACCAAGTTCGCGATATTCAACTATGCGACCGAGGAAGCCGGAGGATACGTGGATGTAGACTATTTCGACTACAGAAAGATCAACAACTAACCAATAATTACATGAAAAGAATCATTTTTACTTTGGCAGCAGCCTGCGCGCTTGCAGCAGGATGTGCCCAGACAGTGGAGCCGGTGATCGGAACCGGTAACCCGTATCTCCCTCTTTGGGAGCACCTTCCTGACGGTGAGCCACGCGTATTCGAAGACCCTGACAATCCGGGCAAGTACCGTGCTTACATCATCGGATCGCACGACCTCAGATACGGAAGCTACTGCGGTCCGGACATCCGCATGTGGTCTGCACCGGTTGAAGACCTCACTGCATGGGTAGACGAAGGTCCTATCTTCACATATTATATCGACAATCAGTGGGACGTAATGTACGCTCCAGATCTCGTGGAAGTCAACTGGAAGGACGGAAAGAGGGAGTACTATCTCTATCCGCACAGCCGCGGCTGGGGACGTGAGGCGCTCATTGCAAAGAGCGACCGTCCTGACGGACCTTTCACTGTAGTCAACGCGACTGAAGACGGCAGAAGAGCTGTCGAGGGAAGTATCCTCGGCTTCGACCCTTCGATCTTCGTGGAGCAGATCACAGATCCTGCAGATCCTGACTACAACATCGGATTCCGCGCATACGGATACTGGGGATTCCAGAGGTCATCGGCAGTGGAGCTCGATCAGAACACCATGTATTCGCCAAGACCTGGCGGTACATACATCCCTTACTTCATCCCTGCAAGCTTCCGCTACGGAGTCGTGAGAAAGGTCCCTGGAGTAAAGGAATATCCTGCACTCTACAAGGATCAGAAGCCAGAAGACTTCAACTTCTTCGAGGCATCTTCAATCCGCAAGGTAGGCAACAAGTATGTGATGATCTTCTCAGGATACTCAGGTCCTGACTACGGAGTAGGCAGCTCTAACTCGACTCTCCGTTATGCTTACGGTGACTCCCCTCTCGGTCCTTGGAGAAGCGGCGGTGTACTCGTAGACTCACGCGGTATCGTCCTCAACCAGGACGGAACAGCCCTCACAGAGACCAACTCAGGCCACAATACCCACGGTTCGATCGAGCAGATCAACGGCAAATGGTATGCATTCTATCACCGTCCGCCACGCGGATTCGGTTTCGCACGCCAGCCGATGGTAGCTCCTGTAACCATCACATGGGACGAGAAGCCGGTTGCTGAAGGCGGTCAGGTCGTTATCCGCGGATATGACCCTTATGCTGAGGACGGCATCTGGTCTGCACAGGCTTCAAACGGCGACCACTATACCGGTGCCGAGGTTACTTCAGAAGGTTTCCAGATCTACGGTCTCGATCCATACAAGTACTATTCAGCTGGTTATGCATGCTACTATTCTGACGGCAGAAGCCAGCAGGACTCATGGGATATCTGGGATAACAGCATGCCTGTAGAGGTTTCAGACGGCGACATCGTAGGATTCAAGTACTTCGGTTTCGAGGGTCTTGCAGAGGCTAAGGACGGTCTCATGCCGTTCGAAGGCGCAAAGAAGGGCAACAAGACAATGCTCAACGTATTCCTCACTCCAAAGACTGACGCTTCGTTCAAGGTCAACGTATGGATCGACGGTCCATGGTCTAACGACGCATGGAAGGGAACCAAGATCGGTGAGATCGTTGTTCCTGCAGGCTCAGCCGAGAAGGTTACAGGATATACAATCGACGTGGCTGAGGCCGTCGAGGGTCTCGCAGGAAAGCACGCCATCTATCTCGTGGCTGAAGGCGAAGGCGACCTCTGCACTCTCATGGGACTCGGTTTCACAAAGGACGGCAAGAAGATGAAGTTCCCTGCCGCTCCTGTCGTAAGCATCTCTGTAAACGGACAGGCTCTCGAGATGCCTGCAGTTCCTGTAAGGTCTACAAACGAGAACGGTCTGGTGACTTACGACCAGTACGAGGTCAAGTGTCCTATGCCGGCTGAAGGCGCAAAGATAAAGGCAAGCGCTGACAAGGCCATGAAGATCAATGTAGGACAGCCTGCCGACGGCAAGGCAGTCGTTACATTCGACTACAACGGAGTTGTGAAGACATACACTGTAGTTTTCGAAAACTAATATTTTTTCATATATTTGTATCTGATAAACGTTGGATACTTTAACCAAAATCTACAATATTATGAAAAAGATCATCTTAATCGCAGCTCTTGTACTTGGTTTTGCAGCAGCTGCATCGGCTCAGCCGAAGGCTATCGGTCTCCGTATCGGAGGTGGTGCTGAACTCAGCTACCAGCACAATGTAGGTGCAAACTTCATCGAGGCTGACCTCGGACTCGAGAGCTTCAAGAACCTCGGAGTAGCAGCGACTTACAACTTCTCTATCGCAGAGTTCGGAGACGGCTTCAAGTTCTACGCAGGTCCTGGTATCGGACTCGGATTTGCTGAAAGCCTCATGGTAGGAGTAGCCGGACAGGCTGGAGTTGAATACAACTTCGCATCCGCTCCAGTCAACATTTCAGTTGACGTAAGACCATATTTCGACTTCATGGGAGTAGGTCTTGTAGGATGGTATCCACACATCGGTGTAAGATACAACTTCTAGTCTGAACACATACAAAAATGACGGTCACTTGCAGTGGCCGTCATTTTTTTGTGTATCTTTGATGTCTGCAAACTAAAAAAAAGATCAAGACATGAGAAGATTCTTCATCACACTCACCATCCTGCTTGCAGCAGCAACAGCTGCTTCCGCTCAGCATAGATCAGCAGGAGTAAGAATAGGAGCTACCGGCATTGATGCAGTATATCAGTATAACCTCAACAGGGAGGAATTCATAGAAGGAGGCATAGGCCTGGACTTCGGAGCCAAAGGAGGTGCCGGATTCAAGCTTACAGCTGCATACAACATCATACTGGCACGTCCCGCATGGACCAATACAGGTTCATGGGCTCTCTACGCCGGTCCTGCTATGGCATTAGGCAATGTATACGACAATGTTGCGTACGAAGTACTAGGTGAAAAGATATTATACCCTGACAACGGATTCGTGTTCGCCGTAGGAGGTCAGGCCGGTGTGGAATACAGCTTTGATTTCCATTTCCCGCTCATGGTTTCCCTCGACATCAGACCGATGATCGGAACGCACGTCAACGACGGCAGGTTCCGCGATCCTGCGACAAACCTCACAGTTGAATTCGAAAGCAAGTCCGGAATGTACACACACGGACTGTTGAGGGGATTCATCCCTCACCTGTCCGTGCGATACAGGTTCTGATCAAAGGACTTCCACCTTGACCTGTGATATATCGAAATTACTTCCGGTAGTACCGATAGGCATAGCACTCAGGAAGGTAGGTTCACACACCAGGAACTTCTTGCCGTCAAGCATTATATAGGTTCCTTTTATATCCTCATGGAAATGGACGGCAGCTAATGCATGTCCAGGTACATGCAGGATGACAGCTTCCAGTCCCATCAGGTCCCTTACAAGTCGCGTAAACAGGATGGCCCTGTCTTCGCAGTCACAGTATGGATAGAAAAGCGTCTCTTCAGGGAAGAAAGCCCTATGGGCACCCCATACCTTGTCGTCATACTCATACACCAGGGCAGTCTGCATGAAGTTTATGATTATATTACCTGCTTCTTCTTCGCTCTTTCCTGCGATGGCCCTCTTCAGATATGGATACACTGTATCCTTGATATCCTGACTGACAGGAGTGTTTGCCAGATAGTAATACTGGTCGCCAGGGTTGTTCTTTGGGAAAGGCTTCGGATAGTCAGTATAGAACTGCAGGGTATTCTCGTTGAAAGTAGCGGTGAACGATATATCCGTATTCTTCTTCGAACGAAGTGCACGCGGCTTTGTATCCTTCTTCAGGAAAAGCTGCTCCTGATTTATAGCCAGACTTATAGACTTCTCATCAGGGAATTCATAATCAAAGAAATACAGACTCTTTACATCGGAATTCTTTGAAAGGTAATAATCGCTTCCATTCTGTGTCCAATATGTCCTGCTGTACATTCCGTCTGCAGAAGCGACAAGAAGGTGTATCTTCTCATCGTTTGTACGTCCCATCCTTACCTTGTAGCCGGACTGTGTCATGACGAATGCGCTCATCACAACCGCTTCGTTGGTTCCGGTACCATAGATGGTTTCAGCGGCAGTCTCAGTCAGTTTAAGATAGGCCCAGTCGCAAAGCTGAAGCTTCTTGCGAAGCTGAAGCAGATCATAAATGACGTTGTTGTAATCGTCTGTTGAAAGCGCCTTCCACATGTCAGCGACAGCATTCTCCCTGGCATTGGCGAGGCTGGTCTTCTTTGTCGGGTCGAAACGGACTTCGCACGGCGTTCCATAAAACATGAACCGGATTCTCTTTTCTGCTGTCTTCGCCTTGTATCTGATCGGCGGGACAGTAATAGGTTCTGTCTTTATCTGGATCGGGAGAATAGTTACGTTGTCGAGTTCAGTATCATCATCCATTTCGAAATCTGACAGGTCGGGCAGATCGACAGGACCGATATCCTTGATCTTCAGACGTGGGTCAGCGACAGGTTTCCTTGACTCAAGCCAGACCCAATATCGTCTCATATATTCAGCATACTCAGCGTTGACTCTGGCACGATAAGCCTCAAAATCAGCTTCCTTCTGAGTCTTGTAAGAATTGAATTTTTCCTGCTGTTTCTTCTTATATTCCTCAAAGGACTGAGCCTGAAGACAAGCCATGCCTGCCGTCAGCAAAATGAAAGCTATAATGAACTTTTTCATCTTTGATTACCTTTCGTATTCGTAAATCTGTCTTACCTCATCATCTGACAAAGCGCGTGTCTTATATATTCTCAGGTTGTCAACCGTCATCATGGCACCATCAGCCTTTTCGTATGATCCACCGAAAATAAACTTGGTTCCTTTACCTACATAATTATAGTCACGTCCTGCTATGCTCTGTCTGTCTATCAGGTTTCCATTAACATAAAGACATACTATATCGGAAACATATCTTTCCATCGAGACAGTAATCACAATATGTGTCCATTCATCAGAATCAAATGAAGGATGAGAAAAGTCATTGCCGACCTGATAATAAGGGAAATACATCAGACTGTATCCGTCCTGCATATATTTCAACTTGCCTCCATTCATAATCAGACCATCCGACATCTTATGATCTTTACTTGACTCCACATGGAAGATATGGCCATCTGAAAGGCCTTTGACCCAGAAGGAGACAGTATAATAATATGTATCAATCATTGATTCAGGAATATTCACATAACTCTTGGAGTCCAATTTGATTGCCTTTGTGCCGTTCATTCCTTCCACGAACTTCGGCTCATTGATGCCGACACCATCATAACCGCCGTCGACAGAATTCTTGCAGTTGCCTTCGAAATTATAGTATACATAAAGACCGGAGGTATGATTCGCAGGTGCAGCATTAGTCGTGAAGACAACGTCGTTGCCATAGAACACCTTGCCCTCGGATGTCTTCACATATGCCGAAACATAGTACCTGGTTTCAGGATCCAGTCCCGTCGCCGACGCTGTGAACATATCGTCAGCAACGACATGCTGGTCAGATATCGACGGGACACCTGTCTTATTCCAGCAGAAACCCATTTCCGTAACGGTATGTCCGTTATATGCGGTTATCGATGCCGAGAGGTCCGCCGACCTGTATGTATAGTCGTTCACTGCTGTCACGATCTGGACAGGTGTCTTCTCTGTTCTGAACGAGGTCTGGTCACCATATGTGGTTCCCATTTCGTTGACGGCATATGCTCTTACATAATACTTGGTATCCGACTGAAGGGATTTGAGCTCACTTGTGAATGAGGACATGGAGGTAGCAGCGCCGAGGTCGGTCTTGCTACCGTTGGTCAAGGTAGGATTACCGGTTGTGTTCCATACATGACCATAGGCAGAGATCTTTCCGCCTCCGTCAGAAACAAGCATACCCTTGGCTGTCGCAGAATTGCTTGTCACATCCGCAACATCCATCACTGTGAGGACTTCCGGAGCAACAGGGAGGGCAGAGGTAGTGAACGAGAGTACTTCGCTGCTGTATGCTGTTCCTTCCGCATTCTCTGCGAACGCCCTGACATAATATTTAGTTGAGTTTTCAAGTCCGGACAAAGTGGTTGTCATCGAGCATGGCGACTTGCAGTCTCCAAGATTTGCTATCTTGTCGCCGACTGTCGGTTCTGAGTTCTTGCCGTAACAGAAACCATGACGGGTGATCACCGAACTACCGATAGATGTAACGGTTCCCTTGAGTACCACACCGTCATAAGTGATGTCAGAAACGCTTTCCATAACTACGGCAGGAGCGCTCAACACCGGTACTTCCATCTTTACCGGTACCGATATTTCTCCTCCGTCTGCATAGAAGGTTACTGAAGAATTGTATTTTCCAGCAGCAAGTCCGGCGCGTGAGAGTATCACATTGAGGTAATCACTGTCTGTCACAGTACCTGTTGTCTTGCTGAGGGTCAGCCAGCTGTTCTCTGCGCTGGCCGTATATTTGATCGATCCGTTTCCGGTATTCAGCAGCTTGACCTGAAGCGAAGTTTCCAAAGTACCGAAATCAAGGAGTCCAGGCTCTACAGAAAGCTTGATGGCATCGACCGACATCTTTACCTTTACGACTGCCGTACCTCCGTTTGACGTGACAACGATGGATTCCGAGTAGCTTCCCTTATCCATACCGTCTCTGGATACTGTAACCACAACTGATGACACCTGACCGGTAGTCTCTCCTTCCAGCTTGCTGCAGGTGAGCCATGAAATATCTTCAGCGATATCCCAGTACAAGGTACCCTTGCCAACGTTAAGGATCTCAAAGGCAAGAGTTGTGTTCTCTCCTCCAAAATCCAGAATCTCCGGAGTAACCTTTATCACTGGCTGGACAGGGGTCATCGACACCTGGACGCTGGAAATCATTCCGGCTTTCACGGAGACCTTCTGGCTCTCATCCATATATCCGTCCTTCACGAAGGATACAGTATATTCCGTAGGATCAAGTTCTTCAAAGGAGAAGGTTCCGTCGTTGCCGGTCAGCTGAGAATGACCTCCGGGAGAAAGGGTTACCTTCACTCCTGAGAGGACAGCACCTGACTGAGAGTCCTTGACGACTCCTGAAATCCCTCCAAACATCTCAACAACCGGCTGGGTACAACCAGCAAGAATAATCAGCAAAGCTGACAATATCGCTAAACGGTTCTTCATATCTTATTTCTTGTATTTATTCATTTTTTCTGTAACCTTCTGGATGTAGTTACGTGTCTCATCATGTGGGAGATGACGCTTCAGATGGGAGTACAGCTTGTCATAACTCATCGCATTGATTGCAGGGACAGCCTTGGAAACAGACCTTCCTCCATTGATGGCGCGGCTTACGTTTCCTGCACCAGTGTTATAAGCGGCAATCGCACAAAGCATCCTGCACTGTGGATCCTTCACCTGGGCGAATGTCTGTGTCATCAGAAGATTCAGATATCCTGTACCAAGCTCCACATTATTTTCAGGGACATAAAGATATGCAGGAGCAGGTATGACATCCCTTTTATGCACATGACGGAATGCATCTCTTCCGCCTGACTTAGGGACTAGCTGCATGAGTCCGTATGCAGGAGCATGTGACTTGGCCTTAGGATTGAAGGCAGATTCCTGTTCAATGACCGCATAAATGAGAGGCTGGTCAATATCAAATCTGTCCGAGTTCTTCTTCACGATGTCCTTGAACTGAGCTGCACGGACAGAAAGATGGTCCTCTGCAAGCTCCATCTTGATTTTCACAACCTTTTTCTCTCCATTGTCTGTCTGCACCTTCTTGACTTCCTGCTTGACAGTATCCACGACTTCCTTCTTCACCTCAAGCTGATCCTTCAGGATGGTATTGCCTGTAAGGGTATCCTTTGCCTCGACAAGATCGACTACAGCGTCCTTGAGTTTCTTGTTGATATCTTTCTCAGTCTGATTGACATCTACAAGAACCTCTATCTCAACCTCACCTTTCTCAAAATCGACATTCGACCTCGATGTTAGATCTTTTGAATAATCCACCCATGTCTTAGGTGTGCTGTCGACCATCTCATCGTCTCCCCACATACCCATGACCTTCTTCTTGTAGGCTTCATAATCGTCATTGTGCTTCTTCTCGAAGGCCAGATATGCTTCCATCGACTCATACAGACCTTTCTCATACTTCTTCTTGTATGCATCAAATCCAGCCTGCTTCGATTTTATATATTCCTCGTACGAAGTGGATTTGTTCTGGGCCGATATGGACAGAGATATAGCTGCAATCAGTAAAGCAACAAATAATCTTTTCATGGTCAACATGTTAATTTTGGTAATCCAAGTCCCGGTCAAAGAACTTGGAATATAGATCAGAAATTAAGAGCAAGAGCCACACCAGCAGAACGCGTATCAGCATACGGATTGAAATCAAGAGAAGCATATTCTCCGACAACAAGTCTTGACTTGCCTCTCGCCGCTACGCCATCTACAAGATTCCAGACATATAAAGCCGCTGCACCTGCAATGCATATATTCCTTGTAGTGGACCATGTCTGACTTCTGCTGAGGTAGGTCTTGAGAGTGTTGGTATCATGGGTAGTCTGCATAAGTTTCACGTTAGTAACACGCATAGCTTCAGAAAAAACGATACCACCTACAAGAGCGACCTCACCCACCATGAAGGAAACACCCTTAACCGTGCTTCCCTTATGGAGCTGAGCCATACCGGGAATAAGTATTCTGGCTGAAACAGGATACTTGTCAGTAACCTCAACTCTCTCGAAAGGATACTCTGGATGCTTGGCAGTCTGGACCAGAAGGGTCACGCGCCAACGTCCCGGACCAAGATGCTCGGCATACTCGTCAAGAACACGTGCCTTTACAGTAAGTTCATTACCGCCTGCGAATGAAATGGATCCGCTGGCTCCGACCTTGACTCTGGTTCCTGTAGCAAAACCCCTGCGAAGAGCTATCATCTCCAAGGCATCCTGTCTGGCTTCCGACTCGTCATATCCTGTTCCGGATATGACTTCCACATATGAATTCCTTCCGTCCTTGAATGTATCTCCATCGACCCAGTCAGGTCTTGCAGATGCTGAATAATAAGATGAAGGTCTGTACTGGGCGCCTGCTGAGAAAGCGACCAGCACAAGACCTATCAGACATAAGAATCTCTTCATTACTCCTGTGCTTTGAATCTCTCGAAGTTCTCAAGAGTTCTCTTGCGGAACTCATCCTCCTTGAAGCGGATCTTAAGTTCCTCATCCTCCGAAACGTTATCTCTTACGTTATCTACGATAGTCTCTGCAAGAGCTCTCTTAGGGATACGGATTCCGATGAAGCAGGTAACATCACCTCTCTCATCTACAGACGAATACTTAGGGCCGCAAGTTGCCGATACTTCATCCACGATAAGGTCGATGATCTGAGTACCGCCAGCCTCAAGCTTAGCCTCGATATCATTTCCGGCATTTGTTCCTACAGTGTTCATGTAGTTGTCGATCGCGCCCTTATATGCATGCTGCATCTTCTGGCGGATCATCTGCTTCGCATTCTCAAGAGCCATGAGCTGAAGCTCAGCGATTCTTGCCTTAGCTCCGATAGCGATACCGGTAGCTGCAAAGTAGTCCCTTGTATCAGCGTCAGCACAAGGTGCTTCATAAATATCACCACCACCGAAAGGGTTACCAGGCTGAGCCGGAGCCACCTGAGCAACCTTCTTGGATGCACCGCAAGAAACCATCATCAAGGCAGTACATACGACTGCCGCAAAAGTAAAGATCTTTTTCATAACGATTATTGTTTAGTTGTTAATAGATTATTTCTTGATTATTTAGGGTTCCATTACCAGACGGAGACCTTGCATACCATAATAATAAGCAGCAGCAGAAGAAGAATAATATTTATCGTATGATGTATAAACGTATTTTGCACGAGTTGTCATATAAAGACTACCATCCCACCAACTTCCACCACGATTTACCTTATAATTGCCGCTATTTGAATCTGGTCCACTTGGGTTTGTCTGCGCTGATGACGAGTAAGCTCCATACCAATCAGAACACCATTCCGACACATTGCCGGACATATCATATATTCCCAATTCATTGGGTTTCATCGTCTTTACATCCAATGGGCCATAATCATAACTCGAGTATGAAGAAGTACCTAATTTACCGCTGCGACCAAAAACAGCAACATCTTTATAAGCATTACTACCACTATAATATTTGTATCCTTTCGACATATTACCTCCTCTGGCAGCAAACTCCCATTGAGCTTCAGTAGGAAAACTGAACTTCTTTCCTGTATGCTTGTTCAGATTGGTGATGAATGTCGAGCAGTCATTCCAGGTGACATTCTGGACAGGGCGGCTTGATCCGGTATACTTTGACGGATTAGAGCCCTGGACCGCATACCATACGGCATTGGTCACTTCTGTTTCAGAAATATAATATGGCTTTGTAATTGTGACCTGATGGACCGGCATGGCGTCAGTTTCTGTCGTGGTAACCATACCCATCATGAACGTGCCGGGCTCGACGCGGATCATCCTTACGGTCTCGTTATATACCTTGACATCGATGTAGAGTTTCTCTGCTTCCCAGCCGCTGTATGCCTCGGCTGTCGGAGCATTGAGATAGCCGCTCTTTCCCATCGCGAAGACATTCTCCGGGAAGGTCCTCGTGAACTTGTCGCCTGTCACATAGTCGTAGAAGTACATCTGCTTCTTGTTCGGGTCCTTGAAGAACAGGTAGTAGTAGTCTGTCTTTCCGCTTTCAGGAATGGTGCCGCAGATCATCTTGGTCGAAGAGACGAACTTGTTCTCCAGCATATTGTAGGAAGTATAATGGAGAGGACCGTCGAAACTGTAGCCCTGCTTGTGCTTACCCTCGAGACGGACACGGCTAAGATACGGCTTCAGATGCGCCTTGAGGACGATAAGATTGTCCTCAAAGGAAAAGGAGTATGTAGCGGTCGTATCGATGTAAACCGCTGTCTTTTCATTCATAGGCACTTCCTCGAAGGTCGCCTCACCGGCGTTCTCGAAATAATATGCATGGCAGAGTGCCGACTCTACTGTATTGAGAGTACCGGCATACTCAAGGGACCAGATATCTTCCAGAAGGTCGTATGTAGCGGAGCCGCTTACCATCTTGTCGCCCACAGCGAACTGGAGATAGACCTTGGACTTGTCAGCCCACTCCCCTTCTGTCTCGTCTGCCTTTGTAGCAGACTCATATGAAGGCATGTCGCCTACAAGCCTCATCGAAGCCTTGCTGAGCACCGGTGCAGTATTGTCCTCAGGAGAAGGTTCGATACCTTCCCGTTCGCAGGACATGAAAGCCGCTGTCCCCATGACCAATCCTGCCACAATGCTGAAAATTCTGATAGTCTTCATCTTATATTAGTTTTTCCTTATTAATTCCAATCTTCATCTTCCTCATAACCATCCTTATCCATTCCGTCATCGACCGGAGGTTCGCCTCCCCAATTCTCGTCGTCCGGATAATCATCCTTGCCGAAATCGTCGTCATCGACCGGAGGATTTCCGCCCCAGTTTTCATCTTCAGGGTAATCGTCCTTGCCAAAATCGTCGTCCACAGGTGGATTTCCACCCCAGTTTTCATCCTCACCGTACTTGTCATAATGAACGCTCGCACCTTCGTCTTCTTCAGAAATCGTCACGAAACGTATCTGGTCTCCATATGTAACACCCCTCTCATTGATGACATAGGCCCTGAGGTAGTACCTGGTCTCAGGTTCAAGACCGCGGAGTCTGAAAAGCACGTCCTGCGAAGGATCACAAGGATAGTCCTGACCGTTCTCGAACGAAGGCTTGCTGCTGGTCGAGCATATGAATCCCATCTTAAGGAGGTTTCCGTTACCCAAATCTATCACCTTGGCGGAAATCTTTATGGATTTACTCTTGATCTCAAGGATTGATACCTCTCCGAATACAGGAAGAGTTACCTCCTCCATATTGTCAACATTTACTACAGTCCATCCTTTCATCGCATCAAGAGTAGGAACATTCAGGAATCCGCTTGTACCTACAGCCAGCACATTCTCCGGGAACTTCCTTACGAAAGCCCTCTTACCTTCGTCGTAGAAGACTATCTCTCTTTCCTGAGGATCGGTAAACACGGCATGGATGTACTCTGAAGATCCGTTCTCGTCCAAAGTTATGGTCTTCTTTTCCGTATATTCCGTAAAGTCGTTTACTGTCAGGTTGTATGTCTGGAAAGTCTTGATTCCAGACAATGTTATGACTGAACCCGGAGCGCCCTTGAACTTTATACGTGACGTATGAGGAGTGAGATATACTCTTACAGTAAGCTTCTCTCCTTCAAGAGAATAAGTTGCAAGCCTATCACAATAGGAAGCTGTCTGGTCATTGAGATAGACCTTGAGGGCTGTCGCAGACTCCGCTCCCACAAAATGCCAGGCCTCGCATCCATCCTCGTCAGTTTCCTCAAGTTCCTCATCGGTCTCTACAGTCCATTCGTCATCCTCATAGCAGTAGACAGCCGTACCCTGGACCAGATATGAATCCTTCATGAACTGAAGATATATGACACTTCCGTCTTCCCATGCATGGGAAGATTTCGTCTCAGCAGTCCATGAGCCTTCCATTCCTCCTTCCAGACACATCTTGTAGACATGCTTCTGCGCAGACGTACCTTCCTCCCTGATATCCGAGCAGGAGACGACTGCAAGGACCGCGAGCAGAACATGTGTGATATTTCTGATGATTGTCTTCATAGTCTTTCCCCTTTATCAGTTCCAGTCATTGTCTTCGCCGTCGAATCCTCCCATATCAAAGTCGCTGCCGTCAGACTTCTCCTTGGTAGTGAACTCAGTCTGGGTGCTGTACACCGTACCCTTTTCATTGGTAACGAATGCTCTCACGTAATACTTGGTAAGAGGTTCGAGCGGCGTCGCCTTGCCGGACAGATGCATATCTGCTGATGCGCTTCTGACGGCATTGTCATCAAGGGTAGGCTCCGGTGAATCCGAATATACAAAACCGGCATCGAGCATCGTACCGTGATTCAGCGATCTCACATCAGCCGAGAATGTCGCAGACCTGTGGGTACATGACACGACCGTCACCTCCGAAACCTCCGGAAGGAGTATCTCCAAAGTCTTGAATGAAGTCACAGGACTATACCCGGTACCGGCTTCATTCACGACATATGCACATACATAGTAAGTTGTGTTCTCGGTCAGAGACTCAAACACATATGATAAAGCCGACGACATCGCTCCCAGACTTATCTTCGTACCTGATACCGGCACATCCTCTGACTGCGACCATATGAATCCCGCATCTGATACATTACCTTCACCGTCCGAAGTTACGTTTGCTGTCACTTTGGCTCCGGTAACCTTCAGGTCGGATACAGAAATATCGGATACCTTCGGAATGAATATTTCATGGGTGGTGGTGAATGTCTGATCCGGTCCGTAGTAGACTTCGTCGAATTCAGAAACCACATATGAACGATAGTGGTATGCGGTCTTTTCCTTGAGTCCTTCCGCACGTACGGTGAAAGTGTCGCCGTCTACAGGAGCAGACTTATGCGCACCCGTAATCACCGGGTCAGGAGATTCTGACCAGCAGACTCCGTATTCCTTTACCGCATTACCTCCGTAATATGTGACTGTTCCTCCCAAAGTTGCAGCATTATGGGTCACATCGCTTGCGGCAGACGTTGTCAAGGTCATGACATCCGGAAGGGTCGTGAATGTGACCTCATTTCCATAAGCTGTACCCAGCTTGTTCTCCGCATATGCTCTGACATAGTATGTCCTGTTTGGAAGAAGATCATTGAGTGCAGAATTATAGATTGAGGTGTCAGAGCTCTTTCCCTTTTCGGTCTTGAAATCGGAAGTAGTTGGAGCTGACGACAAGGACCAGACATGTCCGTATTGAGTCACGCCTTCGTCCACGCCCAGTTTCACAATCTCTCCGGCAACAACTGCAGAAGCACATGTTATTTCTGACACATCACCGGTCTTTACAACAGGTGGCTGAGGGGCTTCGTTGGTAGTGAAGGTCTGTATCTCGCCGTAAGCTGTTCCCTTCTCGTTTGTCGCATACGCCCTTACATAGTATTTCGTATTGGCAGTAAGAGATGTCGCTGTCGTGGTAAGCAGCATTGCCGAATATCCGCAACTGATTCTGGATGCATTAAGGTCCGGTTCAGAAGATACGGAAGAATACACGAATCCGGCATCTTTGAGAGAGCCGTTATTGAGATCTATCACATTTGCAGAGAAGGTTGCAGAATTGTATGTCACAGAGGATACTTCTGTAGACGACAACGACGGAACCTTGATTTCCAAAGTCGTGAAGAACGTTTCTTCTCCATATCCGGTACCTGCCTCATTGACCGCATAAGACCTTACGTAGTAGGTCGTATTGTCCTCGAGGTCAGTCAAAGTCGCAGAGAAGTCCTCTCCCTGCGTCGCACAGCTTACCTTGAAATCGTTTACAGTAGGATTTATCGATTTCGAGTACACGAATCCCTTGTCAGAAACACTTCCTTTTCCGTCATCGGCAATAGAGGATGATACGGTCGCTGACTTGGTCTGGACAGAGGACACCGTTACCGCTGAGGCCTTCGGTACAAATATCTCGTGGGTTGTCGTAAAGAACACATCGTTTCCGTAATACACCGTACCTGTCTCGGCAATAACATATGCCCTGTAATAATATGAAGTCAGAGGTTCCAATGTCTCGACCCTTACCGAAAATTTTTCACCCTGATCAAGGGACATCTGATGGCTGCCGTCAACTGTCGGATTCTTGCTCTGCGACCAGCAGACTCCCCTTTCAGCCACTACATTACCTCCATCATAGGTGATCTGTCCTCCCAAAGTTGCACAATTGTGGGTTATGCTTTCCACCGAAGATGTCGATATCTTCATTTCGTCCGGCAGAGTTGTGAATGTCTTCTCCTCGCCATATGACATGCCGATGCTGTTGACGGCATATGCACGTATATAATATGTGACATTCGGAGACAGACCCTTCAGTTCCGATGAGAACACTCCCGCCTGGTTTTTCTTTCCCAATGAAGTCTTGAGATTATCGACTGTAGGAGCTGGCGATGTAGACCATACATGGCCATGGTCGGTAATTCCGGTATCATTTCCAATATTCAGGACATTGCCTGAAACTGTTGCGGAATTGTGGGTTATCTTGCTGATGTTTCCTGTCTCGATGGCAGGAGCGGATGGAAGAGCCCTGGTCGTAAACTCAGCCACATCACTATATGAGAGTCCCTCTGAGTTCTCCGCATAACTACATACATAGTATCTTGTACTTGGCTTCAGATTAGACGCTTCATACGAAGGCATGTTGCCAGCCTCCTGAAGATCTCCGAAATCACATTTGAACCAGGTATTTATATCCGGTATCTTTTCCTCTGACCAACAGAAGCCATGTCTTGTGATTTTCGAACTGCCTACGTTTATAACAGCACCGCTGAACATCGCACTTCCATATGTCACATCGCCGACTGAATAGAAAGCCACCTGAGGAGCCTGCTTGGTCGGCTTAGTCATCCTCACAGGAATCGTCTTGATTGCAGCACCTACTCTGAGGGTCAGAGATCCTTCATACTTTCCGGGAGATACATTTGTTCTGTCTACCACCACGGTCACATGTTCCGTACCGATGAAAAGTCCCTCGGTCTTGCTTGGAATGATCCAGGAATTCGACGGCTCAAGAAAATATTTCACTTCCTTGTTGCTCGCCAGCTTCAGGGAATAAGTCGTGACTGTTTCTCCGAAATCGAGCTCAGTAGGTGTCACCGAAACAGACATTCCTTCCACATGCATTTTGACCACTATCTGCTTTGAACCACCATTGGAAGAAATTGAGACACTTGCCGTATAAGGACCTTCCTTGAGACCAGAACGATCTACTTTGATTTCCAAAGAAACTTGAGCACCTTTTCTGACAGTACCACTTGTAGGAGAGCAGGAGAGCCATTCCATATCTTCATTGGCTTCCCACTCAAGATCCGCCAGACCGACATTCTTAATGGAAACCGTATGGGTGGTATAGGTCTTCTCAAAATCCAAAGTCTCCTCGCTCAATTCAAGAACGGGCTTGGATGAGTTCAGTGCGAAATCCAGACGATTATCGTCTCCTGTATCCAGCAGTATTGATTTTTGGTCTGTCTCATATCCATCTGCCATCACTTGTATGACATGTTTGTTACCGGCAAGGACCTTAAGATCCCTGAAAGTATAACTTCCATCGGAACCGGTCTGGCATGCCTGCTCAACTGTCAGATTTCTTACCTGAGCGCCCCTTATCGGTTCCTTTGTATAGCTATCCGTTACTACCCCCGTGATACTACCCGTGAGCTCTATTTCATCTGTTTTGCATGAAGAGAAAACAGACAGCACGAACAGGCATGTAATAAGACTGTAGATATATTTAAGTTTTAGGTCAGGCATATCGAACGAGGATGTTTACAAGACTATTACCTACAAAGTTAATAACTAGTTACGTCATTTCCAAAGATTTGACCAGCCGTTTACGGATTCATAAGGTCAACGTTTACGAAGCCGTTGATCTCCTGCATCAGCTCGACTGATGCAAGGGCTTTGCGGATTATATCTTCAGTTGCATCCGGAGCGGCTGCTGCAGCTCTGTAAACATTGATAGCATCGCCGAAACGGTTGTTCCGCCTCAGCTCTTCCGCCTGCTCCAGCAATTCTTTTGCACTTTTACTCATATTAATCTTCACATTATGCATGGCAGCTAAAACGCTATTGTTCAGCAGTTTAGCATCCGATGCCTGCTGCAAAATGCAGCAGGCATCACCCTTTAATCAATTAATTATCAAACTCTTAGGTGCCACATACCCCCCCCCGCGTTAACGAGCGGTCTGGTTTGGAACCTTTTATATTGCGATAAAGACAGGGTAGTATTGTAGGAGACATGCCACCCCCCCCCCGAGCGCAACGAAGGGTCTGGTTTGGAACCTTTTATATAACAAACAAAACGACGGAGATTGTCGGAGATGACATGCCACCCCCGGCTAGGGGGACAGTCCTCGAAGAGGACAGGGGGTCATCGGAGACAACTCCGTCGTTTTGTTAACCAGCTGAAATATAAATTCTAAACCAGTCCCGAGAATCCCATGAAGGCCATAGCCAAAATACCCGCAGTAACCAGCGCGATAGGAATACCCTTGAACGACTTAGGAACATTGTTAAGCGCAAGCTGCTCACGAAGACCAGCAAAGAGCACCATAGCCAGACCGAAACCAAGCGATGTAGCGAAAGCATACACGGTAGCCTCACCGAGGTTCATCATACCGTTGGCAGCAGCTGCAAACGGAGACGACTTCTGTACCACTGTAAGGGCAACACCGAGAACGGCGCAGTTAGTAGTGATCAGAGGAAGGAAGATACCGAGCGATGCATAAAGCGCAGGGCTGATCTTCTTGAGGACGATCTCCACCATCTGCACAAGGGCAGCGATCACGAGGATGAACGAGATGGTCTGGAGGAACTCAAGTCCGAACTTGACGAGAAGCGAGTTCAACAGATAAGTCACGACAGTTGCAAGCGTGATCACGAAGCATACCGCCATGGACATGCCGGATGCAGTGCTGAGCTTGTTGGATACGCCGAGGAACGGACATATACCAAGGAACTGTGACAGCAGGATATTGTTTACGAATATCGCTGAAATGATGATAAGTATATATTCCATAATTACTCAGCCTTTTTAGATGTTAACTTTCTGAAGATCACGATGAGGTAACCGAGAGCAAGGAAGGCACCCGGAGCAAGCACGAATGCAAGGATACCGTCACCTTCGATGAACTTGAAACCGAATGCAGAACCGCTTCCGAGAATCTCGCGCACGAGACCGAGAACAGTAAGAGAACATGTGAAGCCAAGTCCGATACCGATACCGTCAAGAGCGGAATCACCTACAGAATTCTTGTTTGCGAATGCCTCTGCACGGCCGAGAACGATACAGTTCACAACGATGAGCGGGATGAACAGACCGAGAGTCTCGTATACATCAGGTACATATGCCTGCATGACGAACTGAAGTACAGTCACGAAGGTCGCGATCACAACGATGTATGAAGGGATACGCACCTTGTCAGGAATATATGCAGCGATTGCAGAGATTACGATGTTGGAGAGAATGAGGACGAATGTTGTGGCAAGTCCCATGCTCATACCGTTGATGGCCGAAGTGGTTGTAGCCAAAGTAGGACACATACCCAGAAGGAGGACGAAAGTAGGGTTCTCCTTGATGAGGCCTTTAGTTATAAGTTGAAATTTTCCCATATTCTGTTCCTCCGTTATTCGTTAAGAAGCATAGGAGTCTGACCTATTGCGTTGAACACCTTTACTGCAAGAGCAAGACCGTCAGCGTATGCACGAGAGGTGATGGTCGATGCTGTGATGGCATCTACATCTCCACCGTCCTTCTTCACAGCAAGTTTCTTTGCAGAAGGATCGAAGCCCTTGAACTGCTCTGCAAAAGCAGGTTCAGTACATTTTGCACCGAGACCAGGAGTCTCTGCCTGTGAAAGAACCTTTGTATTCCAGATTACTCCGTTCGCGTCGAAGCCCACCTTGATTGCGATAGGGCCTCCGAAACCTACAGGAGCAACATTGATTGCACATCCCACTGTATTGCCCTGCTCGTCATAAGCGAGGTTGTATGAGTATGATGCACCTTCGAAATCCACTGTCCTCTCTTCCTCGATAGCGACAGCTGAAGGAGGAAGCACTTCCTTGATGGCAGCCTCGTTCTTAGCCTTTGCAGCTGCATCGATAGGCTCCTTGGTAAGAGCGTAAACACCTGCAAGAAGCGAAGAGCACACGATACAGATCGCGAAAAGGCATATGACCATATTCTTGAATGATGATTTTACTGCCATAGCTTATGCCCTCCCGTACTTTTTGGCATGGAACCACTTGTTGAGAAGAGGAACCACAGAGTTCATGATAAGGATAGCGAACGACATACCTTCAGGATATGCGCCGAAGTAACGGATAAGCATGGTGATCAGACCGATACCGATACCGAACACGACACCACCCCAGTTGCTCATAGGAGAAGTGACATAGTCGGTTGCCATGAAGATCGAACCGAGAAGCATACCTCCTGTAAGAAGGTTGAACACAGGGTCTGTGTATGTCATAGGATCGATAGCCCAGAAGATACCTGAGAATACAGCGACTGTCGCAAGGATAGAAAGAGTGATGTACGGACGGATGACCCTGCGCGCAAGGAGGTAGATGAATCCGGCGATAAGAGCGAGCGCAGAAAGCTCACCTGCAGAACCTCCGATATTGACGAAAAGCATGTCCATATAGTCAAGACCTTCTATTGCAGCGATACCGCCTTCCTTGGCGATTCCAAGAGGAGTTGCACCGGTGTATGCATCGAAATTGCCGATGAAGCCCTGAGGCTTGGTCCAGTCTGTCATGTATGTAGGGAAGGAGATCAGAAGGAACACACGGCCTACGATTGCAGGGTTGAAGAGGTTCTGTCCAAGTCCTCCGAAAGTCATCTTTGCAACACCGATAGCTACTACAGCACCGATGAATACAACCCACCAAGGGGTCGATGCAGGAAGGTTAAGGGCAAGGAGCACACCAGTGATGACTGCAGACCAGTCTCCGATGGTGCATGTGCCCTTCAGGAGATATTTTGTGATAAGGTACTCCAGCAGTACGCATGAAGCAACGCTCACTCCGAGAACGAGGAGTTCCGACCAGCCGTAGCAGAGAACGGAAACCACCACTGCAGGAAGCAGAGCGATCACAACGTCACGCATCAAAGACTTTGTCGAAGTCTTTGTATGAAGATGCGGCGACGGTGAAACCAATAGTTTATTCATTTTTGCTTTTTTTAGTTATCAATTTAAGTGGCAGGGGGCAAAGGTAAAAACCATGGCCGCCCGTGGCCATTGTGAACGGGAGGGGCCCGCGCCGAAGGCGTGGGAGGGATTAAGTTTTTACTTTTGTCCCCTGCCTCTTATAATTCTGATTACGTCGCCTTTGGCAAGACGGATGATATCAAGAAGCGGAATGTTCGCAGGACAGCTGTAGAGACAGCATCCGCACTCGATACAATCCTGTACCGCATTCTCTTCGAGTTCGTCCATCATGTTATTGCGTGCATACTTCTGGAGAAGGAACGGCTCAAGACCCATAGGGCAGGCCTCTGCGCACTTTCCGCAACGGATACATGCTGACTCGACGCCGCGAACTGTCTGCTCTGCAGTCAGATAAAGCAGCGATGAAGATCCCTTCACTGTAGTCGCATCAAGATTGGCGATAGCCTTACCCATCATCGGACCGCCGCTGATGATCTTCGCAGCCTCCTTAGGAACACCGCCTGCAACTTCAGCCACATATGAGAGCGGCATACCGATACGGAACTTGTAGTTGTGCTGCTTGTCCATAGGGAGGCAGTCTCCGGTCACGGTAAGCACGTTTGTGATGAGCGGCATGTTCTTCTGGACAGCCTCGTATACTGCGAGTGAAGTGGCAACGTTCTGAACTACAGCTCCCACATCGATAGGAAGGCCCATGGACTTCACCTGACGGCCCATCACAGCATCGATAAGCTGCTTCTCACCACCCTGTGGATATTTCTTCTTGAGGGTCATTACCGAGATGCCCGGATAACCAAGTTCAGCAACAGCTGCGCTCATCGCCTTGATGGCCTCAGGCTTGTTCTCCTCGATACCGATTACTGCAGGACAACCTCCGAGAACCTGCTTCATGATGGCAGCTCCGATTACGATTTCCTTGCTTCTTTCGAGCATGATGCGGTAGTCTGAGGTAAGATAAGGCTCACACTCCGCACCGTTGAGGATAAGGCAGTCCGCCTTCTTGCCCGGAGGCGGGCAGAGCTTCACATGTGCAGGGAAAGTCGCACCACCGAGACCTACTACACCATTCATCTTGATCTTCTCAAGGATGGCCTTGTTGTCTGACGGAATCTCTGTAACGAGAGTGTCTGTAAGGTCGATACCTTCTGCCCACTCGTCTCCTTCAACATCGATCTCGATATGGGTCACATTGTTTCCTGCAAGGTCCTTGCGTGGTCCTACAGACTTTACGGTACCTGACACAGAAGAATGTACATAAGCGGAAATGAATCCTGCCGGCTCTGCAATGATCTGGCCCACCTTCACCTGGTCACCTGCCTTGACGACAGGAGTCGCAGGGGCACCAAGGTGCTGAGCTACTGAAATGAATACCTTCGAAGGAACAGGAAGGACCTCGATCTTGCAGTCTTTCGAGATCTTGCTGTCACTCGGGTGGATACCACCTATTGAAAATGTCTTCATCATAGTCCTATTCCTCCTTCTTTACTGTTTCTGCTGCGGGAGCTTCTGCAGGTTTCGGTGCAGGAGCTGCCTCTGGCTTAGGTTTCACTACCGGGAAGTTGACTGCGTGGATGGCACCTGTAGGACACTCGGCAACACACTTCTTGCAAAGCTTGCACTTTGTGAAGTCGATGTAAGCCACGTTGTTCTCAACTGTGATGGCCTCGAAAGGACAGACCTTCGCACACTTGCTGCAACCGATGCAGGCAGCCTTGCAGGCTTTGCGGGCAACAGCGCCCTTGTCCTTGTTCACGCATGAAACGAAGACGCGCATATTCCTGCGTCCCTTGTTGCGAAGCTCGATGATGTTCTTAGGGCAAGCCTTCACACAGGCTCCACAGGCAGTACATTTCTCTTCGTCCACGACAGGAAGACCTGTAGCAGGGTCCATGGAGATTGCACCGAACTGACATGCAGCGACACAGTCACCGCAGCCGAGACATCCGAAAGAACAGCCTGTGTCACCACTGTAGAGAGTAGCCTTCACACGGCAAGACTGATATCCGCCGTACTCGTTTGTACGAGGACGGTTCTCACATGTTCCGTTGCAGCGTACCACAGCGACCTGAGGTTCCTTTGCGGCAACCTCCACACCAAGTACGGCAGCAACCTTCTGCATACCGTCGTTACCTCCGACAGGACAGAAACATTTGTCCAGGTTCGGAGACGACTCCACACAGAACTGCGCAAAGGCGCGACAGCCGGCCTGTCCGCAGCCTCCGCAGTTAGCACCAGGCAAAACCTTTTCGACCTCATCGATCCTAGGGTCTTCCTCTACCTTGAACTTTTCAGCCACGATGTAGAGAACCACCGCAAGCAACGCACCGAGGACGGTAAGGATTGCAATAGTCCAGATAATTGTAGTTGTCATTATATTAGGGTTTATTTGATATAAAATACAAATTCGTCTGCCAATCTGTCCCTGAAGAGCCAGATGCAGAAATAATACAGTGCCACGCCCGCTATCGCAACGAGTCCGCGCACAAGTTCGCTATCTATAAAACCGGACAAAGATAATATTAAAATCATTAAAATGGCCAACGGAATCACATAAGATATCCACACAGCCTTCAATCCCATGCTCATTTTCGTCATGACCTGCACCTCGTCACCTACCTTATGGTCAGCATATGGGTCGGTCGGTACCATTATAACCTTTTCTTCCTCTTCCGACATGCCGCACATTGCCTTTGCATGACATGATGCACATGCAGATGACACAAGTATCTGCACGGTAGTGAAATCGGGAGTTATCTCAAGTATCTTTCCCGAATGTATTATTTCGTTTTTCTTTGCCATAATCGATTATTTCTTTACCAATGATGTAAACGGAGACTTAAGTCCTCCATATCCGCTCATCCTTCCTGCCGCGACTCCTACACGTAGAGGGGCCTCAAAATAGACAGGAAGCCTGTTTTCGTCATCCGACACCCATATCGTCATGTCTTCCTCTCCTTTGAAAACCTCGCCTTCGAGCAGCTTAGCCGCAAACCTTATCGTATTGACGGTTCCCAGCCCCTTGACCTTTATCGTCTCCCTTCCATGAAGGATGAAATATACGTTGTATATCTCTTCGTCGATGGCGAAGGTCATCGGATATCTCTTTCCGGGCTCGACATTCTCCACATCCATGTTCCTGGCGAAAAAGAAAAGGGCCGGGAGGTCATATGTACATGGAGTCAAAGGCAGCTGCAGGGACTTCTGGCCCATCTTCGACGTATACACATCCGCAGCGATATACGGCTCGGCCGCATCCCACTTGTACAGATATGTGTTGCGTGCCTCGTATCCGCCTTCGTATGTGTCGCGGGTAAACTTCAGGGGCCTCATGCCTTCTCTTGTGAACCACGAGCTGAAGTTCTCACGAACCTTGAAGAACACGTCGAAAAACTTCTTCGTCCTTCCGGAGGCAGTACATCTGAACGCCTTCTGCCCGTTGAATGTCAGCGAGTCCAGGGTCACGGTCGCAGTACCTACATCCGTATTGATCGAGCCCCATTTATAGTGGAGAATGAAATCCATCCTTTCGCCCGAACGGAAGGCGAGTTCTTCCTCGGAAGTCGTCCTTACAGGCACACATGACGTTCCCTTGGAAACAGTATTCTCCTGTGCATGCAACAGACTGGCTGTCATACATGTACACAGGAGAATCATTATATATCTGATATATTTCATCGGATTACATGAAATCCATGTTCACACCGAAGTCTCCGCCACCGGAAGAATCGGGGCCGAACGGAGGAATATCGTCGTTCATCGCAGATGCATACGAAATTCCGTCCATCTGGTTCACCAGGCTCTCCGACTCATCCACGAAACGCACTTCCTCCGCACGGAAACGCATGTCGATGTCGGCAATGGCACCATTACGGTGCTTCGCGATGATGATCTGGGTCCTTCCGATATCATCAGGATTGTCCGAAAGTCCCTGATAGTCATATCGGTGGATAAATATTACCATATCGGCATCCTGCTCGATTGAGCCGGATTCTCGAAGGTCGCTCAGCTGAGGACGACGGTTGCTTCCCTGCCTGTTCTCCGACTGTCGCGACAGCTGCGAGAGGGCGATTATCGGAACGTTCATTTCCTTGGCCGTAGCCTTTAGGGTACGGGAGATGGCAGCGACTTCCTGCTCACGCATGCCTCGAAGCTCAGCAGGACCCTGCATCAGCTGGAGGTAGTCGACGACAATCAGTCGCACACCCTTCTGCTTTACAAGCTTCTTGACCTTCGAACGGAACTCCATCACAGGAAGAGAAGGCGTGTCATCTATATATATAGGTGCCTTCGCCAGCCTCTTGAGCTGGATATCGAGCTGTTCCCACTCCCAGTTTTCGAGCTTGACACCACCCTTGATCTTATCTGCGCTGAGTCTTGTCTCGGAAACCATCATACGCTTTACAAGCTGGATGGCCGGCATTTCAAGCGAGAAGAAAGCTACTGGCATGTTATGGTCGACGGCAGCATTTCGCGCAAGGTTGAGCACGAACGCGGTCTTTCCGACAGATGGGCGGGCTGCAAGGATAATAAGGTCCGAAGCCTGCCATCCGAGAGTGATCTTGTCTACCGAAGGGAAACCCGAAGGTACACCGCTGAGTCCTGAAGTGTTCTGAAGACGCTGGATGTCATCAAGGGCATCGTTTATGACCTTTCCGATTTCCTGCACATCCTTCTTGACATTGTTCTGGATCGCCGCGAACACCTTTGTCTGGGCCATGTCGATAAGGTCGTCCACGTTTGTGGCCTCATCGTAAGAAGACTTCAGGATGTCATAAGAAGCCGTGATGAGTTCCCTCTGGATACACTTCTGCTTCAGTATCCTTATATAATATTCGATATGAGCGGCTGCGCCGATCTTCTGCGAAAGCTGCACAAGGGCAACGGTACCTCCGACTACGTCGAGGTTACCGGAAGCCTTCAGCTTCTGAGAAACGGCAAGCAGGTCAAGAGGAATGTGCTCGTTTGTAAGCGAACGCATCGCCTCGAATATCATACGGTGCTTTTCACTATAGAAACAGTTCGGCGTAAGCTCATCCATGGCTTCGTCGATACAGTTCGGCTCAATCAGAAGGGCACCTAGGACAGCCTCCTCTACGTCAAGAGCCTGAGGCGGTCTGTTTCCCATCTCAAGCCCTAGCGTATCTAAATCAACTGACTGTTTCTTCCTTCTGGCCGGGGTTCTCTTGATTCCCTCGTCAGCCATAGGCAGGATTATTCAAAATCAGGGTTTACCAGAATTCTTCCGCAGTATTCGCAGATGATCATCTTTCTGTTTGATGCGATGTCGATCAGTCTCTGCGGTGCGATTGTGTTGAAGCAGCCTCCGCAAGAGTCACCGTTGAATACTGAAACCACTGCGAGGTGGTTGCTGCTGCTATGACGGATATGGTCATAGGCGCTCATTGTTCTTTCGTCGATCTTCTGTGCGCACTCTTCTCTGTTCGCACGGAGGATCTCCTCCTCCTTGGAAGTAGACTCTACGATTGTCGCGAGCTCCTGCTGCTTAGCCTTGAGGTCTTCTGTCCTTACAGCGATCTTCTCCTTCACTACTTCGAGTTCGTTTCTCTTCTCGAAGATACGCTCCTTGATCTCGGAAATGTTCTTCTCTGCGATCTGTCTGAGAAGGCCTACGTTCTCGATCTCCTTGTTAAGGGAGTCGTACTCACGGCTGTTCGCAACCTTGTCGAGCTGCGCCTTGTACTTCTCGATCTGATCGTCACACTCTGCGATGTTGAGCTTGTTCTCGCTTATCGATCTTGTATATTCCTCGATGAGCTCCGCAATCCTCTCTGCCTTGGCTGTAAGCTCAGCGATCTCTGTTTCAAGATTCTCAACCTCGACAGGAAGTTCACCTCTGAGCTGGAGGATCTTGTCGATGGCTGTATCAGCCTGCTGGAGGGCATAAAGGGTCTTAAGTTTCTCACCTACACTGAGATCCGAGTCGGCAAAGCTCTTCTGAATCGACACGAAGGTTTCTCTTTTGTCGATCGGAGTCTCGATTTTCTTTGTCTTTTTAGCCATATCGCTTAAAAATAAAATATCGGGTTACTATATATATTCTGCGTAATGCGAACTGCAAAGGTAGGAAAATTTTTCCTTAACAATGAAAATAAAATATCAACTATCTCTATTTCACTCTCATAATGGCCTATATCCATGATCATGAAGCCTTCACGGGTGAAGAAATTATGGTAGGATATGTCGCCGCTTATGTACAGCTGTGCTCCGGAAGCCATGGCCGCCTTTATCAGCGATCCGCCCGAACCGCCGCACATCGCCACACGCGATACCGGTCCTTCGACCGGGCGCGATGTCCTCATGGCCTTGAGAGAGAATTTCTCCTTGACAAGAGCGACCGCTTCTTCGGCAGAAAGAGGACGAGGGAGGTCTCCGACCACTCCGAGTCCCGTTCCATCGCCGTCCTCGTCCAATATGGACACATTCTCCAGGCCGAGTCTTGCCGCCATCGCGCCGCTTACGCCGGCGATGACCTTGTCTGCATTCGTGTGGGCGGCGTAGATGCTGATGCCCGCCTTGATAGCCTTGATAACCGCTCCTCCGACCTGGT
Organism: Bacteroidales bacterium; assembly: GCA_017549505.1. GTDB lineage: Bacteria > Bacteroidota > Bacteroidia > Bacteroidales > UBA932 > Cryptobacteroides. Next base: position 119,860 of record JAFYUS010000030.1, on the reverse strand, counting down.
CGTCAGGGGATATCTTCTTCAGACCGGAGAATATCAGAGGGTGATGGGTAACGATCATGTCAGCTCCGCACGCTATGGCTTCATCAACCAGTTCTGGGGTACAGTCCAGCCCCAGAAGGACAGAGGTCACTTCCGCATCGGGGGAACCGATGCACAGACCGCTGTTATCCCATCCTTCCTGGATGGAAAGAGGTGCGAAGTCCTCGATGACCTTTATTACTTCCTTTACTTTCATAACGTATCCTTGATTTCCTCGAGCTGCTGACGGATATTCCTGAGGGACTCCAGGACCTTGGCCTTGTTGATGACATCCTTCTTCTCGCCTTTGAGCCTTTTGGCCGCTCCCTCCAGAGTCAGACCTTCCACCTTGACAAGAAGATGGATGTGCTTGAAAGTTTCCACATCCTCCTTCGTAAAGAGGCGGTTGCCCTTGGCATTCCTCTGAGGCTTGATGAATTTCGGAAACTCATTGGCCCAGAAACGCACGAGAGACGTGCTTTCTTCCAGGATTTCAGCAACTTCGCCGATTGTGTACAAATACTTTTCCATAATCTTTCCATTTTCGTAGAGATCCCCACGTCCCTACGGTCCTCGGGATAACGCTGCGCGTCAATCCATTGACTGACCGGTCATCACTGACATGACCAGCATGTTTACATATTCTTCTGGCGTCACGGAAGCGAACATGTAGTTCACAGGGTCCATGACCAGTGTGTCCTTTATCACCTCATAATGGAGATGAGGGGCGAACGAGTTGCCCGACACTCCCACATATCCTATGCGCGTTCCCTTCGTGAGCTTACGGCCCTTGCGGACTTCGACGTCCGCAAGATGGCCGTATCGCGTCATGTATCCGTTGCCATGATCGATCTCGACCACATTTCCCAGGCCCTTGCGGGAACGTATCACATTGCTTACCGTTCCGTCTGCAGCCGCATATACAGGCTCTCCGGAAGGAGCTATCATATCCAGTCCGTTATGCTGCATGGACACTTTATAGAAAGGATTCATTCTGCTTCCCGTCGATGCGCCAGTCTGCGCGAACGAGTAGTTCTTCAGCGGATTGGTCATCGGAGGGATGGAATATCCCTCTTCTCCGAGCACCTGCGCTATCCTCCGGAAATTCTCTTCCACTCTGGCCGCGCTTGCGCCGGCCAGGTCCAGCTTGGCCGCTGAACGGAGCACTATATCGTGGTCAGGAATGGAATCATATCCCGAAAGGAAATCGATGGATGAAAGAGGATTCACGTCCGGAGCCGAGGTGTGGAATATCTCTGAATAGATATCGTCGTCCCTGACCATGAGACCGTCCACCACATCTGACAGAAGCTGTTCCTTCCTTTCCAGTTCCGGGTATTCCCTGGCATACATCCTGTTCTCCTGCCTTAGCTTCTTCTCTTCGTCCGTACTGAAGACAAGAGAGAAAATCACATAATAGACCACAGCCAGAGATAAGGATGCGACAAAAAACATCAGTATCCTGCGCACGACAGTCCACACTGATGTCTTCTTTCTTCTGAACCTTATTCCGTCCTTGTCGAATATGTATCTGCGACTCATGAGCGGGTCTGGGATTTAGGCCTGTGCGAAGGGTGGAGAGTCAGCTTTTCCGACATGTCCGCCGTATTCTGAACCATGGTTGCATACTCCTCCGTCGTTATCGTCAGGTCGTAATAATTGCTCGGATTGACCGGACTGCCCTTGTAGATGACCTCGTAATGGAGATGAGGACCTGTCGATTTTCCGGAATTTCCGCTTTCTCCGATGCACTCTCCCCTCTTCACCTTCATTCCTTCCACGACTCCGATGTTCCTCAGATGGGCATACCTGGTCTTATATCCGAAACCGTGGTCGATCACGACCTGGTTTCCATATCCGAAGAATTCGAACTTCACGCTTTCCACTACACCGTCGCCTGTGGAGTAGATCGGGTTGCCCGGCTTCATGGCGAAGTCAACACCGGTATGGCGTGCAGATCTTCCGTACACAGGGTCGGTCCTGTATCCGAAGCTGCTGGAAAGACGGTATTTTGTCGGATCAGGATTTATCGGAGGAATTGCCGGAATGCATGAAGCCATGTCTCCGGCCCTTCTGGAAAGCTGGGCCACTTCATCGAACGACTTGCTCTGGACATAGGACTTCTTTGTAAGGATATCCATCCTCAAGGTCGTGCTCTTGAGCAGACCGCCTTGGTCTACGCCCTCAAGGTGGGCATATCTGTTTACACCACCGAAGCCGGCATTGCGGACCTCCGCAGGTATCTCATGCATACCGAAAATCGACCTATATATGTCGTCATCCCTCATCTGAAGGGAAGCGAGGACATCCTCGTAACCGTCCAACTGTCTGTTCATGACCTCCATCTTCGAGCACCACTCCGCATTCTGCTTCTTCAGGAGCGCAGTCTTCGGCAGTTCCAGACCGAAGACAGACGTATACAGCCAGAAATAAAGAACAGCCATGCCCAGACTTGCAGCAAAGACAGTCGCGGACTTGATTATACGCGACAGCTTCGAGCGCTTACGTATCTCATACATAAGCGTCTGATCATTGAAAATATAGTTTTTACTTTTGGACATACGAGCGCAAAGATATACAAAATCTCATATTCTTCTATAAAAAATAATAATTTTTAAACACCTGCGCACGAAAGTGGCGTTTTCTCTGGATTATTCCGGATATAATTTGTAATTTTGCGAGTTATTTTGCGGCTGCCTGAATTGTAGCCTTACAGTTTGATATAAACACACACAGGATATGACTTCCAAAGAAATCAGAAAAGCATTTCTGGACTTCTTCGCTTCGAAGGGTCACCAGATCGTGCCATCGGCACCTATGGTCGTGAAGAACGACCCCACACTTATGTTCACCAATGCCGGAATGAATCAGTTCAAGGACTGGTTCCTCGGAAACAGCCCTGCAAAATGGAAGAGGGTAGCAGACAGTCAGAAATGTCTCCGCGTAAGCGGAAAACATAACGACCTTGAAGAGGTCGGACGCGATACATACCACCACACAATGTTCGAGATGCTCGGAAACTGGAGCTTCGGCGACTATTTCAAGAACGAGGCCATCGACTGGGCATGGGAACTCCTCACAGAGGTTTACAAGCTCGATAAGGACAGACTTTATGCTACAGTGTTCGAGGGCTCTGAGGCAGACGGCACACAGCTTGACGTCGAGGCCATGGAAGCATGGAAGAGACATCTTCCTGAAGACCGCATCCTCCTCGGAAACAAGAAGGACAACTTCTGGGAAATGGGCGATACAGGTCCTTGCGGACCATGCTCGGAGATCCACATCGACCTCCGCAGCGACGAGGAAAGGGCAGCCGTTCCGGGAGCATCACTCGTGAACAAGGACCACCATCTCGTGATCGAGATCTGGAACAACGTGTTCATGCAGTACAACCGCAAGGCAAACGGAGAACTCGAGCTCCTTCCTAACAAGAACGTCGACACAGGTATGGGATTCGAACGTCTCTGCATGGCTCTCCAGGGCAAGCAGTCCAACTATGACACAGACGTATTCACAGGAATGATCTCAAAGATCGAGGAACTTTCAGGACACAAGTACGGAGTCACTACAGAAGAGGATGTAGCCATGCGTGTGATCGCTGACCACATCCGTGCAATCAGCTTCTCGATTGCAGACGGCCAGCTGCCTTCGAATGTAAAGGCAGGATATGTGATCCGTCGAATCCTCCGTCGTGCAGTCCGTTACGGATATACATTCCTCGGATTCAATGAGCCTTTCCTCTGCCGTCTGGTAGGACAGCTCGTGGACGACATGGGAGAGTTCTATCCTGAGATCGTAAAGCAGCAGACCCTCATCGAGCGCGTCATCAAGGAAGAGGAGATGGCTTTCCTCCGCACTCTTGACAGAGGTATCCGCCTGATGGACAACATCATGGCGAAGTCTTCAGAGACAAAGGTGATCTCAGGAGAGGATGCATTCGTACTTTACGACACATTCGGCTTCCCTATCGACCTTTCCGAGCTCATCGCTTCAGAGAAGGGATACAAGATCGACCTCGAAGGATTCCAGGTAGAGCTCCAGAAGCAGAAGGACAGGGCACGTAACGCAACTGCAATCGAATCAGGCGACTGGGTAGAATTCGCACACTGCGACAACATCGAGTTCCTCGGATATGACTGCACTGAACTCGAAGGCGTACAGCTCACACGTCATCGTACCGTAAAGGCGAAGAACAAGACAATGTACCAGCTCGTGTTCGAGCGTACTCCTTTCTACGCAGAGATGGGAGGACAGGTAGGTGATACAGGATATATCCTTTCAGAGAGCGGTGAGAAGATCAGCATCGTCAACACAATCAAGGAGAACAACCTCACCATCCACGTTGCAGAGCGCATCCCTGCAGACTGCACTGAGAGCTTCAGTCTCCATGTAGATACTGAAAGAAGAAAACAGATCGAGAACAACCATACCGCAACCCACCTCCTTCACCAGGCGCTCCGCGAGATCCTCGGAACACATGTGGAGCAGAAGGGTTCATATGTATGTGACAAATATTTCCGCTTCGACTTCTCGCACTTCGAGAAACTCACCGACGAGCAGATCGACGCAGTCGAGAAGCGCGTCAACGCACTCATCAGAGCGAACTACCCTCTCGATGAAAACAGGAACGCAACCATGGAAGAAGCTCAGGAGATGGGCGCCATGGCACTCTTCGGAGAGAAGTACGGCGACAAGGTACGCGTAGTTAAGTTCGGACAGTCATGCGAGCTCTGTGGAGGTACACATGCTGCCGCTACCGGCCAGATCGGATTCTTCAAGATCACAGCCGAGTCAGCAATCGCAGCAGGAGTACGACGCATCGAGGCAACTACCGGCGTATATGCAGAAATCATCGTGGACGGAATGGAAACATCCCTCCGAATCGCAAAGGCATTCTTCAACAACGCTCCTGACCTTGCAGCTGCAATCCAGAAGATGGTTGATGAGAACGAGGCTTACAAGAAGCAGATAGATGAGATCGTAAAGGAGAAGACCATTACCCTCAAGAACAGCTTCAAGGAAGTTGCAAAGGAGCAGAACGGCATAAAGCTCGTAGTCGTGGACTACAGCATGGATCCTGCAATGCTCAAGAACGCTGCCTTCATGCTCCAGAAGGAGACAGAGAAGTTCGCCATCGTCGCTGCCTTCGAATTTGCAGGCAAGCCACAGCTTCTCGTCATGTACTCAGAGGACCTTGTGAAGGGCGGAAAGAATGCAGGAGCAGACGTTCGTGAGGCTGCAAAGCTCATCATGGGCGGCGGCGGCGGACAGCCAGGTCTGGCTACCGCCGGCGGAAAGGACCTTGGCGGTCTTTCCGCAGCAATAACCAGATTGGTTGAACTCGCAACTGCATAATGAAGAAGTTAGACCAGTTCATATTGAAGTCGTTCATAGGACCGTTTGTAGCGATCCTGCTGGTCGTCGTATTCATCCTGATGATGCAGTTTCTCTGGCTCTATATCGACGAACTCGTCGGTAAGGGTCTGAGTTTCAAAGTCATAATGGAATTCCTAGGCTGGGGTTGCATCACCATGCTTCCCCTGTCCCTTCCTTTGTCCACCCTTCTGTCCGCCATGATGACCATGGGACAGCTGGGAGAGAACAATGAGCTTCTGGCCGTCAAGGCTGCAGGTATCTCCCTTCAGAGAATGATGATTCCTCTTGCTGTCGTATGTCTGGGCATCAGTGTCGGAGCCTTCTTCGTATCGAACGACCTGATTCCGGTAGCATACAACAAGATCTATCAGCTCAGGGCAGACATCGGAAAGACAAAGGACGAGATCAAGATTCCGACCAAGACTTTCTACAACGGTATCGAAGGATACATGCTCCGTGTGGAGGAAAGAAATGACGAGACCGGCATAATGCACGGCGTCATGGTATACAACCACACGAAGAACAAGGGCAACACAAGCCTTACCCTTGCAGATTCAGCCATGATGAAGATGTCAAAGGACAAGTCATACCTTTCATTCATCATGTTCAGCGGTTCCAACTACGAGGAGACCAACAACAGAAAATATCGTGACACAACCCTTCAGTTCCAGAAGATCGACTTCAAAAGACAGGAACTGATCATCCCTCTGGAAAACTACTCGTTCCAGAAATCCGATTCCAGCAGGTTCGGCGACCAGGTCAAGTCAATGAATCTCAAGCAGCTGCATGAAAGCGAGGATTCCATCGGTACCATAAATGCCGAGGGAAAGAAAAAGAACATTGCATCTCTGGGAAATTCAAGGTCATTGAGATACAATTCACAGCTGGATACAGCATCCAAGACTGTAAGGACAACTCCTTTCGTACCTGAGGGCCTCAACAAGTGGAAGACTCTGGAGAAGGAACTCGAAGGAGCAAGAAAGGCCAGGACCCATGCAGAAGAGCTGGAAAACACACTGAACACATATTCTAGGGAAAGATATCACCACACTTATATCCTCAGGCTTATCGACATCGAGATCTATAAGAAGTTTGCACTGGCAATCGCCTGCTTTATCTTCTTCTTCATCGGTGCGCCTCTGGGAGCTATCATCCGAAAAGGAGGACTTGGAGCCTCGGCGATCATATCCGTACTCTTCTTTGTAGCGTACTATGTGATCGACATTGCCGGAACCAAACTGGCAAGAGACGGAGCTGTAGGACCTGTCTTCGGAGTATTCTTCTCCAGCTACGTGCTCTTCCCTACCGGACTCTTCCTTTCGTGGAAGGCAATCAACGACTCGACATTCTTCAACCTGGATTCGATAAAGAGCGGATTCAGAAAAATAAAGACCAAGATCATGGACATGTTCAAGAAGACAAGAATCGTCTACATGGGTACGCCGGAATTCGCGGTGGCTCCTCTGGACGAACTCATAAAGAACGGATATAACATCGTAGGAGTGGTGACAGTAGCCGACAAGGCGAGCGGCCGAGGACTCAAGGTCAACGAAAGCGCCGTAAAGAAGTATGCTGTGGAACACAACATCCCTGTGCTTCAGCCGCTTTCGCTCAAGGATCCTGAGTTCCTTGAAGCTCTGAAGGCATGGAAGGCAGACCTGTTCGTGGTCGTGGCATTCCGAATGCTTCCGAAGGTCGTATGGTCAATGCCGAAACTCGGCACATTCAACCTCCACGCCGCCCTCCTCCCTCAGTACCGCGGTGCAGCACCGATCAACTGGGCCGTGATCAACGGAGACAAGACTACGGGTGTGACGACATTCATGATCGACGATGGTATGGACACCGGCGGCATCATGTACAGATATGACTGCCGCATCGAACCTGATGAAACTGTAGGAGAAGTACACGACAAGCTCATGGATCTCGGTTCGAAACTCGTTGTCAATACAGTCGAGGCAATCATAGAGAACAATGTGGAGCTCCGCGTACAGAGAAGTTTCATCCAGGGATCTGAGATCCTCAGACCTGCACCGAAGATAACCCGCGAGCTCTGCCACATAGACTGGAACGGCAAGACCAAGGACATCTACAACCTTATCCGCGGTCTGAGTCCATATCCTGCTGCATTCACAGAACTCACAAAGGACGACAAGGTCCTTCAGATGAAGATATACAGGACCCTCAAGGTTACCGGAGAGGAATATGCTGCAATGCTTTCTGCTTCGGGGCTTGAGAGTGCGGCACCGGGTACGGTGCTTTCCGATGGAAAGACTTATCTCGCCGTCGCGACAGCCGACGGCGCGATCTCGGTTACCGAGCTCCAGCTGGCAGGCAAGAAGAAGATGGCCGTGAAGGATTTCCTCATCGGATTCAGAGAGCCGGAATCATACGGAACCACTCAGGGAACATCATCACAGATAACAGGAAAGCATGCTTAAGACAGTTGTCATAATCTGCGACGGAAGGTTTCCGAAATCGGACTATCCACGCTATCTGGTCCGTACGGCAGATTTCATCATCTGCTGCGACGGAGCGCTTCAGAAATTCATCCGCGCCAGCGAAGCGATTTTCGGAGAAAAGAGGCTTCCTGATGTGGTGGTCGGTGATATGGACTCGCTGTCGCCGTCGCTTCGCAAGAAGCACAGCGACATAATCGTCCAGATCGACGAACAGGAGCATAATGACCAGACAAAGGCCTTCAGATGGGCCCTTGAAAATGTAGAAGACATATCTCAGATCTACATCCTCGGAGCGACCGGAGAAAGAGAGGACCACACAATCGGCAACATATCCCTGCTGATGGAATATGCCAGGACATACGATCTGGAAGGCAGAGGGATCAATGTGGAGATGGTTTCAGACCATGCTACCATCTTCGCAGTGACGGACACATGTGAGGTGGACTGCGGGGAAGGCAGAAGGATTTCGATCTTCAGTCCGGACAACAGCCTCCGGATAAAGTCAGAGGGTCTGGAATGGCCTACAGACGAGGTTGTCTTCGACAACTGGTGGAAAGCTACACTTAACAGGGCTTCTCAGGACCATGTCAAGCTGAAATTCAGCCACAGGTCCATAGCATTGATAATGATGGATTAATCCGCCAAATCTTTTTAGATTTATTAGGATTTCACTGATTTAAATTATATTTTTGACCCATAAATCGAATTACGATTTAAATTCATTACAAAATGGACACTACCAAGTACATCCCTACCACCGAGGCAATTGACCATGCAGCCACAGTGCTTTCGGAGATTCTTGAACCCACACCGTTCATGAAGAACAACCACCTCTCCGACATCTATGATGCCGAGGTATACCTCAAGCGAGAAGATCTCCAGATGGTGAGATCCTACAAGATCAGGGGTGCATACAATATGATACGTTCGCTTTCTGCGGAATCACTCAAAAACGGCATCGTCTGCGCCAGCGCCGGCAACCATGCACAGGGAGTAGCATTCTCCTGCAGCAAACTCAAGATTGTAGGCTCCATCTTCATGCCGGTCACAACGCCTAAACAGAAGATCGAGCAGGTAAGGATGTTCGGAAAGGAATTCATTGAAATCGTTCTAACTGGAGATACATTCGACGCAGCCAACTCTGCAGCCATCAGATATGCCGAGGAAAACGGCAAGACTTTCATCCCGCCGTTCGACCACCCTAAGGTAATGGAAGGACAGGGCACAATCGGAAAGGAGATCCTCAGTCAGGCGCCGGACAAGCTCGACTATATCTTCGTTCCTATCGGAGGTGGCGGACTTGCGTCAGGACTTGGTTCATATATCAAGGCAATGTCACCTGAGACCAAGATAATCGGTGTCGAACCGGGTGGTGCACCTTGTATGAAAGCTGCGATCGAGAACGGAGGTCCGGTCGAGCTCGAAGAGATCGACAAGTTTGTGGACGGCGCAGCCGTTAAGAAAGCAGGAGCCAAGACATACGAGGTCTGCAGAGAGGTCCTTGACGATATCGTGATAGTTCCTGAAGGAGCAGTATGTACGACCATCATCCAGATGTACAACAAGAGTGCTATCGTAGTCGAGCCTGCAGGAGCTCTTTCAAGCGCAGCTCTGAGGTTCTATGCCGACAAGATCAAGGGAAAGAAGGTAGCCTGCATCGTAAGCGGAAGCAACAACGACATCACAAGAATGGAGGAGATCCGTGAGAAGTCTCTGCTTTATGAAGGTCTCAAGCATTACTTCATCGTAGAGTTCCCTCAGAAGCCGGGAGTCATCGTTTCATTCATCAACAACGTGATCGGACCGTCCGATGACCTCGTGTACATCCAGTACATCAAGAAGACCAACAAGAACTTCGGACCTGCACTTATCGGAATCGAACTTGCATCAAAGGAAGATTTCGAACCGCTTATCGAAAGGATGAATGCCCTCGGCATCAAATACGAATACATCAACGAAAACAACCAATTATTTGAAATATTAATCTGATAGAATCATGGCAAACATTGACTGGAGCAAACTTACATTTTCCTACACAAAGACTAACACAATCCTCACGACAACTTTCAAGGACGGCAAATGGTCGCCTGTAGAAAGCCACACCGATGATTATATGAAGGTAAGCACTTTCTGCGGTGCCTTCCATTATGCAATCGAGTGCTTCGAGGGTCTCAAGGCTTTCAGAGGCAAGGACGGCAGAATCAGACTGTTCAGACCTGAGGAAAATGCAAAACGACTGATCAGATCGGCTAAATACCTTGGCATCGAGGCTCCATCTGTAGAGATGTTTGTCGAGATGTGCAAGAGAGTCGTGCTCGAGAACATCGACTACCTCCCTCCATATGAGGAGGCTGGAGCATCACTCTACCTTCGTCCTACCCTTATCGGTTCTAACCCGCAGCTTGGTGTTCAGTCATCAAAAGAGAGCACATTCATGATTCTCTGCTCGCCTGTTGGAGCATATGTAGGCGGTGCTCTTGACGCTGTGGACGTAGTAATCGCAAGAAACTACGACAGAGCCGCTCCTAACGGTTCAGGTGCGTTCAAGGTAGGTGGAAACTATGCTTGTTCACTATACTCCCTCAATGTAGCTCATGAACTCGGTTACAAGGCCGTACTCTACCTTGATCCTGCAACAAAGACCCACATCGACGAGTTCAACTCATCGAACTTCTTCGCGATCAAGGGCAACACTTATATCACTCCTAAGTCAGACTCTATCCTCCCATCCATCACCAACATGTCTCTCGAGACCGTTGCCGCCCACCTGGGTATGGAGGTAGAGAGAAGACCTGTTCCAGTAGAGGAACTCAGCACATTCGAAGAAGTCGGAGAGTGCGGAACAGCTGTCGTGATCACTCCTGTCCACAAGCTTGTCGACAAGCCTTTCCTCGAGTCAGAAGAGGAGACAGTCTACACTTACGGTGACGGCCAGTGCGGTCCTAAGTCCCTCAAGCTCTACAACTACATCAAGGCCATCCAGCGCGGCGAGACCGAAGACGTCTTCGGCTGGAATGTCTTCGTTGACTAGTGTAACAGAATCCTGTTAAATAAGCCACAATCCCCCGACCGTCGGAAAGCAGAAAACTAAGGTAAATGCTTTCCTCCCGGTCGGGGGATTGTGGCTTTCTGCCCTCTGGATCCTACCAGCGAAAGATATAGGCTTAACATCTAAATAGCTGATAGATAGTATTTTACAGAAACTGCGTGCCGCCAAAGGGGAGCACGCAGTTTGCTTAATATGTTGATTGATAGTACTTTATATGATGTGGCTATATCTCTGTTAGAAGCCTGGCGCTGCTACTTCGGAGCAAGGCGGTAGAGTACGATGGCGATGAATGTGAAGACTATGTTCGGGAGCCATAGGGCCAGTGCTGGCGAGAGGGTGTCTGTATAGACGAACATCTCGCTGAACTTCATGAAGAGGATGTAGGTGAAGGCCAGGGCGATACCTGCTCCGATGTTCCATCCGATTCCTCCCCTTCGCTTCTTCGATGACAGGGCAACTCCCATGATCGTAAGTATGAATGCGGAGAATGGAAGTGCGAAACGGTTGTTCTTCTGGATAAGCGAGTATTTCACATTGGCATCTCCCCTCATCTTCTGTAGTTCGATCAGTTCGTTCAGCTCGAAGTAGTTGTATGTTTCGACAGACTCGGGATTCCAGTAGAAGTCGTTCACGGAAAGGGCAAGGGTAGTGTCAAGCTGTTTTCCGCTGCGGATGTTGTCGGTCAGGTCTTCGTTATAGTCACGGATGAAATACTTCTTGAGACGCCATACGTTCCTGGTCGTATCGTAGACAGCTGTCTCAGCGGTAATCTTTGAAATGAGCTTGTTGTCTTCTATCCTCTCAAGGGTGAAGCGGTAGGCAGTGTTGTTCCATGAACTGAACGACTCTGCAAATGCGAATTCTCCCGGAGATATCTGATAATGGACGTTACGTCCGACGTTCTTTGTCTTGTCCTTGACGTATTTGGTCTCGAAAGCTATTCGTTCCTTATTGGAGTCCGGAATCACGAACAGATTGAGAGTCAACGAGAAAAGAGCGATCAAGGTCGCGGAGAATATGTACGGCACCATCATCCTGTGGAAACTTACTCCGCAGGAGAGGATGGCCACGATCTCCGTATCGGAGGCCATCTTCGATGTAAAGAAGATAACTGTAATGAACACGAACAGAGGACTGAACATGTTCATGAAGTACGGAACGAAGTTCACATAATAGTCAAAGATGATGGCCCGCAGAGGGGCTTCCTTCTCGACGAAATTGTCGATCTTCTCGCTGACGTCGAAGATGATCACGATACCGATGATCAGCAACAACGCCACGAAGAAGGTCGTTATGAACTTCGAGACGATGTATACATCCAGTTTCTTTGGTCTGAGATCAAACTCCATTTCCGTTAAAGTCTAGTCGTTATTCTGCGTACGGTTTCGTCCTTCCACTGCTTGAAGTCACCGGCCTTGATATGTTTGCGCGCCTCACGCACAAGATCAAGGTAGAATGCAAGGTTGTGCTCGCTGGCGATCTGGCCTGCAAATATCTCACCCGCCACGAACAGATGGCGCACATATGCCTTCGAATACGCATGGTCCACGAACGACGTACCTTTCGGATCGAGAGGAGAGAAGTCGTCCGCCCACTTCTTGTTCTTCATGTTCATGATACCGTCCCATGTGAACAGCATGCCGTTGCGGCCGTTGCGGGTAGGCATCACGCAGTCGAACATGTCCACTCCGCGTGCGATTCCTTCCAGAATGTTCGCCGGCGTTCCGACTCCCATCAGGTAACGTGGCTTATCCTCCGGCAGAATCGGGCACACAACTTCGAGCATCTCATACATCTGCTCAGTCGGCTCGCCGACTGCGAGGCCGCCGATCGCGTATCCTTCGCGATCGAGGGCGGCTGCGTGATCGACCGCCGCACGGCGGAGGTCAGGATAGACGCAGCCCTGTATGATAGGGAAAAGTGCCTGGGAATATCCGTAGAGAGGCTCTGTCTCATCGAAATGCTTCACGCAGCGCTCCAGCCATCTCTGTGTAAGTGCGAGAGACTTCTTTGCATATTTGTAGTCGGCATCACCCGGGCAGCACTCGTCGAGAGCCATTACGATGTCGGCTCCGATGATACGCTGGGTGTCCATGTTGTTTTCTGGGGTGAAGATATGCTTCGATCCGTCGATGTGGGAACGGAAGATGCATCCGTCCTCGGTCAGCTTACGGATCGGGCTGAGACTGAAGACCTGGAATCCGCCGCTGTCTGTGAGGATAGGTCTGTCCCATGATTCGAACTTATGGAGACCGCCGGCTGCCTTGAGGACATCAAGTCCTGGACGGAGATAAAGATGGTATGTATTGCCGAGGATGATCTCGGCCTTGATATCTTCCTTGAGATCTCTATGATATATGCCTTTGACCGAACCTACCGTACCTACGGGCATGAAGATGGGGGTCTCGATCTGACCATGGTCAGTCGTGATGACGCCGCATCTTGCAGCGGAGTTCGGATCGTTATGTGTCTTTACGAATTTCATTCAAAACAATTTAGCCGTCAAAGATACTAACTTTTAGTCAAAATCTTGTATATTTGTGACCCGAGAAATCATAGGTAAATAATAACACGTAATAACATCATGAACAAATCAATCAAATTAAGGCTGATCGTGATGAACATCATCCAGTGGGCTGTATGGGGATCATACCTCACTTCGATGGGAAGCTATCTTGCATCAGTCGGACTCGCTACACGTATCGGTATCTTCTATTCAATGCAGGGAATCGTTTCCATCTTCATGCCTACCCTCATGGGCATCGTGGCTGACAAGTTCATCCCCGGACAGAAACTTCTCGGACTTTGCCACGGTATTGCCGGAGCAGCAATGGCCGGAGCCGGTCTCTACGGAATGACTGCAGGAGCAGATGTCTCATTCAGCATCCTATTCGGCCTTTATGCGGTAAGCGTAGCCTTCTACATGCCGACAATCGCACTCTCGAACTCTGTAGCTTTCGGTATTCTTGAAAGAAACGGATATGATACTGTAAAGGACTTCCCTCCTATCCGCGTATTCGGAACAGTAGGCTTCATCATCGCAATGCTCTTCGTGAACTTCATGAAAAACGGAGCAGGCGTACAGTATCAGCACTCATACAACCAGTTCATCGTTTCAGGTGTTCTCGGATTGGCGATGCTCATCTATTGCTTCACTCTTCCGGCATGTCCATGCAACAAGAACGCCACTGAAGGACAGACTCTTGCGGAGCGCTTCGGCCTCAATGCATTCTCACTGTTCAAGGACAGACAGATGGCAATTTTCTTCATCTTCTCTATGCTTCTTGGTGTTGCACTCCAGATTACCAACGGTTTTGCAAACCCATTCATATCACACTTCCAGGAAGTTCCAGAATTTGCAGATACATGGGGTGCGCGTAACGCAAACGCCCTCATCTCCATCTCTCAGATTTCAGAGACTCTCGGCATCCTCCTTATCCCTGCCGCAATGAGACTGTTCGGAATCAAGAGAGTAATGCTCATCGCCATGTTCGCTTGGGTACTCCGTTTCGGACTCTTCGGAGCCGGTGATCCGGGTTCAGGCGTATGGATGCTTATCCTTTCGATGATCGTTTACGGCGTTGCCTTCGACTTCTTCAACATTTCAGGTGCCCTCTACACCAACATGCGTACAAGCGACAAGCTTCAGAACAGCGCACAGGGCCTCTTCATGCTGATGACAAACGGTATCGGAGCTACAATCGGTACCCTCAGCGCCCAGGCCGTAGTGAACCACTTCGTATACAACGCTGCCGAGCCGAACTGGAGCGCAGCATGGTACACCTTTGCTGCCTACGCCCTTGTAGTGGCAATCCTCTTCATGATCCTCTTCAAGGCTCCTAAGACAGACGAGAAGATCGCGTAATCAATTAAATACCAACATTTTACAGAAACTGCGTGCTCCCCTTTGGCGGCACGCAGTTCTTGTAAAGTACTATCTATCAATTACTTATATATTGCTACTAGATTCGATTCCCGTCCGGAATATCAGCGCTAAATCCGGACAGAAGGCGGATCCAAGGCAGGTTGTCCGGGAATCAGCAGGAATTTAAGGATAGGTATCGTTTTTGAGGCGAGTCGTCCGGGAATGGGTAGGAATATCCGAACAGAAGGCTGATTTGATGCCGTCCGTCCGGAAATCTGGGCGAATCTCCGGACAGAAACGATCTGATCTACTCCTGACCAGCATTAAAAATAATATCCCCCGACCGGGAGGAAAGCATTTACCTTAGTCTTCTGCTTTCCGACGGTCGGGGGATTGTGGCTTTATATGTTAAGATTCTGTTTCTTAAGTCAGATTACTTTGTAAGTCCGAGCTTCTGCATGAGGGCTTCAGGCTGCGGGTCGTGGCCGCGGAAGTTGCGGTAGATCACGGCTTCATCCTGCGCGCCGCCCTTTGAAAGGATGTTCTCACGGAAAGATGCTGCAACTTCTGTATTGAAGATGCCCTTCTCCTTGAAGAGTGAGAATGCGTCTGCCTCGAGAACCTCTGCCCACTTGTATGAGTAGTAACCTGCTGAGTATCCGCCGCTGAAGATATGCGAGAATGAACCTGAGAAGGCTGTGCCCTCTACTGCAGGCATCACAGCGTATGGAGCAAGAGACTTGCTCTCAAACTCTACGGTTCCTTCTTCAGGAACTGCTGTGAGAGTATGCCATGACATGTCAAGAAGTCCATAATGGAGCTGACGTACCTGAGCATAACCGGCAAGGTAGTTCTTTGCTGCAACGATCTTCTCGATAAGGTCTGCAGGGATAGGCTCGCCTGTCTGATAGTGCTTTGCAAATGAGTTGAGGTACTCTGGCTCGAACGCCCAGTTCTCCATGATCTGCGAAGGAAGCTCGACGAAGTCGCGGCTTACATTGGTTCCGGTAAGCGAACCGTAACGTCCCTGTGCGAAGATACCGTGGAGAGCGTGTCCGAACTCGTGGAGGAATGTAGTGAGCTCATCGTGGGTGATGAGTGACGGAGCGTCTGCTGTAGGCTTTGTGAAATTGCATACTATGCTGATGAAAGGTCTCTTCTCGACACCGTCCTTGATGCTCTGGCCACGGAACTCTGTCATCCATGCACCGCCTCTCTTGCTTGCGCGTGGGAAGAAGTCAGCATAGAAGAGTGCAAGGTGGCTGCCGTCAGCGTCCTTTACTTCATATACCTTTACATCCTCATGATATACAGGAACATTGTCAAGCTCTGTGAAAGAGATACCGTAAAGACGGGTTGCAAGACCGAAGACTGCATCTATGCAGCTCTCAAGCTGGAAATAAGGCTTGAGTTCCTCAGCGCTGAGCGAGTACTCAGCCTGCTGGTACTTCTCTGACCAGTAGCTGAAATCCCATGACTCGAGTCTCTTGCCCTCGAAGCCGTTCTTCTTTGCATATGCGAACACATCAGCTACATCCTTCTTTGCGAATGGGAGCGAAGGCTCGAGAAGGTTCATGATGAACTCAGTCACAGTCTGCTTGTTCTTGGCCATTCTCTCTTCAAGTGCATAGTCAGCATATGTCTCATAACCAAGGATGTTGGCGATCTTGATCCTGAGGTCAACGATCTTCTTTACGATCTCGGTATTGTCAAATTCACCACCGATCGCTCTTGTATTGTATGCTGTCCAGATCTGTCTGCGAAGCTCACGGTTCTCGCTGTACTTGAGGAACGGACTGTAGCTAGGAGCCTGAAGGGTGAAAGCCCAACCCTCGAGACCCTTCTCGGCAGCAGTCTCTGCTGCCATAGTCCTTACAAAGTCAGGAAGGCCTGCAAGGTCTGCCTCATCTGTAATATTAAGCACATAGGCATTTGTAGCAGCAAGAACATTCTTGCTGAACTGGAGAGTAGTAAGGGACAGTTCCTCAGACCACTTGCTGTAGAGTTCCTTGTCTTCATCAGAAAGGTTTGCTCCACCACGCACAAAGCCCTTGTAGTTGTCCTCAAGGAGCTTCATCTGGTCCTGTGCGAGGCCGAGTTCGTTTCTCTTCTCATATACTGTCTTCACCTTTTCAAAAAGGACAGGATTGAGGGAAACATACATCTCATACTCTGTAAGCATCGGAGAAAGCTGTTCGGCGATTTCCTGCATCTGATCGTTTGTATTCGCCTCCATCAGGTTGTAGAATATGCTTGCCACGTTGCCGAAGGTTTCGCCGGCATATTCCATAGCCTCGATTGTGTTCTCGAATGTAGGCTCTTCCTCATTCGCAATGATTGCATCGATTTCGGCCTTAGCCTCAGCGATGGCTGTCTCGAAGGCCGGAAGGTAATGTTCGTTCTCGATCTTGTCGAACTGAGGAGCTCCGAACGGTGCGGATGACTCTGTAAGAAGCGGATTGGTCTTCATGTTGCATCCAGTGATAAGTGCAAGCGCAGCGCCTGCAATAAGTAATTTCTTCATTTTTATGTTGTTTATGATAATTCCATACCGGGATGCAAAGTTAGTCAAAGTTTTCTATTTTCGATATGGAATATATACGCGTGCCGGTCATGATGTATCTGATGTCAAAACAGCAGCACTCATCATGCTTTCCGCATTTTCTGAATGAAGTCATCAGTGAGGGAACAAATCCCAGAGAAGCAAGCGACATGAGGTCGACCGAATCGACATCTGACTTTATAAGATTATCAAGGAGGTCATAATTGCGGGCAAGGACATTAAGTACCCGCCTCTTGAACGCCCTGCTCTTCCTCGTACGCTCATTGTAGTTCTTTGTCCGGCACTCGTCGCAGCAGAACTTCTTGTCGGTACGTCCATACCGTATCTGATCCCCACACTCCAGACATACGGGAATATGCCTTTCATACTTTTTGTATACCATTGCCAACCTCTTTTTGTCGGCAAATATCATGGGCTGACATGAGATATCAAATAGCCGGATCACGGTTTTTCCTTTTCTTATCAAAAGTTTTTCCTTTTCTTATCATCGGCCCAAGACTAAAATAAATTTTAGCATGATAAAATAAATCCATGCATCATAAAAAAAGTGAGATGATTATAAAAAACGGAAAAACAATTCTTTGCATCGCGTGAAAATTTATGATCCGGACCAAAACATTGACTTACTTTGGACTCAACATATCGAGTGCGCATAAGATGTGGGAACAGACAATCAGATCATTAACAGACAAAAGAAAGAAAATTTTATGGAGCACATCAACAGAATCGAACTGCAGGGCAGGGTCGGAACAATCAGGACCAACATCGTAGGGGACAACATGGTGGCGAACTTTTCACTGGTCACAGAATACCTCTATAAGACACGTGATGGAGGAGCGGCAAATGAGACGACATGGCATCAGGTCACTGCATGGGAAGGCAGGGACATGCCGGACCTGAGTACAATAACAAGAGGCACTCCGGTCAATGTGACCGGACGCCTCAGGACATTCAAGTACACCAACGCGGAAGGCGTTGAAAAACAGCTACATGAGGTAATTGCATACAAGATACGCATCCTTTCGGAAGAAGAAGCCGCATAAGAGTTAAGGAATCAGGCGCGATTTAATATTTATTTAACATAATCGCGCCTGATTGGATTGCGTATATATCCGATAGAAAGTATCTTTGCCAGCGTTTTTGAAAGAAGATATTTAAATATTGGATTTATGACGCAGAAGTTCAATGACGGCAGATGGAGCCGCAGAATCGATGTTGCAGATTTCGTTTACAACAACATCACCCCTTATGAAGGAGACGCATCCTTCCTCGCAGGCGCAACTGAGCGCACAAAGAAGCTTTGGAACAAATGCCTTGAGGCTCTCGCAGAAGAAAGAGCCAACGGCGGTGTCCGTTCAATCGATGCAAAGACAATCTCTACCATAACATCTCACGCAGCAGGTTATATCGACAAGGAGAACGAGCTCATCGTAGGTCTCCAGACCGACGAGCTTCTCAGAAGGGCAATCAAGCCTTTCGGAGGTCTCAAGGTGGTCGAAAAGGCATGTCTTGAGAACGGTGTGGAACTCGACCCTAAGGTAAAGGAGATCTTCACACATTACAGAAAGACCCACAACGACGGAGTTTTTGACGTATATACAGAGGAGATCCGCAAGTACAGGTCTCTCGGATTCCTCACAGGACTTCCTGACAATTACTCAAGAGGACGTATCATCGGTGACTACAGAAGACTTGCCCTCTACGGTATCGACAGACTTATCGAGGCAAAGAGAGAGGACCTCAGGAACCTCACAGGTACAATGACCCGCTCACGCATCACTCTCCGCGAGGAGGTTGCAGAGCAGATCCGCGCCCTCCAGGAGATCAAGGTGATGGGTTCATACTACGGACTCGACCTCAGCAGACCTGCAACAAATGCACAGGAGGCTGTCCAGTGGCTTTACATGGCATACCTCGCAGCAGTGAAGGAGCAGGACGGAGCAGCGATGTCTCTCGGAAACGTATCGTCTTTCCTCGACATCTACATCCAGTATGACCTCGACCACAACCTCATCGACGAGACATTCGCACAGGAGCTCATCGACCAGTTCGTAATGAAGCTCAGAATGGTACGTCACCTGAGAATGAACTCATACAACGACCTTTTTGCAGGAGACCCTACCTGGATCACCGAGTCTATCGGAGGCCGCTTCACAGGCGGTAAGAGCAAGGTGACAAAGACATCTTTCCGCTTCCTCCAGACTCTCTACAACCTCGGACCTGCACCTGAGCCAAACATGACGGTTCTCTGGCACCCTGAACTTCCTGAGGGATTCAAGGAGTTCTGCGCAAAGGTTTCCATCGAGACCAGCTCAGTCCAGTACGAGAACGACTCCCTCATGCGCAAGGTAAGAGGTTGCGACGACTACGGTATCGCATGCTGCGTATCATACCAGGCGATCGGTAAGGCAATCCAGTTCTTCGGAGCACGCGCCAACCTCGCAAAGGCACTTCTTCTCGCTCTCAACGGCGGACGTTGCGAAAACACCGGAACACTTATCGTAGAGGGCATCAAGCCTCTCAAGAGCGATGTTCTTGACTTCGACGAGGTAATGGAGAACTACAAGAAGGTACTTCACGAAGTAGCACGTGTATACAACGAGACAATGAACATCATCCACTTCATGCATGACAAGTATGACTATGAGAAGTCACAGATGGCGTTCATCGATACAAATCCTAAGATCAACCTCGCATACGGTGTAGCAGGACTTTCAATCGTAGCAGACTCGCTTTCAGCGATCAAGTACGCAAAGGTTACGGCACGCCGTAACGCAGAAGGACTTACTGACGGCTTCGACATCGAGGGAACATTCCCGATGTTCGGTAACGACAACGACCTCGTTGACGTTCTTGCAAGAGACGTCGTACAGTTCTTCAATACAGAGCTCTGCACACACAAGGTATACAAGGGCGCCGAGCCTACACTCTCGCTCCTTACAATCACATCTAACGTGATGTACGGAAGAAAGACAGGTGCTACACCTGACGGACGTGCCAAGGGAGTGGCATTCGCACCAGGTGCAAACCCTATGCACGGACGCGACACCCACGGAGCCATCGCTTCACTCTCATCGGTAGCAAAGCTTGACTACCACGATTCAAAGGACGGTATCTCAAATACATTCTCCATCGTGCCTAAGTCGCTCGGTCCTACTGAGGAGGACAAGATCGACAACCTCATCACAATGATGGACGGTTACTTCACAAAGGGTGCACACCACCTCAACGTGAACGTCCTCAACAGGGAGATGCTTGAAGATGCGATGGAGCATCCTGAGAAGTATCCGCAGCTTACTATCCGAGTTTCAGGATACGCTGTAAACTTCATCAGACTCAGCCGTGAGCAGCAGCTCGAGGTGATTTCAAGAACATTCCACGAGTCAATGTAATGATAAAGGTACATTCATACGAATCAATGGGAACATACGACGGACCTGGCCTCAGGCTCGTCGTATTTCTTCAAGGATGTCCGTTCCGTTGTCTTTACTGCGCGAACCCGGATACGATAAGCTTTGATGGCGGTACTCCTACCGAAACCGAACATATCGTGAAGATGGCCGTGAACCAGAAGCCTTTCTTCGGCAGAAGAGGCGGTGTCACATTCTCCGGCGGAGAACCTACAATGCAGGCAAAGGAACTTCTGCCTCTGTTCGCAAGGCTGAAGGAGGAAGGCATAAACATATGTCTGGACACCAACGGCGGAGCGTGGAACAGCGATATCGAAGAGCTCCTGAAGCAGACTGACCTGGTACTTCTTGACTGCAAGCAGTTCAACAATGCCAGACATGAAGCTCTTACAGGACGCAGCAACGAGCAGACATTGAAGACCGCACAATGGCTTGAGGATAACGGAAAGCCTTTCTGGCTCAGATATGTCCTGGTTCCCGGAATCAGCGACTTCGAGGAAGACATCAGAGCCCTTGGAGAACATTTCAGAAACTTCAGGATGCTCCAAAGAGTGGAGATTCTTCCATACCATACCCTAGGAAAGCACAAGTATGAGTCTCTCGGATGGGAATACAAGCTGGAAGGAACTCCTTCCAACACTCCACAGCAGCTCGACAGAGCGACTGAGATATTCAAGGAATATTTTGACTGCGTGATACTGAATTAACTGAAAAGAACCTCCCGAGGTTCTTTTTTTTGTTATATTTGTGGTTATGAACGGTAAGGATGTCGCACTTGTCCTGTCCAGCGGAGGTCCGCGCGGATGGGCATACATAGGAGCAATCGAAGAACTCGAGAGCCGCGGATACAGAATCAGGTCTGTAGCCGGAACCTCCATAGGTTCCCTGATCGGAGGTATTTATGCCACCGGAAAGCTCCATGACCTTAAGGAATGGCTTTTCAGCCTTGACGCATGGAAAGTTTTCAGCCTCATGGACATATCCTTGAGCATGAACCATCTTGTAAAGGGCGACAAGGTCATAAACGCCCTCAAGGAGATAGTCCCCGACGTCAACATTGAAGACCTTCAGATCCCCTACCGCGCGGTAGCCGCGGATCTTTATACTGGCGAAGAGGTCGTTTTCGACCGTGGGCCACTTTTCGATGCAATAAGGGCATCGATATCCATCCCTTCGCTTTTCCGCCCGGTAAAATATGGTTTCAGAACCCTTGTCGACGGAGGTATCGTAAATACGATGCCGATAAGCAGGGTGATACGAAGCGAAGGTGACATACTGGTCGCATTCGACGTGAATGACATCGACGTCGACAGTATCAGGCAGTCGCTTATAGATGACGCAAGAGAAGAGGAAGAGAGACAGGCGGAGGAGAAGGCGCTGAACCAGGAGACACGGGAAGTGGTGAATGCCATCAGAAACGACTCCAACCTCACATTTTTCGAAAAGATAAAGCTGGCAGGTACACATGGTCAGAAAATAATATCCCACAAATGGAACGATGAAGACCCGGAGCCTGAACTGGCCTATGAAGAGAGCTACTACAGCATTCTCTCCAGGACGTTCTCGATAATGAACCATGTTCTGGCAAAGGAAGCGGCAGAAAGATACAGGCCGGATGTGCTGGTCAAGATGCCTTTCGATGCCTACGGAGAGATATCCGATTACGCAAATGCACGTGAGATCTCCGAAGCAGGAAGAAGACTCATGAAAGAAGCTTTGGACAGATACGAAACTAAACTCTAACTATATGCTAAGAAAAATCAGAATCATTCTGGCGTCCGTATTCTTTATAGGTGTGACGCTTCTGTTCCTGGATTTCACAGGAGCAGCCCACGCATGGCTCGGCTGGATGGCGAAGGTGCAGTTCCTTCCTGCAGTCCTGGCGCTTAATTTCGGCGTAGTGGCAGTCCTTCTGGTGCTGACACTTCTGTTCGGAAGAGTCTACTGCTCGGTAATATGCCCTCTCGGAGTAATGCAGGACATCATCTCTTGGATTCATGGAAAGACAAAGAAGAAGAACCGCTTCCGCTTCAGCTACTCCCCTGCCATCAACTGGCTCAGATACGGCGTTCTGGCATTATTCATCATCGCACTTATTGCCGGTCTGCATTCGCTGGTAGCTCTTGTAGCTCCATACAGCGCATACGGCAGAATAGCGTCGAACCTCCTTGCTCCTGTATATCAGCTTGGCAATAATTTCTTCGCATGGATTGCGGAAAGAGCCGGAAGCTATGCATTCTACAGCACCGAGGTCTGGATCAGGTCTGGCGCCACATTCGCAGTTGCTGCAGCCACATTCGCAGTAATCGCAGTCCTCGCATGGAAGCACGGAAGAACATGGTGCAACACCATCTGCCCTGTCGGATCGGTCCTCGGCCTGTTCTCGAGATTCAGCGTATTCGCTCCTGTGATAGACACAGAAAAATGCCGCAACTGCGGCCTCTGCGGCAAGCAGTGCAAGTCTTCATGCATCAACATGAAGGAACATGAGATCGACTACAGCCGCTGCGTCGCATGTATGGACTGTATAGAAACATGCAAGGAAGGGGCGATACATTATGCATGCCGATACGGCAAGAAGGGCTCCCCTTCGCCAGCTCAGGGGAATGTCGACAAGAGCAAGAGAGCTTTCCTCGTATCATCCGCAATCGCAACGACAGCCGTGGCTGCCAAGGCCCAGGAGATGAAGGTCGACGGAGGTCTTGCTGAAATCGAACGAGCAGCCAAGCCTGAAAGGCAGACACGACTCGTTCCGGCCGGCTCCCTCAGTCTGAAGAATTTCGCTGACCATTGTACAGCTTGCCAGCTCTGCGTAAGCGTGTGCCCTAATCAGGTATTGAGACCATCCACTTCGTTGATGACCCTTATGCAGCCTGAGATGTCATATGAAAGAGGTTATTGCCGTCCTGAGTGTACAAAATGTTCTGACGTATGTCCTGCCGGAGCAATCAGACCTATTAGCGTGGAGGAAAAGTCATCGACTCAGATCGGACATGCAGTAGTATGCCTTGACAACTGCGTCGTGAACACTGACGAGGTAAGCTGCGGCAACTGTGCAAGACATTGTCCTGCCGGAGCAATCAGCATGGTAAGGAAGAATCCTGACGACCCTAAGTCACTCAGAATCCCTGTGGTGAACGAGGAGAGATGTATCGGATGCGGTGCATGCGAGAACCTCTGCCCTGCAAGGCCGTTTACTGCAATACATGTGGAAGGACACGAAGTACATAAAACGATCTAGGCTATGAAGAACAATAATATAGACAGAAGAGAGTTCCTCAAGAGGACAGGAACAGCAGCCATGGTTATGGGAGGCCTGGGAGCCGTCGCAGGATGCAAGGGATCAGGCGCGGGCGCTGCCGAAAGCGCAGCGGGTACCGCGACATCCGGCGAGATGACTTACAGGACAAACAATGTAAGAGGTGACAAGGTCAGCATACTCGGATACGGATGTATGCGTTGGCCTATGATCAAGGATGAGAACGGCAGGGACATATGCGACCAGGAGGCTATTGACCGTCTGATCGATTACGCCATCGAGCATGGTGTAAACTATTTCGACACGGCTCCGGTATATCTCCAGGGCCAGAGTGAATCAGCTACAGGAAAGTCCCTCAAGAGATATCCTAGAGAAAGCTACTACATAGCTACAAAGCTCTCCAACTTCAGCAACGCAAGCAGGGAGAATTCCATCGAGATGTACAGAAAGTCCATGGAGAATCTCCAGACAGACTACATCGATTACTATCTCCTTCATTCTCTCGGCAACGAAGCCGGTTTCAGACAAAGATTTGTCGACAACGGCATCATGGACTTCCTGATGGAAGAACGCAAGGCAGGCCGTATACGTAATCTC
This sequence comes from Bacteroidales bacterium, assembly GCA_017549505.1. Lineage (GTDB taxonomy): Bacteria > Bacteroidota > Bacteroidia > Bacteroidales > UBA932 > Cryptobacteroides. The sequence continues at coordinate 95,261 of JAFYUS010000030.1, read as the reverse complement.
GGATTCTCATTCCACGGAAGCAAGGAGGGATTCGATGAGATGATGACATATCACGAGAAATACCACTGGGACTTCGTCCAGATCCAGCTCAATTATGTGGACTGGAGACATGCAAGCGGCAGAAATGCAGATGCAGAATATCTCCAGCAGGAACTCGACAAGAGAGGCATCCAGTCGGTGATCATGGAGCCGCTTCTTGGAGGCCGTCTTTCAAAGGTTCCACAGTATGTGGCAGACCGTCTGAAGGAACGCAATCCTGAAGGAAGCGTGGCCTCATGGGCATTCAGATTTGCAGGAACTCACGAAGGAGTACTGACCGTCCTCAGCGGAATGACATACATGGAGCATCTTCAGGACAACGTGAAGACCTACTCCCCTCTCGTACCGCTTGATGAAGACGAACTCACATTCCTGGACGAGACAGCTGAAATCATGCAGAAATATCCGACAATTCCTTGCAACGACTGCAAATACTGCATGCCATGTCCATACGGAATCGATATTCCAGCAATCCTGTTGCACTACAACAAGTGTGTGAATGCAGGAGAGGTTGCAGCAAGCATCAACGACGAGGGATACAAGAAAGCCCGTCGCGCTTACCTTGTAAGCTACGATCGGGCTGTTCCAAAGCTCCGTCAGGCATCGCGTTGCATCGGTTGCAACCAGTGTATGTCACACTGCCCTCAGAGCATCAATATTCCTAGAGAACTGCATAAGATCGACAGATATGTCGAAAATCTCAAGCAGGATAAGCTTTAAAGGAATCTAGGACCGTCCTGAGCGGACTTGGTCACAAGAATAGCTTCTGCCTTGTCGGTCTCCGACAAGGCTTTCTTTTCATATGTACATACTTCTTCAGATCCATTCTGGGCAGTCAGGAGCATCTTCTCGCCGTCGAAAGAGACAACGTAGTCGCTACCCCATTTCTCTCCATCAGAATACTTGCCTGAAAGGGTGGTGCCGGATACGGCATATGTGCCGTCGAACTTACGGTAGCGGCCCTCTCCGACCTTCTGATAAAGCTCGAAAGAAAGGTCCTGGCGGAAATCAACATACACCTGTGGCGTAGAAGAAAGGCCAGATACACTTACAAGGTGCCACTCTGCAACGATTTCCTCAGACACTACAGGACCGTCTGACTGAGGATCTCCGCATGAGAATGCTGCAATAACGACTGAGATTGCAAGGATTATCTTAGATATTGTCTTCATAATAAAATCACATAAAGATTGCCACGGCCCTGACGGGCCTGGCAATGACGTTTAACAGATTAAAGCCATCCTCCGTTGCCGGCAGCAACGCCTCTTGAAACGATCGAGATAGTTCTGGAAATCTCCATACCTCCTATCTGGGTATTTCCGTCAGCGACACCATCCTCGTCGTATCCGGCGAGAGCCTTGACAGTAATCTTGCCAGATCCCACCTTCGTAGGCTTGATGCTGAGCTTGCCGTATTTGATCTCGAGTGAAGCGGCATCATCCGAAAGACCGAGAGCCTGACGTGTAGCGGCATCACATTCCACACCGATATATGTAAGGTCTGTAGCACCACCACCGAAATACTCAGTAAGGTCATATCTCTTGGCCTTCTCATCTTCTCCGAGCACCTTCACGGAAATAGAAGGTGTTCCCTCGACATTCATGAGAAGTTTCCAGGCATCGATACCGCCAGTACCCATCTTGCCGCCTCTGTAGGCTCCGAGGTCCACATAATTGTATTTTCCGCCTTCGATGTAGAACTTGCCCTTGTAACCGTCCTTGAAATTCGCATTGACGTCTTCAATATGGTTGACTGAAGTGAGGAGCATGGAGATGTACTCTTCGCGTGAGAACTTCTTTCCTACCTTATATGCATATGAAAGACCGAGTGCCGCAACTCCTGAAACATGAGGACAAGCCATTGATGTTCCCTGCATATAGACATAGTCATGACCGGTTCCGACGTTATCGTCGTTTGCGGTATTGATGAATGTAGAAAGGACACGGCTTCTGTTGTTCTCCACAGAAGTGACGTCACCTGCATAGAAGTCTCCACCGGGAGCAGCGATATTACAGCCAGGGCCATAGTTGGTATAACCCACTGCAGGAAGGTAGTCCGGTCCAAGTGCTGTCACCGATACGACTTCTTCAAGAGCGGCAGGATAGCTGGAAATCGTTGCACGCTCATTTCCTGCAGCAGCAATGATTATGTTTCCGTCAAGGATATCGCTGTTGTTGTTCTCCTTGTCAAGGAAGAACTGCACTCCTGCGTACTCGGCACCATAAAGACCTGCATATTCTGCATCTGAAGTGTAGTTTCCGTTGATCAGACCGAAAGAGCACTGTGCGATACTTGCACCGTTCTGTGCAGCATATACGAAACCGTTTGCTGAAGCGTCGAGATTGGTTGAATATCCGTTTTCGAATATCTGGCACGACATGATGCGGACTCCGTCATTGTTTCCCGTTCCACCTGCGATTCCGCTGACGCCGATACCGTTGCCGTTGACTGCAGCCACGACTCCAGCGACATGGGTACCATGTCCTGAAGCTCTGGCACCCTCCCAATTGATATCTCCGTTCTCTCGCTCGCAGTTCCATCCATAGTAATCGTCAATGTATCCGTTCTTGTCGTCATCCTCGCCGTTACCAGGAATCTCTTTTTCGTTCTTCCACATATTTGCAGCAAGATCCGGATGATCATACTTGACAGGGCTGTCAAGCACAGCCACGATCACGCGAGGGTCACCTCCGGTAAGCTTCCATGCATCCTTCACTGCTATATCAGCACCTGCTACAGCTGTGTTTGATCCGGAATTCTTTCCATCGTTGATGTAATGCCACTGATCCTTGAGCATAGGGTCGTTGAAAGGAAGGGCACCGTCTGCAAACTCTGTACGGGATGGTATGTAAGGAGTGAACGAAAGGTCACAGGCAGGCACGACAGTCTTGTTGTACTGGACCTGGCACACATCCGAGAAAGTCGTAAGGCGTGCTGCGGCAACTGACTTGTCCATGCCTTCGAACTCTATCTTGAACCATCTGTGAAGATTATGTCTTCTGGCCACCTTCTCCTTGCCGGGAGCGATGGTGAAGACCGGCTTAAGAGACTTCACCTGGATGTCTTCTGCAAACTGGGCTGCCAGGGACAAGTCTCCTGATGCATAGGCATCTGAAGCCTCTTCAGTAAGACAGAGAAGAAGAGCTCCTTCTTCAGAATCTTCGGGAGTATTTATGACCTTGGTCATTACTGCTCCCGGTACTGCTGACACAGGGGTATTAACAGCATCATGCAGCTCCTCCACACAGGAAGAAGCTGCAAGAAGCGTCAATGTCAAGAGCGCGAACGCTCTATTGATTGAAATGGAATGCATATTATGTTAGTTTGACTTTGTCATTGTGAACGACACCGGCTCTATTTCAAAGAAGATATCTGAAACATTGAAAGTGTTCTGCATATAGTTATATGGTGTTCCCTTGATTCCGTCGATTACAGACCTGATGTATCCTCTGTCTGTCTCCACATAGTTTGTACGAGGCTTGCCAAGCTCAGCGGAAACCTTGTTGCATGCAGCTGGAGCCTTGAGCGAAGAAGCGTCAGCACCATAGTCTGCATACTTCGAGTCCGGACTCACAAGAAGCGGGTATGCATGAGCATCCTCGGTAATGAGAGGAGCCTCACCTGAATAGTCTGCTGAATTGAAGTAGCAGAGCATCATCGCTACATATGTATATCCATATGAACCTGCTTCAGTCCTTGGATTACCAACAAATCCGATGACATCCTGTTCCTCTGTGAGGAAACCTCCGATCATCGCACCATTCTCAAGGAAGGCTGTAAGGCCGGTGCCGTCGAAGAAGAGATATGCATTGGTAGGATATATTGGCTTACCGTTGTACTCACCTGGCTCCATCTGAGTCATGATGGTATATACGAAACCTTCGTAGAACTCAAGCTGGATCTCATCCTTGAAGCCGTACTTCTGCGCCGCATTCGGATACATACCGGTAAGCTTCACATAATCAATCGTAGTCTCGGCCTTGGCAGGATCTTCAGTTACCTTTCCGTTGGCGTCAAGCAGAACGTCCTTGTCATCAGAGAATTCTGCATGGGCTCTCTTTTCTCTACCCCACGCCTTTGCCTGATATGGATCGAGAGACCATACGTCCCACTCCTTGAAGTATGCTGACTTATCTTCCGGCTGGAACTTGTTAGGAAGGTCATAGATGCCGAACTCCGAATCCATCAGGTCGAACTCGCCGGCAGTGAATTCAGTTGTAGTGAACACACCGCTGTGGTAGCCGTTTTCAGCATATGCGATAAGGATGTACTCCGTACCTGCAGAAAGATTGTTGATCACACCCGAGAATCCTCCGGCATTCACCTGTGCGAGGGTCTCACGGTCAAGAGGTGCGATGTAGTAGTCAAACTCAGCCTCGATAGCCTCACGGAAATCCTCATAATGAGCCTTCTTGTACATTGCGACCTTCACGTTTGTAAGTTCGCTTCCGTAAAGATAGAACTCCATCGAATTCTCCTTGGTAAGACCTGCTCCGGCAAACTTGTCTGACACGATGAGTCCGATATGGATATCCACATCCTTAGGATCATCTGCAGTGTCATAACCGAACTTGATATAGGTATACTCCTTGAAATTGCCTGCTGCATCATATGAGCATGCGATAAGGGTATAGAGACCGGTCTTGTCAGTTGTGAAATCGTATTCGCCTGACTCAGTGACTGTCTTGACGTTCATGCCAGACTTCACTTCCTCAAGCTTTGAAACCATCTCTGCATCTGAAACATGGCCAGGGAATACCTGGTAGTTCACCTTTGCCACATCCGGACCGAGAGTGAATGTAACCGGCATTACACCCTTCACTGCATCCTTATACTCAACCTCCACAGAATAGTCGTATGGCTGGTAACCAGGGAGAACAAGTCTGTGCTTTCCTGCCGCATTAGCATAGGCCGCACCTGCTGAAGGAAGATATGCTACAAGAGAGTTCTTAGGGAAAGTGATAGATCCGTCCTTGAGCTTTCCGTACTGGTTTGAATATCCTGCATCGAATACTTCCTCCACGTCAGAACCCATGTAGACAAGTCCGTACTGTCCGCTTGGGCATGTGAATGCATACTGGAGAGGAATGTATACCTTATTAACATCAGATGCATCGATATATACGCTCTTTGCATCGCAATACTTTGCATAAAGGTCAGCATTCTTTGTGTTTCCGTCTACGATATAAGAAACATAGTCTGGAGTATAGACATCATCCACCCTGTAGTAACGAGGAAGATCCTCACGCTCGTAAACCTTAACCTTCTTCTCCTGGTAAGGAGCAGCGATCTCGGCACCGATGGCTACGAAATAGCTCGATGCAAAGTCATCTCTCCAAAGTCCCTCGCCGAGAAGATTCCACTGTACTATTGTAAGCGAGAATGTAAGCTCGTTGCTTGAAAGACCGTAGTTTGAAACATAAAGAGGATCAGTGACCTTGATTGTACCTGTATATTTCTTTCCTGTCTCATACTCATCAGAGAAATACACCTTGAATGTAGTCTTCTCCTGGTCTTCATCGAAATAGATGAAATCCTCCTCGAGAGAGAAGAAGCCCTCCTCACTGCAAGTGAGTTCGTAAGGGACCTCTGCCTCCGGGAAATAGTTCTTGACTGCAGGATTTCTCTCCACAGTGAATGTCAGATACTTGGCGCCGTTAGGAGCGACCTCATAGCTCTTTGCCTGCTCCTGCGGGAAGAACAGGCCCTGGCACTCGAGAAGATCAGGTTCTCCCGGTGCATATGGTTCCTCCTGACATGCTGCGAATGAGAGTACGGCCGCAGCGGCAAGGATATATTTAAATATTGTCTTCATATTCTTCATTTCCGTTTAGATTATTCTGACCATGGAATGAGGAGTTCGGTAGGATCAGGGTTGTTAAGCTCCTGATTGAGAGCTGTGTTTGCCTGATACTCACCCCTGGTTATCACTATGTTCCACTGAGGCGAGCGGCCGTCTGTATTGAATCTTGCCACTGCCGGGAAGTTTGTTCCGCTGTAACCTCTGGTGATGCCCTGGTTCAGACGCTTGTAGTCGAAGAAGAGGATACCCTCGCCCCAGAACTCGATTCTCTTCTGGAGCATCATCTCCTGGATGAATGCAGTCTCTGATGTGATGTTGCTGCAGTCGTAGCTGCTGTAACGGTACCTCTGCATGAACTCGTTGAGGAGCTTCTTCGCAGCATCAAGTCCGCCACCGGTCCTCTTGTAAAGAGCAGACTCGATCTGGAGAAAGTACATTTCCTCTACACGCATGAGGACGTGGTCGGCAACGTTTCCTTCTGTGTACTCCACGCACTGTCCGCTTGCAGGACGGAACTTGATGTTCACGTATGGTGCGGTGAAGTTGAGGAAGTACTGGTATGCGTTTGTAATGCCGTACATCTCATATCCTGACATAGGGTCATCCATACCTGCGAACTGATATCCGTTGTTCGGATTATAGTTCTCATGTCCCGGATGCCATGTATAATCAGGGTCAAGCCATGACATCCTGCGGAAGTCATCATAACTGATGCGGTCATACAGAGCCTTGTTCACGCTTGGAAGAGAGAGGACCGAATAGCCCCATACTGCCTCAGGAGCAAGGTGTGCGACATTTGTGATGATGTTCGAAGCGTTCTCTACAGAAAGGGTAAGACCCCAGATCCATGAGTTGTTCGAGTTACCGCTGTTGAATCCTGTCTGAGGATCCATCCACTGCTGCCATGTGAGAGGAGTTCTTCCGCTGGTCTTGATCGCAAGGTCAGCATACTCGTATGCCTTCTCGTATGCGCTTCTGTCAATCTTGTCATCTGCAGCGCCAAGCTCTACATATGCTCTTGCGTACATTCCGTATACTGCGCCAAGAGTAGGGTTGGTGTATGAGTTGTCAGAAGCATTGAGGTACTTCTCAGCCATCTGGAGGTCAGAGAAGATGAAGTCATACATCTGCTCGCGGGTAGCTCTAGGATTGTACTTCGCATCTGTCTCTGTAGTATTCTCAGTGACGATAGGGACTGTGAGACCCTTGATGTTCTCACCTACAGGAGCAAGCTTGTTGTCCTTTGGCTCATAAAGACGCGCAAGGTCGAGATAACACATAGCTCTATATGCATAAGCCTGACCCAATACGTTCACGATCATAGGATCTGTCTCATCAGTAACTTCACCTGCCTTGGCGATAAGGTCGTTGGTAAGCTTGATCCATGCATAGTAGCAGTCCCAGAAATATGCAGGGTAGATATAGTCGGCACCCATCGCCGTATTCTGGAAGAATGCTCCGAACCAGAAATATCCGAGCTCTCCGCTGATTGTGAAGTCCTCGAGCATGGCCTCAGTCATAAGGTGGATTCCAGGGAGACCGAAGTCTGCGTGGTATCCGTAACTGGATGCATATCCTGCTGTACCTGAAGCCATCATCGCTGAAGGAATACCGTTAGCCAGATACTGCAATGCATTAGGCGAGGCATCTACCTGATCGGAAGTCACTGTACCTCCGGTAGGGAATGTCTCCTCTATACATCCGGCAGCAACGAATGCTGCAGCAAGTATTGTAATGGATTTGATAAATATATTCTTCATGTTACGCTATTCCTTTAGAATGTGATGTTGAAACCGCCTGAAATCGTCCTTACAGGAGAGTTCATGGCGTTGCTTGTTGCTCCCGAGAAGCTCTGACGTGGGTCAAGACCCTGTCTTGCAGACCAATACCAGATATTGTCGCATGCGACGTAGACTCTGAGTCTGCTGAGGTACATATTCCTTGTCATTCTCTCCGGGAAGGTATAGCCGACCTGAGCGTTCTGGATGTTGAGGTAGCTTGCATCGACAAGGAATCTGTCTGAGGAAGCTGCAGTATACTGGTCGTTATACTGGAATCTAGGGATGTCTGTATTCCTGTTGTCCGGAGTCCATGAATTGAGAACGTCCTTATGGAAGTTCTTGCCGGCTCCTGTGTTTGTAGGAGAAGCCATGTAGCTTGCGTATCCCGAGTCGTATGAAAGACCTCCGATAGAGTATGTGAACGCAACCGAAAAATCAAGTCCGCGATAATCTACCGATGTACCGAAACCTCCGTAAAGAGTCGGTGTAGGGTCGCCGCAGAGATACTGGGTAGCCTGCGAGTAGGTTGCAGTCTTTTCGCGGCCGATCACCTTTCCGTTCTCATCCTTCACATCCATGTACCAGAGAGCGTCTCCGTTGTCAGGATCGACACCTGCATACTTGTACATATAGAATGTATTGAGAGGGAGTCCCTCACCGATGAATGTAGTGCTGCTTGCAAAACCCTTATATCCCTCGACAGTAGTGTTCTTGTTCTCCTCAGGAATCATTGTAACCTTGTTCTTGTAATGGGTAAGGTTAGCATATGCGCTCCAGTTGAAACCTTCTCTACGGATAATGTTGTAGTTTACAGAAAGCTCGATACCGGCATTTCTCATATCACCGATATTGTCATAGTATCCGCCGTAACCGAGAGATGCAGGAACAGGGAAGTAGTAGAGCATGTCTGTAGTATTTCTGAAGAAGTACTCCACGCTACCTGTCACACGTGCTCTGAGGAACTCGAAGTCAACACCGGCGTTGAAGTTGGTATTTGTCTCCCATGTGATGGTCTTGTTACCCTTCTGACCGAAGGCAAGAGCAGGAGTTCCGTTATTGTTCGAAAGATAGTATGTATCTGTATAAAGGTAGTTTCCGATGTTGTCGTTACCCTGCGAACCGATGGATGCCTTGAGCTTGAGCATGTCGATCCATGGAGTCCTAGGGAACCACACCTCATCATTGACGATCCAACCTCCTCCGAGAGACCAGAAGTTACCCCAACGATGGTCAGGATGGAATCGAGAAGATGCATCGCGACGATATGAAGCGCTCACGAAGATCCTGTTCAGATAGTCATACTGTACACGTGCGAAGTATCCTTCGTTGTTGTAAGTGCCTCTTGATGAACCTGCTGTCTTTCCATCCACTACCGCACCGTTGAGCTCGTCATTCTCCATCGAGAACATCTGGCTCTTTGACGCAGAGATAGAGTATGAATTAGCAACATAGTTCTCATGTCCGAGAAGGGCGGTCACATGGTGGATACCGTCGAAAGTCCTGTTCCAGTTAAGGAGCTGCTGGAGGTTGAGAGTAAGAGACCTGCTGTGTGACTTTGCAATCAGACCGCCCATAGTGGCATACTGACCGTAGTACATGTTCATCAGGTTGCTTCCGCGGTACTCCTGAAGTCCGAGACCTGCATTGAATGTGAATGTGAAGTCATTGAGGAACTTGACCTCAGCATAACCGTTTCCGTTGAATGCGTTACCCTCAGAGTTGTTCTTATCGAGAACGGAAGCCTGGAGTGCATTCGAGTTCATCATGTATGGACGAGTGGCACCGGCATTCATTCCGTTACCATAGTCATACATATTGAATCCGTATCTGTCAGTCATCACGCGACCCATCGCATCCCTGATGTAAAGAGGATAGATAGGTGCGATATCGTTTGCGATTGCGAAGACGTTACCAGTAGAAGTGCTGGAACCTTCTCCTGTATTACCGTTGTTGTAGTTGAAGTTTGCGTATGATAAGTTTCCTCCGACCTTAAGGTAATCCTTGGCCTGATAATCAGCACGCAGACGTACAGTGTAGCGGTACATATCTGAACCGTCCACGATACCCTTGTTGTTAAGATAACCGAACGATGCAAGGACAGAAGCGTTTCCTGATGTTCCCGATACGCTTACGTTGTATTCATGACGGAGCGACTTACGGTATGTCTCGTCAAGCCAGTTGTCAGGAGTAAGATAATACGATTCACCGTTGTAGTCCACTACGCGTCCCAAGGTTGCATAAGGGTTGAGCTTTCCGTTTGCACCGATGAAAGCCTGACCTTCAGGTACGGTATATACCATGTATCCAAGTCCTCCGTCATCAGGATCTCCACCGATGATCTGGTTAGCCTGGATATGTGCCGCATACTCCGACATTCCCTGCTTGTTCATGTAGAAGTTCTTGAGGCCGGAATAGTAGACCTCGTAATACTGTCCCGGGGCAGTGATATAGTCGTAATTCTTGAGCGCCTTTGTATTGAGACCGAATTTCGCATCTACATTGACTACGGCGTCACCGTGCTTTGCCTTCTTTGTCGTGATCATGATGACACCGTTTGCTCCACGCGCACCGTAGAGGGCATTCGAAGCCGCATCCTTGAGGACTGTCATAGACTCGATGTCAGAAGGGTTGATGTTATTCATATCGCCTTCGAAAGGAATTCCATCGACAACGTAAAGAGGCGCTGTACCAGCATTGATGGAGCTGGCTCCACGGATCATGATCGAAGGAGAACTTCCGAGAGATCCTGAAGCAGTGGTCATCTGCACACCGGCAACGACACCCTCGAGAGCTCTTGTAGCATCAGAAGCCTGGACTTTCGCGATATCGTCAGACTTCACAACCGTAGCCGATCCCGTAAACGACTCCTTTGTTGCGGTACCGAAGGCAACGACGATGGTCTCCTCGATAGCTTCAGTATCCGGAGCAAGCATTACATCATGCTGACTCTTGCCTGCCACAGGTACCTCCACTGTAATGTATCCGATAGATGAGAAGATGAGAACGCCGTCAGCAGGAACCGAGATGGTATATAAACCATCCAGATCAGTGCTGGTTCCCGTCATCGTTCCCTTGATCTGAAGGGAAGCGAAAGGCACACCCTCACCAGTGGAAGCATCTTTGACAACACCTGTAACCGTCAGATTCTGACCGAAGGCCAGCGACGATACAAGCATTGCCATAGCCAGAAAAAACAATTTGATTTTTTGCATCTGGTTAGACTTTTAGTTATTAAACATAAATATTGAATTTTTCATATTCAAAGAGGCGGACCAGACTGAACAAGGTAGTCCGAACCAACATGCAAAGATGCATATTAATTGCATCATATACAATAGAAAATCACTATATTAGCGAAAATTTAACAATCATGGCAACATTCAACATACAGGACCGACAGGTCAGGAATTACGCAATCGCTTCATCCGTCATCTACCTCTTTCTAGGCGTCTTTTATTTCTCCCCCATCGCACTTCAAGGCAAGACGGCATTCCCTCTCGCATCCCTGGCTATAGCCTCATTGTGGCTATGTCCATGGCAGATGACAGCAGCCTTGACATGCTCTGCATTAGGCGACCTGGCAGGAGCATTCGGAAACTTCATTCTTCAGATGGGAGCCTTCGCAGCAGCCCATATTTTCCTCATTTCATTCTTCATGAAAAGATATAAGGAGAAGGTTGAAAAGGACAGGAAACTTACCGACAAGGCAAAGGGATACACTCTGCTCATCATCCTGATGAGCATCACCATTGCCGGTTTTGCTTTTTCAGAAATCATCCCCAACGCACCCGAAGGAATCATCCGTATAGGAACAGGCATCTACACTGTACTTATCTGCACCATGCTGGTGCTCGCGCTCCTGCAAAGAAGTTCATTATACGCATTGGGAGCACTTCTCTTCGTATTTTCAGACTTCATCCTGGCCTGGAATAAATTCACAGCACCAATCGAGAACGCCGGACTGCTGATCATGATCCCATACTACCTGGGACAGTGGCTTATATATATAAGATCAACCTCATTCCGGGTCAGACCCGAAATGAGGTTGATGAGATTCTGATAAAAGTATTTCTAGAGTTCCCAAGCGAGAGCTGAAGCTCCAAGAATAGCAGCGTCAGACTCCTTAAGCTGAGAATAGACGATCTTTACCTTGCCTCTCCACAATGGAAGGACGTTGGCATTCATAGCCTCCTCGATAGGCTCTGTAAGGAATTCCTTTGCACGGGCAAGACCTCCGAAGAGAACGATTGCCTCAGGAGAGCTGAATGCGATGAAGTCCGCGAACGAACGGCCGAGGATCTTTCCTGTAAACTCGAAGATCTTGAGAGCAAGCTTGTCTCCATCCTTTGCAGCCTCGTAAACATCCTTCGATGCGATAGTGTCAAGACCTCTGAGAACCGAAGGCTCATCTGTAAGTTCGAGCCACTCGCGTGCTGTACGTGCAACGCCTGTTGCAGAAGCATATGTCTCAAGACATCCTGTCTTGCCGCAGCCGCATGTACGTCCGTTGTTGCGTACAGCAGCAACGTGACCAAGCTCACCTGCGAAACCGTCATGGCCGTATACTACCTCACCGTTGATGACGATACCTGAACCTACACCTGTACCAAGAGTGATCATGATGAAGTTCTTCATGCCTCTTGCAGCACCGTAAGTCATTTCACCCACTGCAGCCGCATTTGCATCGTTTGTAAGAGCTACAGGAAGTCCGCCCATAGCCTCAGAAAGAAGCTTCGAGAACTCTACTCTGTCATGAGCCCACTTAAGATTCGGAGCGCTCTCGATTGTACCTGTATAGTAGTTTCCGTTAGGGGCACCTACTCCGATACCTCTTACCTTACCCTCTGTACCTGACTCCTTGATGAGCTTGTTGACAGCCTCTGCAAGTTCAGCAATGTAAGGCTCTACATGATCATATGTATCTGTTCTGATGACAGTCTGAGCGAGAACTGTTCCGCGTGCGTCTACCACACCGATCTTGGAGGTCTGTCCTCCTACGTCGATACCGACTACAAATGTTGAATCCATCGTGTTATTACGTTTATAGTGTATTGTTAATTATTTGCTTTTGATTCTTGAACCCATTACTGCGAACCAGCAGATATATGCGAAGCCGGCTACTACAACCCAGTAGCTTGACATGTATGTGGTAGCATCAGCTACAGCACCCTGGATAAGCGGAAGGACTCCACCACCTACTACCATTGTCATGAAGAGACCTGATGCAAGTGCAGAATACTTTGCAAGACCCTCTACAGAAAGGTTGAAGATCGCACCCCACATTACAGAAGTACAGAGACCGCAGAGTACGAGAAGAACTGCTGTAAGAGGAACCTGAACAACCTCGAAACCTGAACCGGTGAATACAGGCATTGAAGAAGGCACATCTGTCACGAACATTGAGCATACAACGAGAGCGACTGCAACTGCAGAGCATACTGTGAGCTGTGTACGGCTTGAGACCTTACCGCTGATGAAGCTTGATACGAAACGACCTACAAGCATAAGGAACCAGTATGTTCCGGCAACGAATCCTGCAACTGCTGCAGCTGTCTCAGGATTAAGACCGCCACCCTTTGCAGATGTATCAGAGAGATACATGTTGAGGATAGAAGGAGTTCCGACCTCTACACCTACGTAGCAGAAGATTGCACATACGCCGAATACGAGATGCTTGTATTTGAAGAGTTCCTTTACCTTTACATTTGAAGTCTCCTGCTCAGGCTCTACGAAAGGAACGAAAGAAAGAGCTACGAATGTTGCTGCGAATACGCCCATTGCGATATAAAGCACGAGATCGACGTCAGTCATCGCTGTGCTCTTTGTCACTGTACCGATGAGTGAACCTACGAGCATAGGGGTGAGTGTACCGGTGAGAGAGTTGAATGTACCGCCGATCTGAACGAGCTGGTTACCTCTGTTGCCACCGCCACCGAGGAGGTTGAGCATAGGGTTTACCACTGTGTTGAGCAGACATACAGAGAAACCGCATACGAATGCACCGAAAAGATAGATGAAGAAGTTTGCAGGAAGGGTTCCGATGAACGAACCTACTGCAACGCGTCCTGAAAGGAACTGGATCAACACACCGACAAGTCCTACTCCGACTCCTGTAAGTGTTGTCTTCTTGTAGCCTACCTTTGCGAGAAGCTTACCTGCAGGAAGACCCATGAAAAGGTATGCAAGGAAGTTCATCATGTTACCCATCATGCCCCAAGTGTTGGAGCCTTCGATACCCGGCTGATATTTCCAGATCACTCCGATAGGAGCAGCAAGGTTAGTTACGAATGCGACCATTCCGAAAAGAAAGATCATTGTAAGGACCGCGATCCAATTGATTTTGTTCTTGTTCATTTTTATTAGTTTTTAGGTTTTTATAGCGTTTAGATAAATGCGGGCCTAAGTTACGAAAAAAAACTCAAACTGACTAAATTAATAACAAATTAGCAGGCGCCCCTCCCCAAGGACGCCTGCCGTATATAAAACGAACTTAACAAATAGACACGAAAAAAATTTCTGATGTCTGTCTGCAAAGTTAATGATTTTAATCAAAAAGGCAAATTATACGATAAGAATTTAACGACATATGCAACAAAGCGGATAAATCATTCGACAAAACGGCCATTTGCATATATTGATGTTATTTTAAGATATCGTCTTGTTTAGCCCGATTATTGTCTTGCGTCCGGAAGAACTTACAAACAGACAAAGAAATGATATATACATTACCTCCGCTCCCTTATGCGTCAGACGCATTGGAGCCAAGAATGAGCAAGGAGACAATCGAGTACCATTACGGCAAGCATCTCCAGACCTACATCGACAATCTCAACAACCTGATTCCGGGTACCATCTATGAAAACATGGAACTGGACGAAATCGTGATGACAGCAGAAGGGCCGATATTCAACAATGCAGCCCAGGTCATGAATCATATGTTCTTCTTCAACACGCTCTCTCCTAAACGCAAGAACATTCCGCAGGAACTGAAGGAGCATCTCGTCCGTGACTTCGGGTCGATAGAAACATTCAAGGAACAGTTCAAGCAGGCTGCAGTCAGCCTGTTCGGCTCGGGATGGGTATGGCTTGCACAGGATTCTGGCGGCAAGCTCCATATCATACCGGAATCCAATGCGGGAAATCCAATGCGCGACGGATATAAACCACTGATGGTCATAGATGTATGGGAACATGCATATTATATCGACTACAGGAACAGGCGCGCTGCATTCGTCGACATCTGCTGGGACCTTACCGACTGGGAGGTTGTCCTGATACGTATGCTCCAACCGCCTGTCGACAGGATCACCCAGACCGTGCTGATAGGACAGACCACACGCGAAGGGCTGACAGACGCCATCACGGACGCCATAATGGAAGATGAAAAGGACATGCGCAGCTATGTCTGCGTGACATGCGGATGGATTTACGATCCGGCCGAAGGGGATCCGGAAAACGGAGTCCCAGCTGGGACTCCGTTCAATGAACTTCCTGACGACTGGACCTGTCCGGCCTGCGGCGTAGGAAAAGAATATTTTGAACCGGCGGCTCGTTAGAGAGACGCCAGGTTCATGTCGTTTACGATGTTCTTGCCTTCCGGAGTGTAGGCATACTCCATATGGGCCTTGTAAGTCTCCTCCACTCTTCCACGGACAACCTTCATTGAGCTGTTGAGGAAGTGGTTCTGCTCTGTCCAAGGCTCAGGGAGTACACAGACAGCGGCTGGAAGCCATCTTTCAGGGAATGCACCCTCGAGACGTCCGCCCTTCCTGTAGATGTTCACCTCGTCCTGGAGAAGTTCGAGCATCTTCACCTTCGCCTCATTGCTTGCAGGATCGAGGCCAAGTCCCTTTGCATAAGCCTTGAGAGCATCCTTGTTAGGAGTGATCAGGGCTATTGTGTATGGATCCTGGCTATTGTGGAGGATAGCTCCGTCGATATATTTGGAACTCTCGACAAGGTTCTCCTCGATTCCCTCCGGAGAATACTTCTCACCGTCAGCTGCGATAAGGAGAGACTTGAATCGGCCTACCACATAAAGCATTTCCTCGTCACGCATGTAACCCATGTCACCTGTATGGAGCCAGCCGTCGACGATAGTATCTGCAGTAGACTTAGGATTCTTCCAGTAGCCTGCCATCACGTTCTCACCCTTGATGCAGATCTCACCCTTCACACCGAAAGGCTGCTCGACTCCGTCAGCATCAAGAATCTTGATCTCCATCGGAGACACAATCTTACCTGACGAACCGAAGATATGCTTCTGAGGAGAGTTTGCGGAAATGATAGGAGTAGCCTCAGAAAGGCCGTAACCCTGATACATAGGGATACCGATTGCGTAGTAGTATCTCTGGAGATCGATATCGAGAAGGGCACCGCCGCCGACGAAGAACTTCATCTGACCGCCGAGGCCTTCACGTACTGCCTTGAAGATGATCTTGTCGAAAAGAAGCATCAGTGGCTTGCGGAAGATATCCACAAACTGGGTTCCCTTGTTGTATCCTTCCTTATTATATGCGATAGCGTTCTTGAGAGCGAAATTGTAAAGACCCTCGACTACCTTGCCCTTCTTGGCGATGGTGGTCTCGATGTTCTTCTTGAAGTTCTTTGCAAGGGTAGGAACAGAAAGCATCACGTTAGGCTTGAGTTCCTGGATACTTGGAGAGATGTTTCTGAGGGCTTCCTTACCGGTCTTGCCTGAAGGCACTGTACCGAAAGAAGCACCGTATGACATCATCGTGTACATACCGGCAACATGAGCGAAGCAGTGGTCAAGAGGGATGATGATGAGCATCTTGTCATTTTCTTCGATTCCGATTACGGAATGGGCCTGCTCTACGTTTGCCGTATAGTTTCTATGAGTCAGAAGGATACCCTTAGGATCCGCAGTGGTTCCTGAAGTATAGCTGATGTTTGCATAGTCATCAGGATCGATGGACTTGTATCTCTGGACAAACAGTTCCTCGTTTTCCGCAAGGAACTTATCTCCCATCTCCATGACCTCACTGATATAGATCTCATTATCCTGCTTGTCGGAAACCTCGTCGAAGATGATCACCTTCTCCACCATCGGACACTCCGGAAGGATAGCCCTTACCTTAGGCAACTGGAACTTTGAAGTGATGATATACTTTGAGTCCGAATGCTTTACTCTGAATACGAGATCATTCTTCTCACCGAGTTTGATGGAGAGAGGTACATTGACTGCACCGGCGTAAAGTACGCCAAGTTCTCCGATGACCCACATGTCACGACCTTCGCTAAGATATGAAACCTTCTCGCCCTTCTGTACTCCGAGAGCCATGAGGCCGGCAGCTATACGTTTGGCCTTCTTCAAGGTTTCCTCGTAAGTTGTACATTCCCACTCCTTGGTATCAAGGTTCTTCTCCCACAGATAAGGGTTCTTTGAATATTTGGCAACATACTTCTCGACAAAGTCGATAATTGTCAATCTCTGTGTCATAATATCAGGTTTTTAGGTTTAAGTTATTCGTTTGGGAAAAGTCCGAAGAGCTCTGCATCGATCTTGTCCACGACCTCCTGGAAATCCTCAGGACGGTTCTCGAACTTGATGCGGTCTACATCAAGGATGAGAAGCTTGTGCTTGTAATCCTTGATCCAGTTTTCATAGCGCTCGTTCAGACCTGTGATATAGTCGATACGGATGCTCTTCTCATACTCACGTCCTCTCTTCTGGATCTGACCGATGAGATTAGGGATCGAGCTTCTGAGATAGATAAGAAGGTCAGGCGGATTCACAAGGGACATCATCAGGTCGAAGAGATCCGAATAGTTCTCGAAATCTCTTGTGCTCATGAGACCCATTCCATGAAGATTAGGGGCAAAGATACGAGCATCCTCATAAATTGTACGGTCCTGGATGATGACCTCGTCAAGTTTCGAGATATCCACGACATCCTTGAATCTCTTGTTGAGGAAATATACCTGAAGATTGAACGACCATCTTTCCATATCTTCATAGAAATCAGCAAGATATGGATTATAGTCCACAGACTCGAATTTTGGAGTCCATCCGTAATGGGCGGCAAGCATCTTGGTAAGAGTAGTCTTTCCGCTGCCGATATTACCCGCTATCGCTATATGCATAATTATTGTATTTTAATTCAATTAATTTACAAACATACTGATTTTTAATGTAAATTTGTATGATTTAATAGATTTTTTCATGATACATATAGAACATTTTACCTTCAATTCGTTCCAGACGAATTGTTATGTCCTCTGGGACGAGGACGGAAAATGCGCAATAGCAGACCCCGGATGCGCTTCTGAAGCAGAAATCAAAGAGCTGGCAGGATTCATCGAGGAAAAAGGTCTCGAACCGGAATGCATCCTTCTGACCCACTGCCATTTCGACCATATCTATGGAATGGCAGTCCTTGCCAAAGCCTATGAAATCCCCGTTCATGCGGACATGAAGGAAATGTACTCGATGCAGGTGACCAACGACACCCTATGCAAGCAGTTCGGATTTCCGATGCCGGAAGAATTCCCTATCATAAAGACATCGTCTGACTTCCGCTATGCCAGCAGGGCGGAATGGGTAGCAGAAGGGGACCTGCTCCATGTCGGATCCCTTTGCTTCGAAGTCATCCAGACACCCGGCCATTCGAAAGGCGGCCTGTGCTTCCTTGAACGTAATGAAAAGATATTACTTTCAGGCGACACCCTCTTCGCCGGTGCGATCGGTCGTACCGATCACCCGGGCGGAGACTATGACGTCCTCATGCGCAGCATCTTCGAGAAGCTCCTCATGCTCGACGGAGATACCCGTGTCCTTCCAGGCCACGGTCCTTCGAGCGACATCGCCACCGAGCGCATGACCAACCCCTTCCTTATGCCGTTCAACGAACCGTACGAAGATTAAGCCCTTTCAATAGCGTAAAACATAACAGATTACAAATCAACACATTAGAGAAAATGCGTACTCCCTATTGGCGGCACGCATTTTTCATAAAACACTATCAACCAACGACTTATAGATTACATAAAATTTATTTTATGATGCTAAAATAAATTTTATCATCAGATTTTCGTCACTATTTTCTTTTTTTTAGCATCCTCTGGAAATAAGCATCATAGATTTGCATTCAAGTGTTCCGTACCAATGAACACAACAGCAAATTTATGAGAAAGAGAAGAAGATTTTATCGAGGGGTAACGAATCATGTCTACCAAAGAACGGTAGATGGTGTGCATCTGTTCTACAGCATAGAGGATTGCCTGGTATTCTTTACTATCTTTTCAGTATGCGTACGAAGTGATGAAGTACAAGTATTTGAAGCATGCTTAATGCATAACCATGTGCATTTTCTTGCCAAAACTGAAACAGTCCAGCAGTTAAGCAGATTTATAGACCATTATACTTCATGGTTTGTACATGAATACAACACCTTTGCAGGCAGGAAAGGCAGGCTTTTCCAAAAGAACTTCGGAAGTGCTCCAAAATGGGAAGATAAGAAATTAAGAAGTGCCATCATTTATGTAGGAAACAATCCTGTGGAAAAGCATTTCTGCAAAAGGGCGGTTGAATACAGATGGAACTTTCTGGCATATAAAGAATGTCCCTATCCATTTTCAGAAAAACTCATAAAAAGGAATGCTTCACGGAAATTGAATAAGGCATTAAAGGAAGTGGATACCATGGTAAAACTGAATCTTCCACTTAAATACGCGCAACTGATCAGAATGACACAGGACCTTTCAGACAAAGAAATGGAACAGTTCGTGGATTATGTCATCTACGCGTATTCTCCTTTTGATTATGAAGAACTGACCTCACATTTCAAATCATTTGAAAGCATGCTAGAAGCTATGGACTCTACAACAGGTGATGACTTTGACATCAGGGAATCACGCGACAACTTTTCTCTGGATGCGTTCAATGAAATGATCCGATACATGCAGAAGTCGATGAAAAGGTATGAAATCAGGAAAATAACAACATTGCCGATTGAAAAGAAAATGGAGATATACCATGATCTCCATTCACACACATCTGCGTCCGTCCAACAGATTTGCAACTTCCTGCATATTAAAAAGTAGCGCAGCACCCAACACTCTGAATCACAACACATTACAACAACTGCGTGCCGCCAAAGGGGAGCACGCAGTTTATATAACCAATTGATAATGTTCGAGTTACATGAGACACAGCAATACAAAAGTCACAGGGTCTGACCGTCGATGAATTCGCGGAGGATGGAAGTCGGCGGGATGGCTGCGATTTCAGCCGGCGAAAGGGCGACGATGTATCCGAGGAACTTCAGCATGCGGGTAGCCTCGACGTAGGCCGGAGAAGTCGGCGAGATCCTTCGCAGGAGAGGTTCGGCATAGTACTTCAGCACCGGAAGTTCGAAGATATGGGCTGAATTGAAGACAGCATCGGCGTTCTCCTGGTACGGGAAGATGTTCCTGTTTTCGCCTCGACGCACGCTCTGCCACCTCATGATCGTACTTTCCGGAGAGACACCTCGGGTGCGGTTGTCGCGGATCATGCGTCGGAGCATGCGGTTATCCGAAGTCGAGATGTTGTTGTTTTCGTCGATCGACAGCGAAGTCAGGGCTGACGCGTATACGCGGAAGACCTTCGCAGGATCGACACCCAGAATCATCGCCGGGTTCAGGGCGTGGATTCCTTCCATGATGAGGATATCCTTCTCATGGAGCTGCATCATATTGCCCTCGAAATATTTACGGCCTTCCTTGAAATCGAAGCGCGGTATCTCGACTTCCTTTCCGTCGAGAAGGTCGTTCAGCTGGCGGCCGAGCAGATCCAGGTCCATGGCTCCGAGACATTCGAAGTCGTATTCGCCGTTCTCATCCTTAGGAGTCATCTCCCTTTCCACGAAATAGTTATCGAGCTCGATCACCTTCGGATTCAGTCCAAGGATGCGGCACTGAAGTGCCAGCCTCTTGGAAGTCGATGTCTTGCCGCTGCTTGAAGGGCCGGCGATGAAGACTATCTTCACGCTGCCGCGACGTGCATATATCTGATCTGCTATTTCAGCATATTTCCTCTCATGGAGGGCCTCAGAAAGATTGATGAGGTCGACGATTTCTCCGGAAAGCACCTTCTCGTTAAGTTTTCCTATTCCGCTGACTCCCATTATCGAACACCAGTCGGAATGCTCGCCTAGCGCTGTGGCGAGCTTTGACTGCCTCTTCATACGAAGAACCTTGTCAGGACATCCGTCCATAGGATACTGGAGACAGAATCCTTCATTGAAGCCCATTATCTCGAAGGTTTTCAGAAAGCCTGTCGAAGGAGCAAGTGGACCATAGAATGTATCAGCCTTACCATCAAGGAAATATACACTATTATGAAAACGTCCGAGAGTCTTGAAAAGGTGTACCTTCTCATATTGATGATTTGCAGCGAAGAGCCTTTCGCATTCTTCCAGTTCAAGCATCTCCTTGGTGAAAGGAAGGTCGGCTTCCACAATCTCCCTCATCCTGTCCTCTACCTCCTGGATCTGGTCATCGGTCATGAAGAATACCTTAGGACGACCGTCCTCCATCGGCTCCAGTTCCCTGACTTCGCAATAGAGTCCGCTAGGAAGCGAGTAATCTATCGCAAGCACCTTGTCCGGGAACATCTCGCGCACCACATTCTGCAGCACGAAGCACAGCGACCTTATATATGTACGTCTTCCGTCCGGATGGTCATATCCGACAAAACGGACATTATGAGGATTTATGATCACATAGTCCAGGGACTTGAGCTTATTGTCGACCAACGCGGCAAGCATCGGCCCAGGACATGATTTATCCGACAGTTCCTTCAGGGTCGTACCCATCGGTACCATGACGTATGAACCTGAGTTCTCGCAATAGATTCTGATGTCTTCCATATATATTTTAAAGTATTTCTTTCAGGAAAGGACCGGTCACGGAGTCAGGATTGTCGGCAATCTGTTCCGGCGTGCCTTCGGCAATTATCATTCCTCCGTTCTTTCCGCCTTCCGGGCCCATGTCGAAAATATAATCGACCGACTTGAGGACATCGAGGTTGTGTTCGATGATGATCACTGTATTTCCCTGATCGACCAGCTGCTGGAGCACATCCAGAAGGACCTTTATATCATCGAAGTGGAGTCCTGTGGTCGGCTCGTCCAATATATATAAGGTATTTCCGGTGCTTCGCTTGGAAAGTTCAGAGGCCAGCTTCATTCGCTGGCTTTCTCCGCCTGACAAAGTCACGGCGGACTGGCCGAGCCTCACATAGCCGAGGCCGACATCTACCATCGCCTTGAGCTTCTGGGCTATCGAAGGGATGTTCGAAAAGAATTCATATGCTTCGCTCACCGGCATCTCAAGCACATCGTTGATGTTCTTTCCCTTGTACTTGACAGCCAGAGTATCATTCTTGTATCGACGTCCGCGACATTCGTTGCATACGACATTCACAGACGGAAGGAAGTTCATCTCTATGACCTTTATGCCGGCACCCTTGCATTCCTCGCAACGTCCTCCAGGCACATTGAAGGAGAAACGTCCGGCCTTGAAGCCGCGTACCTTGGCATCCGGAGTCGCCTCGAAAAGGTTGCGGATATCGTTGAAGACTCCTGTAAAGGTTGCAGGATTGCTTCGTGGAGTACGTCCTATCGGGCTCTGGTCGATCTCGATGAGCTTGTCTATGTTTTCAACCCCTACGATACGCTCGTACGGAAGAGGCTGCATCTTGGCATTGTAGAACTTGTTCTTCAGTACAGGCATCAGAGTCTCATTGATAAGGGAGGACTTGCCGCTTCCGCTGACTCCGCTTATACCGATGAGCATTCCCAGAGGAAAATCCACATTCACATTCTTCAGGTTGTTTCCTCTCGCTCCCCTGATTCCAAGGGTCAAGCCATTTCCGAGCCTTCGTTCCGCCGGCACTTCAATCTGCTTCTCCCCGCGGAGGTATCTGAGGGTTTCGGAAGTCTCTTCACCGTTGAAGACGCGGTCTATTGGTCCGCTGAAGCAGATGCGGCCGCCGGCATCGCCGGCACCGGGGCCGACATCGACCAGCCAGTCTGCCGCCATCATGGTCTCCGCATCATGTTCGACGACCATTACCGAATTACCCTCGTCGCGAAGCTTCTTGAGCGAAGCGATGAGCTTGCGGTTGTCCCTCTGATGAAGTCCGATAGACGGCTCGTCGAGGATGTACAACACATTGACGAGCTTGGAACCTATCTGGGTCGCAAGACGGATTCTCTGGCTCTCTCCGCCAGAAAGCGAAGAAGTCGCACGGTCAAGCGAAAGATAATCCAGACCTACATCGAGAAGGAACTGCACCCTGTCCTTGAGCTCCTTGAGAATATCGCGGGCGATAGTACTCTCCCTCTTGTCAAAGACCTCATCCAAAGAGAAAAGCCAGTCCTTCAGCTGGGAGATTTCCATAGCGGAAACCTCTGAAATGGTCTTTCCGTCTATCTTGAAATATGTGGTGTCCTGGTTCAGGCGGGTACCGCCGCAGACAGGACATGTGATCTTTTCATTGATGTCATCGACAATGCCTCCGAAGCTGACCATCTCCGACGAAGTACCCTCTCCCACCCTGAAAAGTTCGTCAGAGCCGAACACGATCAGCGAAACCACCTCATCAGGCAGTTCATCTATCGGATCATAAAGAGAGAAATTGTACTTGCGGGCTATGGACCTTATGACATCGAACTTCTTTGTCTCACGGATCTTGCCCAGAGGCACGATTCCGCCGTCTGCGATGGAAACCGAACGGTCCGGAATGATCGTGTCCATGTTAACGTCAACGATGATTCCAAGACCCTTGCAATGCGGGCAGTAGCCCTGCGGAGAATTGAAGGAGAAGGAATGCGGAGCCGGTTCGGCCAAGGAAAGACCGGTATCCGGACATACAAGATGCTTGGAATAATGGTGTACTTCTTCCGTCTCCATATCCATCACGGCAAGCGAACCTTTTCCGAAATTAAGGGCAGACATGACGGAGTCCTTGATACGCTTCTCATCCTTCTGCGAAGGTTTGAGACGGTCGACGACCAGTTCGATGAAGTGGGCCTTGTATCGGTCCAGAGATGTTATTTCATTCAGTTCGAGCAGTTCGCCGTCCACACGCACCTGCGTATATCCCCTCTTGCGCATCTGCTCGAGAAGTTCCTTGTAATGGCCTTTACGGCCTTTGACTACCGGTGCAAGAAGGTAGCATTTGCGTCCGCCGTAGTTCTCCATGATCAGTGAAACTATCTGTTCGTCCGTGTAACGGACCATGGCCTTCCCCGTCTGCGGGGAATAGGCGGTCGATGCCCTTGCATACAGAAGACGTAGGAAATCGTAGATTTCCGTAATGGTACCGACTGTCGAACGCGGGTTGTTGCCGGTCGTCTTCTGCTCTATGGCGATTATCGGGCTGAGGCCCGTAATCGATTCGACCTCGGGTTTTTCCAATATGCCCATGAAATGCTTGGCATATGTGGAAAGGGTATCCATGTACCTGCGCTGGCCTTCGGCATAGATCGTATCGAAGGCAAGGGATGACTTGCCGCTTCCGCTGAGTCCGGTCACGACGACAAAACTGTCGCGAGGTATCGCCAGCGACGCTCCTTTGAGGTTATGGGCCTTCGCCCCCTTTATCTCGATATAATCCTTCTTCTTATCCATAGGTCTACAAATATACGGAATTATTCGTAAATTTAGCACCGCTAACATTTAACGGATAGACCGATGAAGAAGTTTTTGATCACAATCCTTGCCGCGATGTCACTTGGAGCGGCAATGTCTGAGGCACAGGAGAGGATTCCTGAATATCTTCAGGCAGAAAAGTTCACCCAGTCCAAACTCAGCACCATGCTGTTCTCTACCACAGTGGACCCTCACTGGTTCCAGCAAGGTAACTGCTTCTGGTATGAGTACAAGACCAGCGACGGCACGCAGTGGTATGTAGTGGATCCTGTAAAGAAGACTAAGACTCCCCTCTTCGACAGGGATGAACTGGCATCCCAGCTTACAGAGACAGTACGTGACCCTTATGATGCCCTGCACCTTCCGATCCGCAACCTGAAGGCAAAGGAGGACGGACAGACATTCACATTCGAGGTAACCTCGACAAAGGAAGTGAAGAACGAAAAAGGAAAGAAGGAGAAGGAAGTATTCTATTTCTCTTATGACTACCCATCAAGAAGACTCACCCACCTGAAGGACAAGGAAAAGGATCCGAAACGTCTGAGCTGGGGTTCTATTTCGCCTGACAAGAAGACAGTTGTATATGCCAAGGACCTCAACCTTTACAGGATGAGCTATGAGGACTACCAGAAGGCACGCAAGGATGAGAAGGACTCTACCATCGTGGAGATCCAGATCACCACTGACGGAGTCAAGGACTTCGGTTACGGAATGCCGTACAAGACCGTCAATACCGATACCCTGTGCAACGGAAAGCGTCGTGCCGTATACGGCATGTGGTCTCCGGATTCACGCTATTTCGCGACCATCCTTACAGATGAACGCGAGGTCAAGGACCTCTGGGTCATCAACGTGATGTCAAAGCCACGTCCGACCCTCGAGACCTACAAATACCAGATGCCGGGCGAGAAGGAGGCACCCGTCGACCACCTGTATATCTTCGACATGAACGACAACAGCCGCAAGGAGATCCGCACATCGGCATACAAGGACCAGACCCTCAGTCTGGAAAGACGCCCGCTCCAGCAGAAGCAGAGAGATATGGAGGAGAGACATGCAATATGGCAGGGCGACAACGACAGGTTCTTCCTTACACGCAGCAGCCGCGACCTTTACCGCATCGACGTATGTTCATATACCGTCGGTCAGGACAGCATCGTGCCTGTCATAGAAGAGAGGATGAACACATATCAGGAGACACGCGCATTGAAGACTCTGTCCGGCGGCAAGGAACTCATCCATTGGAGCGAGCGCGACGGATGGGCCCACCTCTATCTGTATGACGACAACGGCAAGCTCAAGAACCGCATAACCAAGGGTCCTTGGCATGTGGAGGAGATCCTGAAGGTGGACGAGAAGGCGCGCACTGTCTATTTCACGGCCAACGGCAGGAACAAGGACGAGAATCCGTACTATGAGCATCTGTATCGTGTCAATCTCGACGGAAGCGGACTTACCCAGATAACCAAGGGAGACTACTTCCACCAGGTCGAGGTCGACGATGACGCGAAGTTCGTCGTAGACAACTATTCAAGGATAAACACCGTACCTATGTGCGTCCTTCTGGACAATACAGGAAAGAAGGTCATGGATATCCAGGAGAGCGATTTCTCACAGCTCTTTGCAAACGGCTACAAGTTCCCGGAACTTTTCAAGGTAAAGGCTGCCGACGGCGTGACAGACCTCTACGGAGTGATGTACAAGCCTTTCGATTTCGATTCTACAAAGGTCTATCCTATCGTGGACTATGTCTATCCGGGTCCACAGGTGGAGGCCGTGTACTATCCTTTCACACGCATGAGCGTACGCACCGACCGTCTGGCACAGGCCGGATTCATCGTGATCTCGGTCGGTCAGAGAGGAGGACATCCGAGCAGATCGAAATGGTACCATAACTATGGTTACGGCAACATGAGGGACTATCCTCTTGCCGACCACAAGTATGCGATCGAGCAGCTGGCGAACCGCCATTCCTTCATCGATATCGACAAGGTCGGAATACATGGACATTCGGGCGGAGGATTCATGAGTACGGCGGCTATCTGCCAGTATCCGGACTTCTTCAAGGTTGCGGTTTCATGCGCAGGAAACCATGACAACACGATCTATAACAGATGGTGGAGCGAGACGCATCACGGCGTGAAGGAGACGGTTTCCGAGAAGGGTGACACGACTTTCGTATACAAGATAGCGACCAATCCTGAGATAGCGAAGAATCTCAAGGGCCATCTTCTTCTTGTCCATGGCGACATTGACGACAATGTCCATCCGGGCAACACCACACGTGTCGTGGACGCGCTCATCAGAGCAGGAAAACGTTTCGACATGCTCATGCTTCCGCAGCAGAGACACGGTTTCGGAGACATGAACGAATACTTCTACTGGCGCCTCGTAGACTACTTCTCCGAGCATCTCAAAGGCCAAAGCGAAAAATCCGTCAACATCCCTGAACGATAAAAAAATTGCTCCGAGATATCTCGGAGCATTTTTTTACTTCACTTCTTCGAAGCTGATTGCGAATCCGCCGCCTGGGGCCATTGTGATCGGGAGATAATCGTGGAATGTCACGTTACGCTTCTCGACTACGTATGCCTGAGGGTTGTCCTTGTAGTGGGCATCGGCAGCATCGCGGTAGATGGTAGCCTCGTATGTCTTGCCTGGCTCGAGGAACTGGAGAGGAACGTCAAGAGAACGCTTCTGATCGTCGGTAACACCGCCGCAGAACCACTGGCCGTTCTTCTTGCCCTGACGGGCGATGACTACATACTCACCAGGCTCTGCAAGGAGATACCTTGACTGGATCCAGTCGATGTCGACATCCTTGATGAACTGGAATGCATCCATGAACTGTGCATAGTGCTCAGGAAGGTCTGCCGCCATCTGAAGAGGAGAGTAGAGGGTAACGTAGAGTGCAAGCTGGTTTGCGATTGTAGCGTTCACCCATGAAGTGTTCTTTCCACCTGTCACAGAAGCGAGGTCCATGAAGAAGATACCTGGAGTATAGTCCATAGGACCGCCGTTGAGACGTGTGAAAGGAAGGATAGTCACATGGTGAGGCATTGTACCGCCGAACGCCTGGTACTCTGTACCACGTGCAGACTCGCTGCCGATGAGGTTAGGATATGTACGGCAGAGACCGGTAGGACGTACCATCTCGTGACCGTTGAGCATTACCTTATGCTCCGCCGCCTTCTTCACCACATGCATGTAGTGGTTGATGAGAGACTGGCTGTAGTGGTGCTCTCCGATAGGAAGGATATCACCTACGTAACCGCTCTTGATGGAGTTGTATCCGTACTTGTCCATCAGGTCGAGGGCCTGGTCGAGGTAACGCTCATAGTTGCGTACTGATGAAGAAGTCTCATGGTGCATCATGAGTCTCACACCCTTCTTGTGGGCGTACTTGTTGAGAGCCTCGATATCGAAGTCAGGATATGGAGTCACGAAGTCGAAGACATAGTCCTTGTTGCAGTTTGCCCAGTCTTCCCATCCTTCGTTCCAGCCCTCTACGAGAACCTGTGAGAAACCATGCTCTGCTGCGAAGTCGATGTAACGACGTACGTTCTCGTTGTTTGCAGAGTGAGTTCCGTTAGGCGTTGCCGACTTGTAGTCAGTCTTGCCGAGCTGGACTGAGGCGAAATCATTTGTATAAGACCATGAACCCTTGCCTGAGATCATCTCCCACCATACACCGATGTACTTGACAGGCTTGATCCAGTCAGTCGACTCGAGGGCGCAAGGATCGTTGAGGTTGAGGATGAGGCGTGAGGCAAGCTGTGCAGTTGCGCTAGGAGCTACCTGGACTGTTCTCCAAGGTGTATTGCAAGGGGTCTGCATACGGCCCTTCCAGCCCTGTGCGTCAGGGGTAAGGTGTGAAACGAATGTGAATGTCTCAGGATCGAGATCCAGGTGCATGCAAGGATAGTCAAGAAGGGCAGCCTCGTGGATGTTGATGTAGAGGCCCTTGTCTGTACGCATCTGGAGGGATGTCTGCACACCGTTGATTGAGAACGGAGTCTGTGAGTCATTAGGGTTGATTGCAGCCTCCATCTTTGCGCTGATCTCGCTCAGGCGTGACTCGACATAGTTGTACTCCTGGGTATCGTAGTCACCAGGTACCCACCATGCGGTGTGGTCACCTGCAAGAGCGAACTGAGTGAGCTCTTCCTTGATGACGAAATAGCTGAGGTTCTTCTGATAAGGGAACTCGTAACGGAAACCGAGACCGTCGTTGTAGAGACGGAAACGGATGTTCATCTGTCTCTGGGTCGATGTCTGCTCAAGGCATACGAGGAGTTCGTTGTAGTTGTTGCGGATCTGAGCCTCTTCGCCCCATACAGGCTCCCAAGTCTCATCGAATGACGCAGTCTCCACGTTCTTCACTTCGAAACCGTCATAGAATGAGTTGCAAGGCTCACGGTCTTCCTTGGAGATGGTACCGTCTTCGTTGAAGATGAGCTTCTGAGCCTTGAGTACTCCGCGGAGTTCGAATCCGAGGTTTGAAGGAAGTATCACCTTCTGGTCTTCATAGTTGAGGGCATACTGAGGGGTTCCCTCAGCGGTGAGCTGGAATGTCATCTCAAGGACACCGTCAGGTGACTTGAGAGTCTGGACATCGGTCACTTCTCCTGCCGGCTTTGTAGTTGTGCAGCCTGCGAGAAGGGCGATTGCTGTAATTGCTGTAAGTATTCTTTTCATTATAATAGTGTTATTATTTTTTGTATTCTATTACCAATGCAGTCTTAGGAGCTACGACTGTAGCATCCGAAATCTCGACAGGCTCGCCGGTCAGCACGTCAACGCCACCCTGGAGGCCTTCTGTAATCTCAGAATAGTAAGACCATGGAACGTTCTTGTCTTCAAGAGTATTATTGATGAACACGAAGACTACATCATTTTCGTCATATCGGAAATACGCATATGTGTTGTCACGTGTCATGAAGTGCATGGTCTTGCCGTTGTGGATCACGTCAGCTGTCTTTCTCCACTGGAAGAGACGGCTTACATAGTCGAAGAGGTCGGCAGCCTGACCCTTCTCCACCTTGAGACCGTCAGTGTTGTGAGTCTGCGCCTTACGGCCCTCCTCAGTGAAAAGGTCGATCTCATCGCCCTCCCATCCGCCTGGGAAGTCGACACGCAGGCCAGGGTGGTCACCTATATTGTCCGGAGTAGCTGAAACGAACATCAGCTCGTCACCGGCAAAGATCTGAGGGATGCCTCGCATGGTCGCCATCATCGTCATGGCAAGCTTGAGGGCACGCGGATCCTTGCGGACACAGTCGCCGATACGTGCAGTATCGTGATTACCGGGAAAGATGAGCATCTTCGAAAGGTCATGGTACACAAAGTCATGAGAAAGTATGTCATAGACCTTGGTCATTCCGGCACCCCAGCCGCCCTCATCCTCGTCAAGGGCATCGCGCATGGCATCGTGGAGCGGGAAGTCCATGATCGAAGGAAGGTTCGAATCGAAGCCGTCCTTGTTGGCGTTGCCGCCCTGCCAGTACGCAAGCTGAGGGATTGAAGATGTCCAGCACTCGCCTACTATGTTGAAGTCAGGATACTCATTCATAATGGCCTTGCACCACTCTGATGCCGGACCCTTTTCATTGTATGGGTATGTATCCACTCTGAAACCGTTGAGACCTGAGTATTCGATCCACCATACACCCCACTGGATGAAGTACTGAAGCACATAAGGATTATCGAGGTTCATATCCACCATCGTAGGCACGAACCAGCCGCTTTCCTGGATGTAGAGGTCCTTCTTCGAAGCGTTCGGATCCATGTTGGTAGAGAACGCAACGTTAGTACCTGTGTATGTGTCAAACTGATGTATCCAGTCCTGGAAAGGAAGGTCGTTCATCCACCAGTGGACATAGCTGCAGTGGTTCGGAACTATGTCCATGATGATGCCGAGTCCCTTCTCGCGAGCCTTCTCCACAAGTTCTTTGTAAAGCTCGTTGGAACCGAAGCGGGAGTCGATATGGTAGTAATCCGAAGCTGCATATCCGTGATATGAGCCCCTAGGGTCATTATCCTCGAGGAACGGAGTGGTCCAGATGTATGTCGCTCCGAGCTCGCTGATGTAGTCGAGATGGTCGATGACGCCCTGGATGTCTCCTCCGTGACGTCCGCCTCCGCTTGTGCGGTCGGCGTCTTCAGTCGTATCCTCGGTCGAGTCGTTGGAAGCATCACCGTTTGCAAAACGGTCCGGCATGATGAGGTACACCATATCGGAAGTCGTGAAGCTCTTGCGCTCTGCCGAGCCTTCAGCACGTGCTGCAATCTCGTACGGGTACTTGAATGATTCTCCATCCTTAGAGAAAACTATATAATATGTACCTGGCTTTGCATTTGGAGCGATCTTGACGTCCACGAAAAGGTAGTTAGGGCTTTCTGCCTTATTGACCTTGGCGACGCTTACACCTTTGCCGCCTTCGACGGCAACATCATACTCAGAAATATTCTCTCCCTGCACGAGGAGCTGGAGGTCGGTCTTCATGCCGACCCACCATGAGAGCGGTTCCACGCGTGTGACCTGCTGCGCAGTGGCGTCAGCCACCGCAGCAGGATCGAATGCTGGACCTGAACATGCTGCCATAGCGACGGCAGCCAATGCCATGATTATCTTCTTCATGATTATTCTGCTGTAATTTCCCAGCCCCATGGAGCCTTGAGTTCAACCTTGACGGTAACCTTGTTTTCAGGAAGTGTGCGTGTAAACACGAGAACGCCGTCCTCAGCGGAAACGACCTCGAACTTACCGCCCTTGCCGCCTGCTGCGAGCGCAGGGTTTGCGTGACGGACAGCGATGAGTTCCTTGTAGAAATCGAAGTATTCGTTCTTCTCCCATGCCGGTACCGGATCTGTCTCGAAGAATTCGAATCTCTTGTTCCATCCGATCTCCTGACCTGTGTAGATGAGAGGCTGGCCGTTAGGAAGAGTGAATGTGAGGACAGCCATCACCTTGGCAGCATCGCCCATTCTCTCGAACTCGGTACCTGCCCATGAGTTCTCGTCGTGGTTTGAGGTGAACATGAGACGGAATGCATCTTCAGGCTGTCTCTGAGCGTCCTTCTCGAGGTATGCGAGAAGTTCAGGGATGCCCTGCTCGCCACGTGCGATTGCGTTCATCATGTGGTGGAGTTCCCATGAATATGAAGCGTTGAAGTCAGAAAGGGAATGGAGAAGAGGCTCTTCACCTTCTGCAAGCCAGTACATGTGCGGATAATCTGCACGAAGTCCGGCGATTGTCTCCTGCCAGAATTCGAGAGGAACCTCGCATGCCATGTCGCAGCGGAAACCGTCGATGCCGCGCTCCATCCAGAAGCGGAGTGCATCCTGCATTCCTTTCCATACGTCCTTGTTCTCGTAGTTGAGGTTGGCTGTGTCAGACCAATCTGCAGTAAAGGTAGTGTTGCCTTCAGCATCACGCTCATACCAGTCTGCAGGCTTACCTGTAACCCATACCGCATCAGGGGAAGTATGGTTGGCAACCCAGTCGACGATGACACGGAGGCCGAGTCTGTGAGCCTCTGCCACGAAATTGTCGAAATCCTCGAGGGTTCCGAATTCAGGATTGATCTCGCAGTAGTTCTTCACTGCATAGTATGAACCGAGGGTTCCCTTGCGGCCCTCGACACCGATCGGATAGATCGGCATGAGCCATACGATGTCCACGCCCATTTCAGCAAGACGCGGGAGTTCCTCCTGTGCGGCAGCGAATGTACCGGCAGGAGTATATTGGCGTACATTCATCTCGTACACCACTGAGTTCTCAAGAGGCTGCTGCTTCGGAGCCTCTGTCTGTGTACATGACAGAGCCATCATTGCAGCTGCAATAGCTAAAAGTATCTTCTTCATATATGATTTTATTTATTGTCTTGTTTCTGACAGAGCCATAGGCCCGCTCGCTCCGCAGGAGCATAGGGATATGCTCCGCTCCGCGGGCCTATGGTTCTGTCTCAGGTACTACATTTCAGCAAGGATGGTAGCGGATGTTGCAGCTGCAGCGCAGTAGTTTCCTGAATATGCGCCGAAACCGTCTGCATCAGCATATGCGTTCTGGGCGAGCACCACGTAGTTGCCCTGAGGGATCTCGACCTTCACGTTCTTCTTCGATCCGTTGAGAACCACTGTGAGGGACTTTGCAGAGTCGATGCCCTCGAGACCGCTGATGCGGAATGCCACTACGCATGGATCGTCAACCTCGATGAACTGGAGCTTCTCGCGTACGAGGTCTGCATCTCCGAGGCAGAAGCCCGGGTGGGCATGACGGATGGCAGCAAGCTCGGCATAATATTTCACAAGGTCGTTGTACTTTGTCTTGTATGTCCAGTCGATTGCGTTGATGGAGTCAGGCTGGTTGTAGCTGTTCTTGACACCCTGCTTGTGACGATAGAGTTCCTCACCCGCGAAAATGAACGGAATACCCTGAGATGTGTAGACTGCAGTCTGAGCGAGCTTGACCATCCTGAGACGCTCCTGCTCGGTAGCCTTTGTAGCCTCCTCGAGACGGTCACGGAGACAGTGGTCATCGTGGCAGCTCACGTAGCTTACATGCTGAAGAGGGCTGTTTGTCCAGCGCTCCACAGTAACCTGCGGATGCTCGACACCACCTGCGATACCGAACTCGATGTTCTCCTTGTTGCCTGCTACTCCGTCCATGAAACCGGCATTCTCACAGCCGAGAGGTCCGCGTACTGCGTCGCGGATGTTGTCGCTGAATGCGCCGATCCTGTCGAGCATGTATGTATTCGCCTTGAGGGCGATCTCCTCAGCCGGATATGCAGGAGCCTGGGCTGCCCAACCCTCGCCGTAGATCACGACATCCGGGTCGATTGCGTGGAGACGCTCGCTGATGATGTTCATGGTCTCGATGTCATGGATGGCCATGAGGTCGAAACGGTAGCCGTCGATATGATATTCCTTCATCCACCACTCGAGCGACTCGATCATGTACTTGCGGAACATCTCCTGCTCCGAAGCTGTCTCGTTGCCGCATCCCGAACCGTCGAAGAATGTGCCATCCTCACGCATACGGTAGAAATATCCCGGCATTGTGCGCTGGAAACCTGTCTTCGATGCATCTGTGGTATGGTTGTACACAACATCAAGGATCACACGGAAGCCAGCCTTATGGAGAGCCTGGATCATCTGCTTGAACTCCTTGATACGGGTCACAGGATTGAACGGATCGGTAGAGTATGAGCCCTCTACTGCGTTGTAGTTGTATGGGTCATATCCCCAGTTGTACTGGTTGTTCTCGAGATGCGCCTCATCAACTGTTATGAAGTCTGTAGATGGAAGAAGCTGGACATATGTCACTCCCAGTTCCTTGAGGTGGTCGATACCTGTGGCGAGACCATCTGGGTTCTTTGTTCCTTCCTCTGTAAGGGCAAGGTATTTACCCTTGTTGGATACACCTGAAGTCTCGTGGATAGAGAAGTCCCTGTGGTGCATCTCATAGACGATGATGTCAGAAGGCTTGATCTCAGGACTCTTGTCCTCAGCCCATCCTTCAGGATCTGTCTCGGTCCAGTCGATCACGGCACCACGTGTTCCGTTGACTCCGACAGCCTTGGCTGCGATACCTGCTGTCTCATCAAGCCACTTTCCGTCCTTCTGCACCTGGAATGTGTAGAAAGCGCCCTTTACATCTTCCTTGACTGTCGCTTTCCAAAGTCCGCCCTTTCCGAGCTTCATGTCCACTGTCTTGAATGCAGCTTCGTCTGAAGCAGACCTGTAAAGTCTCAGCTGTGCAGCCTGAGCATCAGGAGCCCAGACGGCAAACTCAGTCTTGTCGCCAAGATACACACACTCTTCCAGCTGCTCCTGCGGCACCGGAAGACCCTTTCCGCATGTGCATGACACCATAGCGGCTGCGGCTAATGTACCCATCAAAAAAAGTTTAAATATCTTCATAATTTTATCTAGTATTTTCTTATTCGCTTACAAATCCTACGAATATACGGATTTTATATTATATATTATAATATAATCGACGAACTGCCGGAATGAACTCGACGAACGGCCGGATTTTCGGGATGAAACATAGCGACTTTTTCGCATCTCATAAAAAACTATCTATCAGCACATTACGCAAACTGCGTGCTCCCTTTGGGGAGCACGCAGTTTGTATAACACTCTAATAATCAACATCTTGTAGAACACACCTAGTAGCCCGGATTCTGGACAAGGAGGTCGTTAGCGGCTAGCTCTGTAGGAGGGATCGGGAAGATGCACTTGTAGGCAGGAAAGGCCTGACCTTCAAAGGAATCGCCGCCCTTGTACGGCCAGAGGTAGTCGGAGGTATTGTAGAGGCCGAATCTGATCAGGTCGGTGCGGCGATGGGCCTCCCACATGAGTTCGCGGGCTCTTTCGGCTTCGAGGAAGGCGGGAGCGATCTCCGAAGGAGGAGCGACCCCGGCTCTGCTGGAGAGCAACGCCAGGTAAGGTAATGCGGTCTGAGGCTCGCCAAGGTTCATACAGGCCTCGGCGTAGATAAGGTAGATCTCCGCAAGACGTATCATCGGAAAGTCAATGTCGGAGAAGGCCTTGACAGCCGAAACCGGAAGGAAGGACTGATCAGTCTGTCCGGAAGGTATGTTATTGAATTTCAAGCATGACCATCCGTTCATGAAGGAATACAGAGCACCCTCCATGGACTCGGAACGTCCCTTGATGTAGAAGACTTCTCCCCTCTTGTCAGCGACATCGTATGAGCCGGCAGCATAATCCGGATCCTTTACATCAAAGTAGCGGGACACATATTCATACGGTACGCGAAGGCCGGCCCAGCCGTTTCGCTGGCCGTTCGGACGCGACTGGTCAGTGATGTCGGTCGAAGCAAGGGAGGCGCTCAGGATGTAGGATGTACCTCCGTAGGACTGAGTCTTTTCTGCACTGTATGAAACGGACCATAGAATCTCTCCGCGCACCTGCGGGTTCTCGCCGTTGTCGCCTCTGAAAAGGGCGGCATAGTCAGGCGAGAGCGAGTATCCCATGGTGAATATGTCCTCACATACTGACTTGGCTTCCGCCCATCTCTCCACTCCCGTGTACACCTTTGAATTCAGATACATACGGGCGAGCAGGCCGGACACCGAGCCTTTGTCGGCTCGTGGATAGAGAGCGCGGGCTTCCGGCATCGGACTGTCAGCCGAACGGAGGTACTCCAGTTCGGCCACACAGAACCCGTATATGTCGGCACGTGGTGCCTGACTCGGGAAGTATGTACCTCCGAAAGGAGAATTTTCGGTCGTGAAAGGTACGCTGCCGAAACAGTCGAGAGCCATCCAGTAGAGGTATGCCCTTATGAAGCGTGCTTCTGCCCTGAAGACGTCTATCTTTGCAGCCAGTTCCTTGGAGACTCCGCGAGCGCTGAGTCTGGCAGGAGTCGTCTGACGCAGATACTCGTTGGCCAGAGCTATTCCCTGCATGGTCCTCACATAGACGGCATAGACAGCGTCATTCTGTGTCTCGTTCCATGTATTGGTGTTCAGCGCACGTACCCATGCGTCGTTTTCCCATGCGCATTTGGCAGCATCAGCCGTGGTCTCCTGGACCGACCAGAAGGCACGGATGATCTCCGACGCACCACCATCCATCTGCTGGAGGTCTGTAAGGTCATTGGTCACGAACTGGAAGTAAAGTCGGGTCAGTCCCTGAAGATATGCCTCCTCGGAATTGCCGTAGACATATTCGGCCACCGGCTCGGTACTGTTGAGCGGGAGGGTGTCGAGGTCGCCGACGCACGCGGTCATCGCGGCGGCGGCCATTATTGTGTATATTGTCCGTTTCATGATATCAGAAGTTTACGTTTATGCGAAGTGACCATGTGCGTGGACGAGGCCACATAGTGTTGTCTATTCCGTTTTCGGAGACGGTCTCAGGGTCCATTCCGGTGTAACCGGTCAGGACGAAGACATTCTGGACGGATGCCCCTATGCGGATGTCGCTTTCCCATGGGCCTATGCCTCTGAATGTGTAACCTGCGTTCAAGTCGTCAAGACGGAAGAATGATGCATTCTCCAGGAAATAATCGGAATACCACTGCTCTCCGCTGTTCGGCGCAGTGAATCCTGTCTTTCGTACCAGTCTCGCCTGATTCGGGAGAGCTCCTGAGTTCAGGTCGAGGGAAGATGTCGAATTAGCAGAGGCGAAATCGTTGAACACCCATGTGCCTGCCGAGCCGTGTCCATTTAGCCCGAAGTCCCAGTCCTTGTATGTAACCTTCAGATTCAGACCGTAATAGAACTTCGGAGAGACGCTCTTGCCTGTCATGTATCTGTCTGCCTGTGTGATGGTTCCGTCGCCATCAAGATCCACGAACTCATTTTGGAGAGGTCTTCCGTCAGAGTCGTATTTCTGCTTGTAGAGGAAGTAGGTATATGGGGCATACCCTACCATCTGACGGCACAGGTAGCCACCTGTTCCTTTGGAAATCGTGCCTGTCTCTATATAGTAATTATTGTCTTCGGTCGGATTCAGTTTCGTGAATTCAGTACTCTGGAATGTGCCGTTGAAGCCTATGTGCACGCTGAGATCCGAGGTCTGGACAGGTATTCCGTTGATTGAGAATTCGAGTCCTTGGTTGCGGATAGAACCTACATTGGTCATGAGCTTGTTGCCGAAGTTGGAGCCCATCGGTATCTGAACCGAGTTCAGCAGGTTGCGCGTATTCCTGACATAGGCGTCGATGCTTCCGCTGAGCCGGTTGTCGAAGAATCCGTAGTCGACTCCCATGTTCCATGTCATGGTCGTCTCCCACCTGATCGTAGGATCATATGCCTGAGGACCGAGCATGCCCATATAGTTACCTGCTCCCATGTCGTACTTATGGTACGAGTCTATATAGATGTTGTAGCGGGCAAGGTGGGCATAGTTTCCGATTCCATCCTGCTGGCCTGTAAGGCCGGCAGAAAGTCTCAGCTTCAAGGCTGAGACCTCTTTCACATCCTTGAGGAAAGGCTCATTCTTCATGTTCCATGCGAATGCGCCGGATGGGAAGAAGCCCCATCTGTAATCCTTGGCGAACTTGCTTGATCCGTCACCACGGGCTGTGAATGTGAATACATATTTCGAATCTATCGAATAATTGACACGGCCGTAGAATGACACCAGATAATTCTCGGTGTTTGACCATGTATATCTTGAATCGACAGTCTGTCCGGGGAGGAGATTAGGCTTATCGGTGATGTTGAAATAGTTTATGTATCTGTTGCCGGACCAGTTGTTCTGCCATGAATATCCGGCCATGGCATCAAGGGAATGGATTCCCCATATCTCCTTGTAGGCCGCATAAGCCTCGAAGACCTGGCTTCGGCTTACGACCTTGCCTCTCGTATATTGGCCGACACCGAGGTTCTCTGTATCGGTGTACGCCTGGAACGATCCCGGTCTTACGCCGCTGTATGATCTTGTCTCGGTAAAGTCAAGACCTGCGCTCACATTGAGACTCAGGGCTTCTAATCCATGAACCTTGTATGTGGCAGTCAGACTTCCTATGAATCTGGATGACTTTGCATCGCTCTGGCTGTCGTAAAGCATTGAAAGCGGGCTGGGACCGACCAGAGTATTCGGACTGAAGGCATCGCCTCTTCCGTTTCCGTAGTTCCAGAAACCGTTGGTCGTAGTGTAATCGATCGTATTGTCTGCGGTCAGCCAATATGGGTTGGCCGTCGGATTGAAGAAGGCAGCCTTACCTACAGTGCCACCATCAGAATAATCTGAATATGAATACACTCCTTTAACATTGGCGTTCAATGTCAGATGCTTGTCAAGGAATTCCGGCGATGCACTGAGTTCGATGGTTCCACGGTCATAACGGGACTCGTGGAGGGTTCCCTGCTGTCCGCTGTATGAGATTGAAGCACGGTAAGGCATCATGGAGCTGTAGTTTCCTCTCATGCTGACATTATGTTCTGTCGAGAACGCTGTCCGGAAGATAAGGTCCTGCCAGTCAGTCTGCGACGTGCCTTGGATCTCCTTGATTCGGTCTCCTGTCGGAGTTCCTTCCGGATATGTCCTTGCATAGAAGTCCATCAGTTCACCCGGAGACATCACAGGAACCTTCTTATGTACATTCTGAAGACTGAAGGATCCAGTGTAGCTGACCTGGGGTCGACTACCGATACCTTTCTTTGTCGTGATTATGATGACTCCGTTAGAAGCTCTGGAGCCATAGATTGCTGAAGATGAGGCATCCTTCAGAACCGTGAACGATTCAATATCGTTCGGGTTCAGAAGGTCGAGGGGATTCGACATGGCACCTCCGGCACCCTGCGCGACAGGGACACCGTCTATGACAATCAGAGGATCATTAGAAGCATTCAGCGATGCAGATCCTCTGATGCGGATCCTGGATCCGGAACCCGGTCCTCCGTCACCGGGAGTAATCAGAACGCCGGCAATCTTTCCCTTGAGCATATCCTGGGTATTGGTGACGGCACCTCTGTTGATATCTTCTGCCTTTATTGCCGATACTGATCCTGTCAGGTCATCCTTCTTCACTGTACCGTAACCGATAACAACTATCTCATCAAGAAACTCAGAGTCCTCCATGAGAGTGATGACCTTCGGAATCTGGGAAGCGACGAATGTCCGGGAAGCATATCCGATGCAGCTTATCTCGACTTCAGCCTGCGGGCCTGCGACCCTCAGGCTGAACATGCCGTCCAGATCCGTCGAAGTGCCGTTTGACGTACCCAGTTCCACTACCGCCGCCCCGGCAACCGGTCCGGATCCATCCTCCACCATTCCGCTGACAATATATCCTTCCTGAGCGGAAGCAAAATCGCCCCCGGCACACGACAGTGCCAAGGCGATGCACATCTTGATAAAATCATCCATATAAGTCCGTTTATAATTATTCTAAAATTATCACACGGACCTATGGCAATCCTCGGACCAAACCTAGAGAATCAACAGCGCAAATCACAAAACCCTGCAACACAGCAACTTACACAAAGTGCGTGCTCCCTAAAGGGAGCACGCACTTTACTGATAACGCTGAAAATCAACGTTTTGTATTTTGATTACTTTCTGCCGGAAGCGGAGATCATGCCGGTGAGGGTTTCGTTGAAGTCCTTTGCTGCGGCAAGTTTCTCTACTGTAAGGTGCATACGGTAACGCCAGTAGTGGCGTGAGTTTGCAGGGACATTGATTCTCTCTTCGTTAGGGTTCTGGCGACGGAGTGCAGGGTCCATCGAGAGCCAGTCCTGAAGAGGGAGTACTGTCAGCATAGCCGGTGACCAGAGGTGCTGGTCGAGGATCTGACGGCAGATCCATGGCTCGCAATAGTATGGAGCATCACCCTGACCGCCGAGCATCTCATGCCAGAACTGCTCTGTAACCTGACGATCCTCTTCCCACCATGCACGGATAGGGTTCATGTCGTGGGTCGAAGTGGTACAAACTGAAAGGTAAGGATACCATGCAGGGTTAGCGAAGTTGTCATGAACAGACTTAGGCATGCGCTGGATCTCGAGAGAAAGGATTCTGAGGTCAGACATCACCTGAGGTACTGTTGCCGGAATCATTCCGAGGTCCTCTCCGCAGGCAAGCATTCCTGTCGAATCGAGAAGAGCAGGGAGCTTCATCATAGCCTTGTCCTTCCAGAACTCGTTGTTGCGACGATAGAAGAAGTCGTCATAGAGACGGTCGAACGCAGCGCGACGATATGCGTCGAGACAACGGTATGAATGGGTATCGCGTGCACCGATCTTCGGATGGTAGTATCCCTCCTGACGTGGGTCCATGAGGAAGAGGTCGAAGTCGTTTACATCGAAGCCCTGACTCTGGAGTTCATGTGCAGGGAATGGAAGTGCAGGGTTGAAGTAACCGTTGAGACCGCTCTTTGTCCACATAGGGATCTCCCAGATACGGAAGAATCCGAGGATGTGGTCGATACGGAATGCATCGAAGTACTCGGACATCTTTGCAAGACGAGCCTTCCACCATGCAAAGTCATCCTCTGCCATCTTTTCCCAGTTGTATGTCGGGAATCCCCAGTTCTGACCGTCAGCAGAGAATGCATCAGGTGGTGCACCCGCCTGTGAATCCATATGGAAGAGTTCAGGGTAGAGCCATGCATCGACGCTGGTACGGCTGATTCCGATAGGAAGGTCTCCCTTGAAGATCACACCCTTCGAGTGTGCATATGCGCATACTTCCGAAAGCTGGAGGTCGAGGTGGTACTGAACGAAGCACCAGAAGTCAATGTCTTTCCTGTTTTCCTCGCAGAACGCTGCAACTTTCTTCTTGCTGTATTTTGCATATCCCTTCCACTGTGTGAAGTCAGGTGTGCTGTTCTGGTCACGAAGTACGCAGAAAGCAGCGTAAGGAAGAAGCCAGAAACCGTTCTTCTCTACGAACTGCTGATATTTCTCAGTCGCCGAAAGCTTCTTGAAAGTCTTTTCATAAGCCTTGCGCAGAAGCTCTGTCTTAAGATTGTTTACGCGCTCATAATCAATCTGCTCGAGAGCATTGAGTTCTGCCTGGAGAGCCTTGTATTCCTCATCGACCTTCACGCCCACTGCAGGAAGATGCAGGAACTGAGGATGAAGTGCGAATGTCGAGTTAGGGTTGTATGGATACGAATCCTCCCATGTATGGAGCATTGTAGTATCGTTGATAGGAAGGAGCTGGAGAATGCTCTGGCCTGTAGCGGCAGCCCAGTCCACCATCTTCTTGAGATCGTAGAACTCACCTACTCCGAAATCGTCCTCGGTGCGGAGAGAGAATACTGGTATCGCTGTACCCGCTCCCTTCCAGTCACGTCCGCTGAAACGTACCTGAGCGTCCGCCTCTACTGTAACTTCATCCTTTTCAGGGACATTGAGGAACCACCTGTTCTCACCATCCTCCCATGCAACCGGAGCAAGAGTCTTCTTGTCAGCTACAAGGATCTTGTATGAGAACGGCTCGGTAACATTAAGGGCGAGAGTCCATACAGGGAAATTGGTCTCATCGAAAGGAATGACCTTGGTCCATTCCTTAAGCGCCTTGCCGCTGCCGGCAAGGGCGAGAACTTCGTTCGGACGAAGGGATGGCGCAGCCACCTGAAGAACGACGTTCGCTCCTTCGGCAGAAGCAGCCTTGGCTGCCTTTCTGCCGAAGATCGCATCTGTAAATGCGGATGAATAGAATGGAGAATCAGCCGGACGGTCATTCCATTTGTCATAGATGTTCACAACCTTGGCCTTTGTACCCTCCGGAAGCACAAGAAGGTGCTTCTTCCATTCCGTGCGGACGGTTACACCGTCGCGCACGACTTCGTATGTATACTCGGAAGCCTTGGCAGGATTGAAACGAGCGACCTCGCCCTGCCATATACCCTCAGCTACATATGCGAGAGGGTAACGCTTTCCACCAAGACAGAGGACGATCTCTTCGCCCCAGCTTGTCCTGTATTCGATGCTTAAATTCAGTTTCATATAGTGTTATTTGTATTTCTTTTACAAATATAATGGTTTTTAGAAATTCGTAAGGAGTCGGAAATCACCTGCTGGAAGAGTAATGTTCAAACTTTTACCAGTGTAAACCTCTGATTTATCGAACTGGTTTGCCCATGAACCATCGGTTGGCATTTCAACAGTGAATGTCTTCTCCTGGGTAGTGAAGTTTCCGACAACAACAAATGACTTGTTTCCTGCAGTACATGTGATGAAACGGCCGTTCTCCCAGTCGTTCGATCCCACCTTCCATGAGAATGATGCAGTCTGATCGAAGAACTCAGGATTATCCCTTCTGAACTTGATAAGATTGCAGTATGTATCATACAGCGCCTTTCTTTCCGGTACATCAAGGTACTCCCACTTAGGTGCCTTTCTACCTGTACGTCCACCCTCTTCAATTGATATGTCATAGCCCAGCTCACCGAACTGCCAGATCATCTTCGGACCAGGTACAGTGAGGAAGAATGCAGCATTGAGTTCCTGACGTCTCATCATCATTTCGAGATTGCCCTTGACCCCGGCCTCGCCATAAGTCTTCTGTCTGTATGCGTTCCTTTCTTCATCATGACTTTCCATAAATCCTACATATGCACCAAACTTAATGCTGTTTCCTGTCCACAATCCTCCGAAACCGCTGTTGCTTTTAGTACCCTGAGCAGCCTGACCATACGCATGGTTTATATTTCTCCAGACCTTCATTCCTGCTTCAGCAAGTTCCTTTTCCTCGCTATCTGAGCAGAAGTGTTCAAGAATCACTACAGCCTTAGGGTCAATACTTCTGATATAATCGTTGTATCCCTTGAGAATCGCTATACGGTCTGCATCATAATTGGAAGCGGTAGACTCGTTCGACTGGTTATTTGTAAAGCCCTTGGTAAGGTCGAAACGGAAACCGTCGACATTATATTCTGTAAGGAGATATCCCAGACTTCTCTTTATATGGTTTACAATCACCTCGTTCTCGTGGTTGATATCCTCGAACACACTGTACGGATGCGGAGCCACCTCATTGAAGAACGGATTGATGTTCAGAGAATACATCTTGTCGAATGCATTGTTTCCTGTAAGGTGGTTATAAACGACGTCGATAAATACGGCTATGCCCCTCTTGTGACACTCGTCGATAAACTGCTTGTACATCTCACGTGTACCGTACGCCTTGTCCATCGCGAAATAGTGGTTAGGGTTGTAGCCCCAGCTGTCGTTACCGTCAAATTCCTGAACAGGCATAAGTTCGATAGCGTTGACACCGAGAGTCTCAAGATAATCGAGCTTCTCCATCGCGTTCTTGAGATTGCCTTCCTTACCTCCGTTCTCCGTAAAGTCACGAAGGAGAAGTTCATAGATGATAAGGTCATCCTTGTCCTCAATCTCGAAGTCTGTCCACGAATATGAAGACCTGCCTATCTCAAATGCAGACACATAACCGCTTGTCTGCGCAGGGTATGTCCTCATATCGGGATATGTTGATGTAGATATCCAATGGTCATCTCCGGAATATGTGATTTCAGAATATGGGTCACTGAGACGAAGACGTACATCATCATTTCCTGTCATGTACTGGAACATATATTCCTTTCCGCTCTCAAAGCCGTTGCATGTGATCCACCAGCATCCTGCCGCCTCGTCACGTTTCATAGCA
Organism: Bacteroidales bacterium; assembly: GCA_017549505.1. Classification (GTDB taxonomy): domain Bacteria; phylum Bacteroidota; class Bacteroidia; order Bacteroidales; family UBA932; genus Cryptobacteroides. The sequence continues at coordinate 51,872 of JAFYUS010000030.1, read as the reverse complement.
TACTCGCTCTTGCGCTCCCAGCCGTTGAACTCACCGATAAGGTAGCACCAATCGTATCTGTTGCCCTTCTTGTCCTTCTCATAGAATACGAATGTTACAGAACCGTCTGCATTATAGTTGATACCATGCTGAGCACCCGAAGGAAGGGTTTCCTCTACCACGGCATCAGGCGTAAAGGCATTCTTGCTGTCTTCCACGGCAAGAAACAGATCCGCTGTCTGGGCAGAACCGTCTGCATTCCTGACAACAACGCAGATACGGAACACTTCGTCATCCTCTGCACCGAACCATGAGCGTACAGATGGGGTGATTTCCAACTTCCAGAGATTAGGAGTATCAGTCTTCTGAAACTTGCATTTATCGATATTCTGTCCCCAATCAGCCTGGACATTGGACCATTCGTTGATTCCTATATGCGCATAAAGGTCACCGCTCTTGTCAAAGAACGGAGAGTTCCTGTCAGCCTTATAGTAGAGCGTACATGGCTGGTCTGCATCCGGCTTTTCAGGATCGGAATAGAATCCTGTCTTCTCAACAGGAGCTTCTCCCTTCTCCTGGATCACAGTAATCTGCACATCCTTGGTATTCTCTGCACTGAAAGTGACGACCGCACTACGACGTGCTCCTTCGTTCTTTTCTACAGTCAGAGTGACGTCTGCACTGGCGTTGCCTGTTTCCGGAGAAATCTTGAGCCATGCAGCATCCTTTACGGAAGCGTTCCATGCAGACGCCTCAGTCGTGACCTTTATAGTATTTGAACCGGCAGCAGATGTAAATTTGACAAGGGTAGGCTCCACCTTGAGCGTTGCTTCCTTAACCGGCTCGTCTACAGGACCCGGTTCCTTGCAGGAGAACAAGAGTGCAGAACATAGTACTGCAAGAATGAGATGATAATACTTTTTCATTTTATATCGATTGTCTTATTGGAAGACGGAAGGCCGGTCAGGGCCTTCCGTCCTAAAAGATATTACTTGCTTACAAATACGAAGCGTCCTGTAATGTCATTGAAGAAGATGTCATAAGTGCCTGCTGGTACAAATATGTTCTTACCGTTTGCAGTAGTAGTTACACCGTAGTTGTTGTCGCCGACATTAATGTCAGTCTCACCACCCCAGCTGATAGTCCATTCCTTATTTGCATTGAACTTGAGTTCGCCTTCTGCAAGAGTCATGGTCTTAAACCAGTTATGCGGAGTAATCTGTGTCATCTGATTTGCATCCTCTGCCTGATTCCAACCATTGAATGCGCCTACAAGACCGATTGTAGTATACTCCTGTGGAGTCTGGTTCTCAAGCTTTGTCCATGTATATGTCATGGCATCAAGGTCAACCTTGAATGTGAAATAACCTGCTTCAGGTGAGTGGATGGCTCCTGCGTTCTGCTGGAGGCTTCCGCTTACAGAAGTATCACCATCAGTAGGAGTACCATAACATGCGTTCCAATTGTCTGAACCCATATCGTTGCCGTTGATGAACTTGAGGTTTCCGTTGAACTGGCCTGTATATGACTGAACTGTTGCAGACTCTGCATACATCAGATTTGTCTTGTTATTCACATTCCATGCGAACGGAGCATCTCCAACGAGGTAGTATTCAGCAGCAAGGGCCTTGATAGAGTATGAATAATCCATCATGTTGATGGTCATCATATATGTACCTGCAGCAGGAATCTTACCAGCCTGCGGCTTCTCTGTAACGAGAGTTCCTTCAGTAGCAGAATCACCGTCTACTGCAACACCTACGACACCTGTAGTTCCCTCGTTCCATGCATTGCCTGCATCGTAGTTTGACTGAGGGATGATCTTCCAGTAGCAGTCAGCACCGGCAGTGAATGTGATTGTGAAGACAGGATCCTCATAAACATCCTTGCCACTGTGCTTGAATGGGAAGTTCAGAGCATTGTCTGTGTTCCAATCATTCATATTACCAATAAGATAATATCCTGAAGAGATGAAAGGAGCCTTTGGAGTAAGTACAACGTCAAAAGAAGGAGAAACAACATAAGAAGCCTGACCCTCTACCATCACGTCAGCCTCAAGGACTGCTGCGAATGTTCTTGCGGTCGGACGCTTATTGAATGCCTCAACTACCATATTCTGAAGATCCTCTACAGGAACCTTCATGTCTGCAGCTACATTGAATACATATGTGTCGTCAACTACGATTCTGAAGTTGTCGATTGTACCGAATGCAACTTCTGCAGGAGTATATGCAGCAATTGCAACAGAATCAGCCTCAACAGCAGCGAGGTCGATAGGGCTGACAGCTGCTGCTGTCAGTCCTGTAGGGAATGTCACGGCATCCTCCTGTCCGTTTGTCTGAGGACCTACAGGCTTGATGCCGTAGTCTCCCTCAACGCACGCAGTGAAGAAAAGACCTGCGAAAATGCTTAATAATGCTATCTTTTTCATTATTGTCATCATTTTTAAAAATTACTCGATTGAACCTGTACCCTTAGTGAAGTTGATCTTGAGCACCTGGCCCTTCTTACCGTTTACACGCTCCTGGTCTCCGCCTGTCGCACGATACTTGAGTACGCCGTCGAATACCATGAACTCGGTCTTCCACCAGTCATGACCTGCGATGCTTACGCATGCACGTACACCACCGTCACCGTCAGTATCGTATGCGAATGCTGGAGATACGAATGAACCGTCAGCGTCTGCAGGAACTGTAAAGAGGTTAGCATCAGCAACAGACCAGTCATTTACAGGTGCGTTAGAACCCATGAGGTAAACGTTAGGAGCGTTGAACTGTACGTTATATACAAAATTTCTTCCATCAAGAGTAATGTCTACCACAACAAGGTACCATCCGCCGTTAGTCACGACGATGTTGCCGTCATCAGAAGCCTTTACACCTGCAGAAGCATTGTCAGTACATTTAACACCTGCGAATCCTACTTCGTTTCCGTCCCATGCCTTTGCAAAGTTAAGCTTAAGGCCGCCCTCTGCAGGGAGGTAAGCAAGTCTCCAGAATGTCTTCTTCTCGGTATTGGTAGCGTTGTCATATGCATCGACAAAGTCGTATGCAGCACCCCAGTCCCAACCGTTGCACTGACCGATGAGGTAAAGTTTCTCAGGAAGGTTCACTGCAGGGAGAGCAAAGTGGAGACGTACGTTAGGAAGGACGATTGAATTTGAAGCGATCTCACCCTTTCCGCTGTTTGTAAGGCTAGCTACAAGACGTACGTGTACTTCTGTAACCATAGGGAAGTCCTCTTCAGTAAGAGTAGGATCTGCTGTTGTAGCGAGAGCTGTAAGAGCCGCTGCAAGTTCAGCAGCGTCTACATTCATTCTTGCTGTAGAATATGTTGTTCCGAGTTTTGCTGACTCAACTCCATCAAATTTACCTGTCAAAGACACTTCGACAGCGTATGATGTAGCGGCAGTAAAGCCGTAATCAGGCTGGGAACAAGTAAGCTCAAGCGAAGTTGACTTCGCAAGGTCATATGTACCGTTCACATATGCAGGAGTGTTCAGAACAAATGTCGTAGGGTCCTGAAGAACCGGTGTAATGTCCTGATCCTCACATGCAGAGAACGCAAGGGCACCAATGAAGAGTGCTGCGATTATATAAAGTTTTCTCATCTTTATCGTTATCTAGACTATTAATAACCTGAGTTCTGAACAAGGTTGCTGTTTGCGTTAAGGTCATTTGAAGGGATCGGGAAGAGGTTCAGGTGAGCAGAAACACCCTTTCCAGCCTTTACACCACCCTTCCACTGCCAGAGCTTGCTTGCAGAAGTGAACTTACCGAAACGTACGAGGTCTGAACGACGCCATCCCTCCATGTAAAGCTCACATGCGCGCTCCTGAAGAACGTTTTCAAGAGAGTACTCCTGAACTTCAGAAAGACCGGCACGCTTGCGTACAGCATTGAAAGCAGCAAGACCGTCAACGCCTGTTGCACCGCGCTTAGCGCACTCTGCCTTCATGAGAAGTGCATCAGCATAACGGAATACAGGGAAGTCTGTATCAACGAATCCTTCAGCCTTACCCTTGGTACCGTCGCTGTTGATGTTCTTGAACTTCATGATACCGTAACCATGAGTGAACTCACTTACAAGTTCGATGTCAGCCTGCTGCCACTTCTTGTCTTCACCGAGCCAATCCTCATATGTCTTGATCTTCTCTTCCTCAAACTTAGGATCATTCTTCTTTCCTTCCTCATTAGCCTTCTTTGTGTCAGCTACATAAGTATCATAGTTCCTCTTGAGAACAACTTCCTGCTCCTTCTCTGTGAAGAAAAGCTTACGGGTGTCATTGTCTGAGAAGTTCTTGTAGAACTCAGGAGTAGTGCGGAGACCACCCCAACCTGATGAGATACCGATTTCCTTGGTATCCATGTCACCACCTGTACATGCGAAGATGAGGTAGTTTGTCACGCCATAGCTCTGTACATTGTCACCATCCTGCTCTACAGACCAGATGATCTCGTCTGTGCACTTGTGGTTGTCAGCAAGGAAGAGCTCCTGATACTTGTTGTGGAGAGAGTACTTTCCATCGAGCTTTGCAAGAACATCAGCACACTCCTGATACTTTGCTGTACCGGTATATACCTCAGCGTTAAGGTAAAGCTTAGCAAGAATCATGATTACAGTACCCTTGTTCACGCGTCCGTACGGACTCTGTCCAACCTCATAAAGATCTGATCCTTCGAGGAGTTCAAGACACTCTGACTCGATATAGTTGAAGAGGTCCTTGCGTGAAATCTGCTTAGGGATATCAGCACCTACGACAGCTGTCTCGTCAGCGAACGGTACATTACCATAGTTGTCGATAGCATCAAGCCAGCAGAATGCGCGGAGAGTACGAGCCTCTGCAATCCAGAGAGCCTTCTCAGGGAGTTCGATAGTCGCCTTGTCAGCCTGACGGATGAACTCGTTGAATGCTGATATCAGGTAGAATATTCTATAATAGAACGCCGCTACAAATACGTCTGTAGTGGTCCATGCCATACCATGGAGGTCCTGGAGAGTCTGGTCATTCCAACCACAGACAGCCTCGTCTGTTGTAAGGCCGTTGAGGTGGTAACGTCCACGGAAGTACTGGCTGAAACCGCCATCGATACCAGAGATTGCGTTGTCACCGTTAGGACCTTTGAAACCTGAGGTCGCGAAACCGGTGTAGCACTGAGCAAGAAGAGAGAAATAGTCCTCTTCTGTTACAAGAGCCTTGTCTGCTGTATTCATTGATGGGTCAATCGGCTTTACATCGAGATCACCCACGCATGCAGTGAGACCTGCAGCAAGTACAAGAGCACCAATTATATATTTCAATGTCTTCATATTTACTTGTCTCATTATTAGAAGTTGAACTTAACACCAAGCACATAAGTTCTTGGACGTGGGTAAAGCTGGTTGTCGATACCGCTGTAAACCTCAGGATCGAGACCGTCATACTTAGTGAATGTAGCTACGTTCTGCATAGTTGCAAACACATTCAGTCCGAGTGAACGGTCAAGCTTTGCTGACTTGAAGAGGCTAGGGAATGTATAGCCGAGGGTGATGTTGTCAATCTTGAAGAATGAAGCATCCCTTACATAGTAGTCAGAAAGGTAGCAAGCCTGCTTGAAGTTTGACCAAGCCGCTGAGTTGAGACGGTTGCTGTTGAAGTTGTTTGTCCAGCAGTCAGCAATCATTTCACCGTCAGAAGCAACGTTGTTGTATACCCAGTTGCCTACGCTGCCGTGTCCTGATGCTGCGAGTGTCCAGTTCTTATAAGTAACTGTTGTATTGAAACCGAGGGTTACATCAGCTGATGGCTTGTGGTAGAAGTAACGGTCATTGTTGTTTACTACACCGTTACCGTCACGGTCAACATATTCGCCCTCGATAGGACGTCCTTCCTTATCATAAACCTGCTCGTATACGAAGAAAGCACGTGGAGGGAAACCTACCTGATGCATCTGGATGTTGTTACCTACACCACCTGAGATACCACCTGTCTCTACACCTGTCTTGTCGTTAGGTGAAGCTGTAAGCTTGGTGAACTTAGCATTGTTGTAAGCCACGTTGCCACCTACAGACCATGTGAAATCCTTGGTATCGATTACCATCGCATTTACCTCGAACTCGAATCCCTTGCTCTCGAGAGTACCGATGTTTGTATTGAGGTAGTTTGTAAGGTTACCGAGTGCAGGTACAGGAATATGGTTGATGAGGTCAGAGATCTGACGCTTGTACACATCAAGGCCCATTGTGATTCTGTCTTCAAGGAAACCGAAGTCGAGACCTGCATTCCAAGTAGTAGCAGTCTCCCACTTAAGGTCAGCATTGTATCCGAGTGCTGTCAAAGGATAAACGAGGTTTCCACCGAAATAGTAGTATGAACCGAGATAGTTCTTGAAGTATGTAGCCTGTGAATCGTAGTTTCCTACAACTGCCTGGTTACCGGTCTGTCCCCAAGAGAGACGGAGCTTTAATGTAGTAAGAGTTTCGTTGTCCTTAAGGAACTCCTCGTTAGAGATGTTCCAACCGAGAGCTACTGAAGGGAAAAGACCCCATCTGTTCTTGCCCTGGAACTTAGACGAACCGTCGCGACGTACAGTTGCAGTAACCATGTAACGGTTGTCATAGCTGTAGTTTACACGACCGAAGAATGAAACGAGGAAGAGTTCGCTCTTCGGATTCTTGAACTCGTCGAGAACTGAACCATCAGAGAGCTTCTTTGACTCTGAAGTAGACTCGTTATAGAAGTGCTGCCAAGAGTAACCTGCCATAGCATCGAAGTGGTTCTTGCCGAAATCCTTTGCATAAGCAAGGTAAGCCTCGAGAGTCTGGTCAAGACGTGTATATGAATAGTCTGAACGATATCCTGAACCTGACTGCTTTGTGTCATGGAATGACTGCTCAGATCCTTCCTTTGCAGAGCTGAATCCGCCTGAAGAAGCGTAATCGAGACCGAGGTTGAGGTTGAAACGAAGATCCTCGAAACCATGGAACTTGTAATCGAACTGAGCGTTTCCGATGAAACGGTTTGCAGAGCTCTTGTCTGTCTTGTCCATGAGGAGAGCAACAGGGTTCTGGATTGCCATTGTGTTCACAGAACCGTTAGGTGAATACCATGTATAATATCCATGGATACCCTTCTCATCGTATACAGGAAGTGTAGGGTTCATACGGTTTGCAGCACCGATAGCGCCCTGATTTGCCCAATTGTTTGCAGAGAATACACCCTTACCGTTAAGGTTTACTGTAAGGTGGTTGTCAAAGAGGACTGGTGAGAGGTTTACAGAAACTGTTCCTCTGTTCATATGGTCAGTCTTGAGGACACCGTCCTGTGAAAGGAAACCTCCTGAAACACGCCAAGGAAGCACACCAGTATCACCGAGAGCTACGCGGCCTGCGAGGCTGAGGTTACCTTCATATGAAGGAGCAACCTGATAAATCTCCTTCTGCCAGTTTGTGTCTGCATTGCCCATCGCATTCATTGCATCTGCCGCAACGATACCTGCGTCAACCTGCGACTGAACGAATGCCTTGAAAGTAGCGGCATCCATTACGTCAACATAGTCAGAAACGTGGCTGACAGATGTCTGGAAGTCGAAGTTCACCTGAGGAACACCGTTCATAGTCTTCGAACCCTTCTTTGTTGTGATCACGATGACACCGTTAGATGCGCGTGAACCGTAGATTGCAGTTGCAGAAGCGTCCTTGAGTACTGAGAATGACTCGATATCGTTAGGGTTGATTGATGAAAGCACATCACCCATACCGCTGATTCCATCGTTACTTACAGGAAGGCCGTCAACGATGATGAGAGGGTCTGAATTATGCATTGACGCCTCACCACGGATACGGATTGTAGAACCTGAACCAGGCTGTCCTGAACCAGGAGTTACAACCACACCGGCAGACTTACCCTTGAGGAGGTCAGCTGGAGATGAAATCATACCCTTGTTGATCTCGTCAGCCTTTACAGTGGCTACCGATCCTGTCATGTCACCCTTCTTCACTGTACCGTAACCGATAACGACAACGTCATCGAGGAAGAGAGCATCCTCTCCGAGAGTAACAGTTGCAGGCAGTTCAGATGCCTTGAAAGTCTGTGACGCATAACCGATGCAGCTGATCTCTACAACTGCGTCAGCGCTAGAAACTTTAAGGATATAGTCGCCGTCGAGACCGGTCGAAGTACCGTTTGTGGTACCCTGTTCGATGACTGTGGCACCGATAACAGGACCGATTGCGTCAACAACTACTCCTTTCACTTCGTATCCGCCCTGGGCGAATACAGACACACCCATGATGCATGAGAGCACGAAGGATGCGCATAGTGTCTTGATTCTATTCATAAGAACTTTTTTTGGTTAGTAGATTGTTTATTTGTTGAACTATATAATATTCAGTTGACTGAATTCATTATTTAGCCTTCACGAAGCGTACTGCAACCGCACCGAGTACGAGAAGCACGCCTGCGACGAGGAACATGCTCACCTGTGCGCCTCCTACCATCTTGAGAACGAGTCCTCCGCAGGCAGCGGCAGCGATCTGCGGAAGACAGATGGTACCGTTGAACAGACCGAGGTATGTTCCGATGTGCTCGCCTGAAAGCGAGTTGGTAAGGAGTGTGAAAGGAAGAGCCAGCATAGCTGCCCAAGCCGCACCGATAAGAAGGAACGAAGCGACGAGGAGATACTGGTCATGGATGAAGAACACAGATGCGAAGCCGGCTGCACCCACGAGGAGGCTGACTACATACGCAGTCTTGATGTTCTTGAACTTAGGGATAAGGAGAGCCCAGATCATGGATCCTACAGCCTGCACCGCGAAGAGGACGCCTACCCAGTTGCCTGCAGCCTGATAGCCTTCAGACTTTACGTCGGTAGTACCCCATACTGTATCGGCGATAGCTCCGTTTGTATATGTCCACATATAAAGGAAGGCTGCCCAGCAGAAGAACTGTACGAGACCTACTGTCCAGAATGTTGCAGGGGCCTTCTTCAGAAGGGTGAACATTCCGGGAGCCTTCTCTTCCTTCTTCGACTGGTCCACACCATGGAACTCGGCGTATTCCTTCGGAGGCATCTCCTTTACCTTGAAGGTAGTGAAGAGAACGCAGAGGATAAGGATGGCAGCACCGATGTAGAATGCATATTTCACTGTATCAGGGATCTGTCCCTCAGGAGCTACGTTAGCGATTCCGATCCATGCGAAGATGATAGGGAAAAGATATCCCACGAGGCTTCCTGCGTTGCAGAGGAAACTCTGGATAGAATAAGCCTGCGCCTTCTGATTCTCGCCCACCATGTCACCTACAAGCATCTTGAACGGCTGCATGGCAACGTTGATCGATGTATCGAGGAACATCAGGGAGATAAGTCCGAAGATCATTGCTCCGCTTACAGCGAGACCGAAGTTTCCGGCATTAGGAAGCATGCACATGACAAGGACTGCGATGATCGATCCGAGGAAGAGATAAGGAATACGTCTTCCAAGGCGGGTCCATGTCCTGTCGCTGTACTTTCCTACAAGCGGCTGCACGATAAGTCCCATCAGAGGAGGGAGGATCCAGAAGAAACTGAGGTCATGCGGATCCGCACCCAGAGTCGCGAAAATGCGGCTGATGTTGGCACTTTGAAGGGAATACGCTATCTGAACTCCGAAGAATCCGAAGCTGATGTTCCACATCTGCCAGAAGGTAAGTTTCGTTTTTTGCATTTTATGCTGTTTTTGGTTATTGTTTTTTACGTTTTTATAAGTTTGCGAAAATAATCATTAACATTTATACCTTTATTATAATAATGACGAACTGCATGAAGAAATCGACGAACGGTCGTTTTTTCAAGACGAACAAAGCAGCAAAATTGGAATATCAGCGCAAAATTGCTAACTTCGGTCCGATTTAGTGCAGAAGGTATCAAATATGAAATCTATAGGCTTACCCTGGATCATACACATATTCGCCCTGCTCCATGCAGCCGTGGCATTGGCATGCCGGCTGGCGGGAGCAGATGACCAGATTCTCCTGACAGTGCTGACGATGGCCATGGCCCTCGTCATAAGCATGAAGATGGACCTGAAGATCGAGTTCACCGCAATCGTCGTCATAATCGTCAACATCCTCGGTTTCGTCATCGGTACCTTCGGAGCTAACGTGCTCGGCTCATTCATGGCTTCGGAGTATCTGGTACATTGCTTTTCCACCGTCATCACCACTGAAATCCTCGGATGGAGCATCGTAGGAATAACCAAGATATTCGGTCAGAAGGAAGTCGAGAACGTGAACATCAAGTCGACTCCTTACATGAAGTGGATTCTGCTCATAGCATCTGGAATATTCATCCTGAGAATCCTTATCGTCGTATTCCTGTCAAGGACTCCTTTCGAACAGGACGCCATATTCGAGATGATAAGAAAGGTGATGACGAACTCCTTCTCCCTTATCATCCTGACCTGCGTCAACATCCTGTTCATCAGAACGGTAGGAACACGCGGGGACTCCGCATCCAGACTCAGTACGATAATCCTGTTCATAGGATTCATGGCCTTGGCCACACTTATGGAAACTTTCCTTGTCGGTGTGGAAGATGAGAACTTCATGCTTGTGGCCATCGTCTCGCTGATACTCCAGATAACGGTATACTGCATCGTATATATGATCAACTACGCACTCACGACGCATAGTGAGATGCAGTCGGAAAGAGAAAAGGCAAACATGGCTCAGTACCGTTACCTGAAGCTCAAGAGACAGGTCAATCCTCATTTCCTTTTCAACTCCCTCAACATCCTGGACTGCCTCATCTGCGAAGAGAAGAACGAGCAGGCCAGCATCTATACCCACAAGCTTGCCGGCATATACAGGTACATGATCAAGAGCGAAGATGAGGAAATCGTTCCGCTGCGCGACGAACTTGTGTTCGTCCGTCTGTATATAGACCTCCTTCAGGTCCGTTTTCCTGAAGGATTCGAAGTGACGATCGATGTCCCTGAGGATAAGCTGGCCCGCTTTGTGCCTCCTTGCTCCATCCAGCTGCTTATAGAGAACGCGACAAAGCACAATGCAGTAAGCACTGAAAAGCCGTTGAGGATAGAGATTACCGCAGATGAAGGCAATATACATGTGCGAAACAACATAGTACCGAAAGTGACCAAAAGCGTCTCGACAGGTCTTGGACAGAAGTATATCAGACAACTTTACATGGACCTGTCAGGCAAATCAATTACTATCGAACAGACAGAGAATGATTATTGTGTAACCTTACCTTTATTATAACATATGGCAATGAAAGTCCTGATAGTGGAAGACGAGATAATGGCTCAGAAGAGCCTTATAAGAACCCTTACGCAGAACTTCCCGGACATGGAGGTCGTAGGTACGTCAAGCTCCGTAAAAAGCACGGTCAGCTGGCTCGCTGACCCTGGAAACCATGCAGACGTCATATTCATGGACGTGGAGCTTGCGGACGGCGAGTGCTTCGAGATATTCCGCCAGATCGAAGTGAAGGCCAAGGTCATCATGACCACAGCATATGACAGTTATGCGATAAAGGCATTCGAGGCAGGAAGCATCGACTACCTGCTCAAGCCGATAGACGCATCCTCGCTCAAGAGGGCCGTCGCACGTTGCCGCATGAGCGGAGGACAAGTGGATGTGGAAGCCCTGATGAAAGCCATAGGAGGGAATGCTGCTCCGAAGAAGGAATACAAGGAGAGGTTTATAATCAGGTTCAATGACAGAATCGTCCCTGTACCTACAGCAGAAATCGCTTATGTCTACTCTGAAGAGAAGACCAACTATCTGATTACATTCAAGGGAGACAAATACATCATCGACACGTCTCTGGACGTGATGGTAGAGGAACTGGATCCGGAGAAGTTCTTCAGGATCTCGCGAGGATGCATAATATCGATGAATGCCATTTCAAGCATCATAAAACAGGCAGGAAGCCGATTGAAGATAGTATCAAAGCCTGATGCACCTTTCGAGATGACGGTAAGCCGCTCGAGAGTCGACGACTTCCTCTCATGGCTTGAAAGATAGTTACCTCTTCATCTTCTTCCAGTTCAGGACAGGCAGGATGAACGATATGAGTGCTGCAGCAAGCCAGAACCATGAAACCGGTCCGAAATCATAAACATCGACACCATCCACACGGGTGGTGTTGAATTGTATAAGGTAACCGCTTGTGATCTCCTGAAGTCCAGCCGCAACATAACTTGATATACCGACAACTCCCAAGGCCGCACCCGTCGCCTTTCTAGGCACTATATCTATAGCCATAAGACCGGCTACGATACAGTATAGGACTCCGATGGCAAGGCTGAAGAGGGAGACATAGAAGACATGCATCATGTAACCGGCATCTGTAAACAGGAACAGAGCCAATGAGATGAAGCTCAACACTCCTGCAAGAACCGCAGGCTTGACTCTGTCACTCTTGAAAAGCTTGTCCGAAAGCCATCCTGCAAGCACGGTTCCGACCATTCCGGAAGCAGCATAGAAGCCGATGATCTGAGTTGCCTCTTCGATAGGAAATCCCTTCTCCTTCTGAAGGAAAAGCACTCCCCAACCGGTTATTGCATACTTGGTTATGTATATGAAGGCGCTTGAGATGGCGATGATCCATATACCCGGATGTCTCAGCACATATTTCTGAAGATCCCTGGTGGGCATCGTATCATGTCTTGTGACATCCTCGCCCGTGAGCTGCTGGACAGAAGGAAGTCCCTTGCTCTCCGGCGTATCGGAGACAAGAAGCAGGATTATCAGCGAACCGACAAGACCCGCAACGGCGGCGACTATGAAACCGGCCTTCCAGCCAAGGGCGCCTACGACAAGACCTGTAATGATGAACGAGAGGAACTCGCCTATGTAAGGTGTCGAACTGAATATGCTGTAGAAGGTTCCGCGCTGGGACTTAGGGAACCAGCGGGACAGGCAGATCACTCCCGGAGGAGAACCCATAGACTGCATCCATCCGTTTATGCCCCAAAGGATTGCAAATGAAAAGAATATTACGGCAGTGGTCAGAGGTACAAGGTCATTGAACACTCCCAACACTCCCAAAAGGAGATTGATGAGCGCGGAGAAGAACAGACCTGTCGCCATGAACCTCTTGATGTTGCAATAGTCAGCAATGAATCCGTTCATGAACTTTCCGACGGCGTATATGAAAAGAAGGGCAGAACCGATGACTCCCAATTCTCCTGCTGAGAGCACTCCCTCGTCTATCAGAGGCTGCTTGACGACACTGAGACTCATCCTGCACACATAATAAAGGCTGTATGCGACAGTCACACCCCAGAACGTCCTGTTCCGGAGCGATCTGTATTCCTTATCGACCTGCTCCGGAGCGACCTGTTCCGTCGAAGGCTTGCTTATTCTATAGAATGAATATAAACTCATATGTATCAATATCTTACACGTTTTGCCTGCATAGCGAGGACAGCAGGCGAAACACACAACTAGATGTGTATCAAAGCTTTATACCGCACGGTCAAGTACACAGTCCTGGCAAGCAGGTGGGCGAAATATGCGCCCATGAGGATATGCATCGAGCCTTCCGCGGACAAATCCGGGAAGGCAAGGCCTGCCGCCCAGACGGCGAAAAAGGCAACGACAGCCCATAGCATGGAATTACGTATGGCCTTGGATGCAGTCGCACCGATGTAGATGCCGTCCCATGTGAAGGCAGCGCAGCCGATGACGGGCATCAGCAGAAGCCATGGAAGGAAGTCACGCGCAGCCGTGACGACCGTCATGTCTGAGGTCATCATCTTGAGCATAGGTACTCCCGCAAAATGATATATACCCATGAATATCACCGCGATGCCCATGCTCCAGACAAAGGTCCATCGGACCGTCTGGCGTACCATCGGGGCGTCTTTGGCCCCGATGTACCTGCCCGTCAGGGCCTCACCGGCGTATGCGAAGCCGTCGGTGAAGTATGAGAATACCATCAGGAGCTTCATCATTATGGAGCTTACTGCCAGAAGCACGTCGCCGTAGCGGGCGGAGATCACAGTAAAGCCTATGTAGATCGCGATGAAGCAGAGGGAACGGACGAAAAGGTCGGCGTTCATGACGAAGAAACGCTTCGTCTCGCTGCCCCTGAAGACGGACTTCAGGTCGTCGGAGTCCATATAGGCGAATGTAGACCTGATATATCTGAAGGCCAGGATGACCAAAGCGGTCAGAAAACCGGAGTACTGGGCCGCCACTGTTCCGGCGGCGATTCCGGCGAAGCCCATTCCTTCATAATGCCATCCGCCGATATTGAATCCCAGGGCAAGGACGACACTCATCAGGATGTTCATTCCGTTGACCACAAGATCGACAACCATCGCGCTTACGCTGTCCTGCATTCCGATGAACCAGCCTTTGAGAGCCATCAGGCTCAGGGTTGCGGGGGCAGCCCAGATGCGGATGAAGAAATACTGAGTGGCGAGTGTCCTTACTTCAGGAGAACATTCGACAACCAGAAAAGCGGTCTTTACGAATATCCACTGGATTGCTATCAGCACCAAGGCACATGCTATGGATATTCCCAAGGCACGGGTAAGTATCTTTGCACATTCCTTCCTGTCTCCCCTTCCGTATGCCTGGGCTGTAAGTCCGCCTGTACCTACACGCAGGAATCCGAAGTTCCAGTAAAGAAGGTCGAAGAGCATCGTACCGATGGCTATTCCTCCGATCATCATTGCCGCGCTGGTATCCAGATGGCCTGCCACGGCTATGTCCACCATTCCCACCAACGGGACGGTGATGTTGGCCAGAATACTTGGAATGGCCAGCTTAAGTATGTCTTTGTTGATTGCTTTCATTACCTGTATTTTCCTTCCTCTTCGAGCATGCCCAAGTATGACGAGTATCTGTCATAACTGATTTCACCGGCTTCTACGGCCTCCTTGACGGCACAGCCCGGCTCGTGGGTATGGGTACATGGGGCAAAACGGCAATCCTCGGAAACCTTGAGCATCTCAGGGAAATAGAGGGCGATCTCCTCCTTCTTCAGGTCCACAAGACCGAAGCCGCGGAGACCCGGGGTGTCGACGATGAAGCCTCCGGAAGCGAGGCTATACATCTCGTAGAATGTCGTGGTGTGCTTTCCCTGAAGGTGGACGTCCGATATTTCTCCTACCCTAGGATTCAAGGACGGGTCGAGCGCCTTGATGAGCGACGACTTGCCGACTCCGGAGACTCCGGAGAACAGGGAGACATGTCCCTTGCATGCATCCTGAAGTACCTCGACACCCTCGCCTGTCTTTGCAGACACTTCGATTATGGGATAGCCTGCCCCCTCGTAGATTTCATGGAAGGCCTCGAGCATCTCCTTATGGGATTCGCGATACAGATCGACCTTGTTCAGGACTATGGTCACCGGGATATTGTAGACCTCGCATGTCACGAGGATACGGTCAAGGAAAGGCAGTTTTATCTCCGGATAGTCTATGGTGGCGATTATGAACGCCCTGTCCAGATTGGCTGCGATTATATGAGACTGACGGGAGAGATTAGTAGACTTGCGGATGATATAGTTCTTCCTCGGCTTTACAGAGGTTATCGCCGCAGGATTCTCAAGCGTCACTTCGGCCACTACATCAGCGCCTTCTGGTATCTCGGCCTCAAAGGTCACCACATCACCTACTGCCACAGGATTAGTTGCAGAGGATCCCTTAAGACGTATCTTACCCCTGAGCACTGCCGGAAACAGTTCCCACTCAGGCAGGCGGGACAGCAGATAATGGCTTCCCGTATGCTTTACTACCGTTGCTTCTCCTTTTACAATCATGGTGCAAAGATAATGAAATTTCATTACCTTTGTGGGTTACATAAAAGCACGTGATGTATTATGATACAGGAAAAACATATTGAGGCCACTCTAAAGGAGATGTTCGCCAACCTGAAGTTCACTCAGGAGCCATCCGGTCTGTATGACCCTTTAAGGTACATGATCGAAATCGGAGGCAAGAGGATCCGTCCGAGACTCTGTCTCACGACCTATGCCCTCTACAAGGATTCATTCTCCGAAGAGATCCTCTCTCCGGCTGCAGCAATCGAAGTATTCCATAGTTTCACTCTCATCCATGACGACATCATGGACAAGGCGGACGTCCGTCGCGGCGTACCGACCGTCTACAAGAAGTGGGATGAGAACACCGCCATCCTGTCGGGAGACGTGATGTCGATCGAAAGCTACAGGATGATTGCAAAGGCACCGGCAGCTGCACTTCCGGCTGTGCTTGCCCTGTTCTCGGACACAGCGGCTCAGGTATGTGAGGGTCAGCAATATGACATGGACTTCGAGGGCCTGCCTCAGGTTCCGATGGAAGACTATCTGAAGATGGTCGGACTGAAGACAGCTGTGCTTATAGCATGCTCAGCCAAGATGGGAGCCCTGATTGCAGGTGCATCGGCCCGGGAAGCCGACCTGCTCTACAAGTTCGGATATGACCTCGGACTTGCATTCCAGATCGCTGACGACTTGCTTGACACATACGGAGATCCTGCCGTATTCGGAAAGGCAATCGGAGGAGACATCCTCAACAACAAGAAGAGCTGGCTGCTCACACGCGCCCTTGAAAAGGCAGGAACGGAGCGATTTGCCGAAGCTCTCGCAATGCCTGTATCGACTGATGCAGAAAAAGAGGCAAAGATTACAGCAGTGAAGAATCTTTACGCAGAGCTCAATATCGAGCAGGAGGCGAAGGAGGAAATCATACGTTTCCATAATCAGGCTATGGGATATGTAAAGGAGCTCAACCTCGGCTTAATCAAATCAGAAATGCTGCACCGTTATGCAGACATGCTTTTAGGAAGACGTAAATAATGGAACATAGGAAACTGGAAATCATGGCTCCTGCCGGCAACTTCGAGTGCCTGCACGCAGCCATACAAGGAGGAGCTGATTCAGTATATTTCGGAGTCGAGAAACTGAACATGCGTTCGCACTCGGCGAACAACTTCAAGATGACCGATCTCGCAGAGATCGTACGCATCTGTTCTGAATATGGAGTAAAGACATACCTGACGCTCAACATCGCACTCTTCGGAGAAGATCTCGAAGACATGAGGCGTACCCTCGATGCGGCCAAAGAGGCCGGCATCACAGCCGTCATCGCATCCGACATGGCGGCAATCATATACGCCCGTCAGATCGGTGTGGAGGTACATATATCCACACAGCTCAGCATCTCGAACGCCGAGGCGTTGAGATTCTACGCCCAGTTCGCGGACGTCATCGTCCTCGCACGAGAGCTGAACCTCGGACAGGTAAAGGAAATCAAGGCCATCATCGACCGCGACCATATATGCGGTCCTTCGGGCCGTCTGGTCGAGATCGAGATGTTCGCACACGGAGCCCTCTGCATGGCGATTTCAGGAAAGTGCTACCTCAGTCTCCACGAATACGGAGCATCCGCAAACAGAGGCTCATGCTACCAGCTCTGCCGCCGTGCCTATAAGGTCGAGGACCGCGAAACCGGCATGCAGCTCGAAATCGACAACAAGTACATCATGTCGCCTAAAGACCTGTGTACCATCGAGTTCATGGACAAGATCATAGATGCGGGAGTGACAGTATTCAAGATCGAAGGCCGTGCCCGTTCGGCGGAATATGTAAAGAGAGTGGCATCATGTTACCGTCGCGCAGCTGACGCTGTGTGCGACGGAACCTATACAGCGGAACTCGGCGCATCGTTCAAGAAGGAGCTTGAAGAGGTATTCAACAGAGGATTCTGGGACGGATACTACCAGGGTGCCCGCCTCGGAGAATGGTGCGACGTATACGGCAGCACGTCGACCCGCAAGAAGGTATACTGCGGAAAGATAACCAACTGGTTCGGCCGCCTTGGCGTTGCAGAGATCCTCGTAGAGTCCAACACTCTGACTGTCGGAGACAAGATACTGATCATAGGACCTACCTCAGGATGTGTGGAATATACAGTTCCTGAGATCAGAGTAGACCTGAAGCCTGTCGATGAAGCATCAAAGGGTACATATTGCTCGATTCCTATAGACTGGAGCAAGGTTGTTCCCGGAGCCCGCGAAGAGGCTCTCAGCCTCTGCGGCGACGGCTGTAACGAAGTTGCCTGCAAGGCCATCGAGGAGACCCGCCTGCGTCGCAGCGACAAGGTCTATATCTGGAAAGCTGAATAATCCCGGCTGTCAGATTGGCTGCAAAACACCTCGGACCCCGGATGTGGCTCGCTCCGCAGGAGCATAGGAAAATGCTCCGCTCGCACACATCCGGGGTCCGAGGTGTTTCGTAACACGTTAACTACCAAGACGTTATACAAACTGCGTGCTCCCTTTGGGGAGCACGCAGTTTGCTATTCTCATTGATTTACAGTGGGTTATATTTTACGCTCTAATATCATTGGGTATTTGGATGTGTCTGATCAGCAAATACCTTCTGAATATACTGCATAAGTTCTACAGTATTGTTTATACCGAGTTTCTTATATATATGGTTCTTGTGAGTCTCGACCGTCCTTTGGGAAATGCCAAGTCTGTCTGCAATCTCCTTGCTTATCATTCCCTTGGCACAAAGTTCAGCAATCTGCATTTCTCTCCTGGTAAGCTTTATGGCAGGTATGGCCTCCGTAGATGATGCTATTGAAAGTATCTCATCAGTTATCTCTTTCGGAATCTGGGCCTTCGCTATTGCAAGAAGACGGTCCTTATCCAGATTTGACTTCACCAGCAGGGCATTCTTTTCCTCCATCGCCTTCGCAGCCTTGTTCTTGAACACAGCCAGAAATGCACCGGATGCAGCAAGAGCAATGAACAGAAGCAGTACGATGGACAAGTATATGAGCCTGTTCTTCTGAAGTGCGATGGTCTGCTCCTTCTTCAATGTATCATACCTTACATTGAAATCCTGCATGAGCTCCAAGGTCTTGTCGCCGGTCAGCTGGTTCTGAAGCTCGACATATCGTTCCAGATGCAGAAGTCCCTTGTCCTTATTATTTTCCCGATACATCTGCCACAGGTCTTTCCTGGCCCTCGACTCGATATACTTGTTGCCGGTATTCATGCACACTTCAATGCATTCTTCGTATGCTTTTTCAGCAGCCATAATATCACCGGCATTGAAAGCAATCTCACCGAGCTGTGCAAGCGATATTGCAAGCGAGTTCAGATTATTGCCATCCCTGAAGATCGGAACAGCCATTTCAAGTTCCTTACGAGCCTGATCATCCTGACCCAACTCCATAAGTACCCCTGCTTTCTGACTTCGTCTGACGGCAACCTTATCCCACCTGCAGTCAATGCTGTCAAGCTGGAGTGCAGCATCTGCAAACTCAAGAGCATGTGCGGTTTCGCCCAGTTTCAGATAGATCTCGGAGGCAACGCCGTACCTGATGGCCAGATAAGCTCTCCGGCCCAGTTTCCTTTCCAGTCCGATTGCCTCATCAATATACTTCCGCGCCGTAACTGCATCTCCATGGGTCATATACAGTCCTGCTATGTTGTTCAGAGACGAGCTGATGTATTCATCATTACCATTCCTGCGATCAATGATAAGGCAATCTTCTGCATATTTTATGGCTGCGGACAGATTCCCTTTCAATCGGGCGACAGCACTTGCCAGACTAAGACAGTCTGCACGCAGAATCATGTCCGAGGGTTCTTTTTCCAAAGCTTTTTCCAGAGAATATGCAGAAAGATCGACCAGACTTACTCCATATGCCCAGTCTGCCAGACAGTAGTCTGCTCCGGCATCTGCATCGACCGGATAGTCCTCTGCCGCAATCCGGCTGCATTCGTTATACACGGAATCAATGACATGCTTGTCACAATATGATGAATAGAGTTCCTGCGGAATATCCGCAATGATCAGAAGTATAGTTAACAACAAAGACATGACGTAAATTCATATGATTATACAAATTTAATTATTCTATGGACGAATCTGATCAGATGTAAACGGGTTTATGTAAGTAAATATACTTAGTTTGACACTTCGAGCCTACTGCAATCATCAGTTTTATGTATATTTAACTACTGATATATAATTTGATACGACTAAATTCAATGGTTATGAAAAGACTTGTTTTATTGACATTGCTGATCCCTTTCCTTTTTGCATCCTGCAACAAGGAAACAGAGGTGGAACCGGTTCTTACCGTTTCACAGAGTTCAATCGATGCTCCTGCCGAAGGCAGCAGCACCACCATCAAGTTGCTTTGCAATAACAAATGGACCGTATCTGCCCCTGACTGGTGTACTGTAAGTCCGTCAGGAGGTGAAGGAAATGAAAAGGAAGTTCAGGTCACAGTGACCGTAAAGGAAAACGCCGCATATGATGGCCGTTCCGGCAGCATTACCTTCAAGTCCGGCGACCTCACAGCCACACTGAATGTAAAACAGGAGGCGGACACAGGAGTCGTTCTTCCGAAAAACGAATATAACATATCAAGCGATGCACAGCAGCTGGAGGTTACTGTCCAGGCAAACGTACAGTATTCCGTGGAGATAGATGTCGACTGGATCACCCTGGCAGAAAGCAAGGCGCTGGAAACAGAGACTCTGCTGTTTGATGTCATGTCCAATGAGGGTTATGATTCACGAACAGGTCTGATAGACATCATCAATGAGAGCACTGATGAGACCATGACAATTACAGTAAATCAGGTCGCTGCAGATGCCATCCTTGTCTCTCCTGCAGAATGTTTTATCTCATGCGAAGAACAGAACATCGAACTTGAGGTGCAGACCAATGTAGACATTGAAATCCTTATTCCTGATGAGGCAAAGGACTGGGTGTCACATGTGGAGACCAAGGCTCTGGAAGAGAAGAAGGTCGTTCTGAAGATTGCCGCCAATACCGGTTATGAACCAAGATATTGCGAGGTACAGGTGGGCAAGAAGGATTCGGACTACGCTGAAACCATCTTCATCACCCAGGAAGCGATGAGCGGCATCATAATACCGGAGAAGGAATTCGATCTGTCTTCTGAAAGGCAGACCTTGGAAATAGCCCTGCAGGCAAGCTCTCCTGTACAGTATGAGGTGGCTGCAGAGGGTAAGGAATGGATTTCCATTGTCGAGACCAAAGCTTTGGAAGATTACGCACTGACTATTGCAATAGAGGAAAACAGTGGCTACGAGCCAAGAAAGAGCGAGGTTTATGTAAGGTTGGAAAGAAGCAATGATCATGAAGCGATCAGTATTGTCCAGCAGGCTAAGGACACCCTATATGTCGAAGAAAAACTGTACAATGTCGTAAAGGACGGAGGAACTATAGAAGTCAAGGTCAAATCCACCGTTGATTATGACGTAGAGATAAAGGACAGCTGGATCAGCATCGCAGACACCAAGGCACTTGCTGAAAGTACCCGTTCATTTGTTGTCGCTGCCAACAGCGAAGTTCAGGGACGTAACGGATACATAGTGTTCAAGTCAAAAACAACAGAACATAAGGACACAGTTACAGTCAACCAGAGCGGCGCAGGCGGTTACAGATGGTACAACGGCATCGAGGCTTCCACCTTCGTGCCTGGCAGCGGAACCGAGAACGATCCATATATCATCCACACCGCAAACGACCTCCAGTGGCTTATCGATCAGGCTAATTACGGAGATGAAGATATTTATGAGCAGAACGATTATGATGATGAAAAGACATTCAAGACCATGGGCAAACATTACCGTCTTACCCATGACATAGAGATCGACAGCGACTATGACGTAGTCGACGGTTCCGGAAATGTCATTCAGGCCAAGGGCTGGACTCCTATCGGAATGGGACTGGGACCTATAAACCATTTTGACGCATATAAGGCATTTGCAGGTCATTTTGACGGTGGAGGCCATACAATCACCGGAAAGATGGTACCAGTCTCACAGCTTGACAATAAATACAACCTTTATTTCGGTCTGTTCGGTATCTGCCGTGAGTTCTACAATTATCCGCCACCTTCTGTCAAGAATCTCAACATGGCGGTTTCTGTTGATGTGCAGAAGGCTCCTATCCCTAAAAATGGAATTTATATAGGCTCTCTGGTCGGATATGGCGAGGGAGTGGAAATTGCCTCATGCACCAATACAGGAAATGTCCAAAGCGGTGATTTGACTGCAGATCAGTTGTTGTATCTGTGTATGGGCGGTATGGTCGGATACCTGACTTCAGGATCGATAACTGACTGTGAGAACAAAGGCGAGATCAGGGGAGGCAACATATCCCCGTTGACGGCTAACGCATATATAGGAGGACTTGTCGGACATGGCTATTACATCAGTGCCAAAGGACTTACCAACAGAGGTAAAGTATACGGAGCAGGATATGACACTTCCTTTACTGGAGGTATATTCGGTGAGTGCTATTTTAATGACAGTGCCTCGGAACTGAACAATTATTCACCGATATACGGACCTGAGATAAATGTCATTGAATACTATGATGATCCTATGGCATTTATTGGAGGTATAGCTGGCGTGATGGCGGAGCAATATGATGTAAAACTGACCGATGTCAATAATTATGCAGACATTACAGGTGCCACCTTCACCGGTGAGCATCTGGGCATAAACAACATGCACATTGGAGGACTTGCCGGATCATGCTATGTAACTGAAGTCAGGAACGCTTCAAATACCGGTAAGATCCTTGCAACTCCTGTATATAACGTCATAGAGGAAGCATATGTCGGAGGATTGTTCGGCATCTTGTCTGCAGCAGCAGTTGATTGTACCAATGATGGCGAGGTCCACCTTGACTTCAAGCGCGGTACGATATCAGCCGGAGGATTCGCAGGAGTTGTGAGCAGCAACTACAGCAGCGACATCATCTCCAACTGTATAAACAATGCTGATATATGTTATAACCAGAACATTTCTGATTTCACTTATTCTGGCACTCCAGTACTTCTGAAAGCTTCTGTAGGCGGACTCGCTGGTGGAGCTAATATCATATTATCGGATTGTGTCAACAAAGGAGAAGTCAATTGCGGATTTGCACATTATTGTGAGATGGCGGGAATAGCAGGAAATGCTTCGGGTAAAAGTAAATATTTCGCTGAGGAGAACAAATATAAGCCCATCCCATCCATCATCGGCTGCATCAATGAAGGAAATGTCAACGTGACTTCAAAGGATGGAACAGACATGTACGTTGCTGGCATTGCAGGTAGCACACTCTCTACCTATCTGTATATACAGAACAGCCATAATAAAGCAGATATTACCGGAGGTGAATGCCGTTCTAACAATTATACAGCCGGTATTCTGGGATATGCCTGGGATACAGTCATCATTGATTCCTGCAATAACAGCGGAGCCATTTCCAGCGAAGGAGGCCAATATTCGTATACAGCGGGAATAGCAGGTTACCTTAGATTCAGCTCTTTTATACTTAATTCTTGCGAAAATTCAGGTATTGTCTCCCTGCTGAATAATACAGAGCACTATCCATATACTGCCGGCATAGCTGGATATGTACACATAAACGAGTCCGTTCAGAGAGAACAATCTGCCGTATGTTCATGTTCGAAGGACACAAGCGGCAGCGGACTTCCACTGGTCGGAGGCGGTTACACAACACTTGTAACATACGCTGACTGTACAGAAACCCACTGATCCCGATGTCTTACATGATACCCCGGACCCCGGATGTTGCTCGCTCCGCAGGAGCATAGGAAAATGCTCCGCTCGCGCACATCCGGGGTCCGGGGTATTTCATAACACGTTAACTAACAATACGTTATGCAAACTGCGTGCTCCCTTTTGGCAGCACGCAGTTTGCATATAACATTGCTAATCAAGCTATTACAAGATGTCGTTGATGGTAAAGCCGGTGAAATCGTCTATGACGATGTCGCAGTAGGGGGCGATGGCTTCGCGGCTGTTTGTCGTGGCGAGGCCGACGACACGGGCGCCGGAAGCGCGGCCTGCAGACAGACCGTGGAATGAATCTTCAAAGACAAGCGTTTCTTCCGGGGTTGCCCGGAAGTGCTTCATGCCTTTCAGGAAGCAGTCTGGATCGGGTTTCGACCTCTCGAAATCTTCACCGGTCAGAACTACATCAACAAGAGCAGCCAGCTCAGGATGCTCCTGAAGCACCTGTCCCATCTTAGCCTTACCTGAACTTGTCACGATTGCCATAGGGATTCCTGCGGTCTTAAGGGATGACATGAATTCGAATGCTCCCGGAACATATTCGAAAATCATGTTGCGCTCCAGATCGTCGACCATCGCGATCAGTTTTCTCTGCTCTTCCTCCCTTCCGGGAAAATGCTTCTCGAAAATCTGGACAAGAGTCTGTCCCTTTATCGTGTATGCGAAGTTCTCGACTCCGAAATATTCCATTCCTTTCTGGTTCCAGAAGGCTGTATACTGAGGTTCGGTGTCCATAACGACACCGTCAAAATCAAATAGTGCTATCATATCATAGGGGATTCTAGAGCCTTCTTCAGCTGTTCGTCATAACGGAGACGGACCTTTATACCGGCTTCCTGAAACCAGTAACGTACCGCTATCTCTTCTTCGATGAACGGAATGATCTCATCCTTCTTTATACGGATGAATCGTTCCTTGTCCATTTCCAGGGCCTTCTCCATCGCTTCAAGTTCAGGCTTCATGGCATCGGCCAGACCATCCTTCACCAGTTCCTTCTTCATCTGGTCATAAAGGGTCTTTGCGCTGCTTCTGTAATCAAACTCCTGAGTCTTTGCAAACCTGATGAAGTCTTCGAAATCCTCATCGCTGAAATGGAAGTCATCCACAGCAGGAATTGAATCATGTCTGCGGGCATAGTCGATGACATACTGATCAAGGACACCTCCAAGGACGAGCGAATAGACAAGCCTGCTGTAATCCTGCACAGGAATATCCACGTCGGGAGTGATTCCGCCTCCGTCGCGGACGATTCTGCCGGAAGCTGTCTTGAATTCCCTTGTCAGCGAATCCGGGATATGACCTACGCTGCCGTCTTCATTTCTGTTCGAATAATCAATAGCCTGTACGCAACGTCCGCTTGGAGTATAGTACTTCGCGGTCGTGACCTTCATCTGGCCGTTATATGCAAGAGGTACTATCGACTGTACAAGTCCCTTTCCGTAGCTTCTCTTGCCCATGATTGTCGCGCGGTCAAGGTCCTGAAGCGCTCCTGCGACGATTTCCGATGAGGATGCCGATCCGGAATCGATCATCACGATAATAGGAATCTGCGTATCGACCGGTTCGTTGGAAGTCCTGTATTCCCTGTGGGATTCAGGTCTGTTTCCTTTTGAAGTCACCACAAGGGATCCCTTTGGAACGAAGAGAGACAGGATGTTGACAGCCTCGCTCATCAGTCCGCCGCCGTTTCCACGAAGATCAAGGACCAGTCTCTTCATGCCCTGCTTCTTGAGATCCTGGAACTTGCTTCTTATCTCTCCTGAGACATTATCGGTAAAGCCGCTCTGGAGGATATAGCCTGTAGTATCATCCAACATTCCGGCATACTCTACGTCCGGAAAATGGATCCTTTCTCTTATTATCTCTATATCAAGAGTATCGCCTGTCCTTACCTTCTTGACCTTGAACACCACCTTGGTACCGGGCTTTCCCTTCATCCTGTCGCTGCTCTCCTTCGACTCCAGGCCTTTGGTAGGCACTCCGTCGATCGCAATGATCTCATCTCCGCAGACAAGGCCATACTTCTGTGCCGGCGAGCCGGCATATGGTTCATTGATTATGACGTTATCTTCCTTCTTCTTATGGATGATGGCTCCGATACCTCCGTATGTCTTCGACATCAGCATCTGAAGGTCCTCGTTCTCCTCTTCGGGGATATAGATGGTGTATGGGTCCAGCTCATCCAGCATGGCATCCACGCCTGCTCTCATGATCCTGTCGACAGGAAGGGTGTCGACATAGGAGCGGTTCAGCTCCTTGATGATCGAATTATGTATTTCGGTCCATTGTCCCAGCTTGAAGCTCTGGGACTGCGCAGACGACAGATATGATGAAAAAAGGCACATGGCGGATGCCATGGCGATGGCGATGATGTTTCTTCTGTTCATAAGGATTGAAATTTGCAGGTAGCTGTACCCGCATAATATGTGCCACAAAAATACGAAATAATTTTATACCTTTGCAGCGGTTTAACATAGTATAATAAAGCAGTTTTATGAAATTGACATTTGCAACGGGCAACAGCGGCAAACTGCGTGAAGCATCTGAAATTCTTGGCGAGGGCTTTGAGCTCGTTTCTCTCGCGGACGTGGGAATAACAGAAGACATTCCAGAAACAGGAACAACATTGAGAGCCAATTCGATCCAGAAGGCTCAGTATCTTTACAATAAGATCGGATGCGACTGCTTCGCAGACGACACAGGACTCGAAGTAGACGCTTTGGGAGGAGCTCCGGGAGTATACACCGCAAGATATGCAGGCGAGGAGAAGGACTTCAACAAGAACATGGACAAGGTCCTTTATGAACTCCAGAGAATGGAAGCGGAAGCAAGCATGGCTGCATCTCTCGGTATCAAGACAAGGAAAGTTTCAAGAAGGGCTAGATTCAAGAGCGTCATCACCCTTATGATCGACGGAAAGATCCATCTTTTCGAGGGAACTCTCGAAGGAGAGATAGCAAGAGAGAAATCCGGTAACGGAGGATTCGGATACGACCCTATCTTCATTGCGGACGAATACCCGGGTCTGACCCTTGCAGACATAACCGAAGAGCAGAAGAACGAAATCTCCCACAGAGGCAAGGCTCTCCGTGCCATGGCAGAATGGTTAAAGTCACAGAATTCATAGTACTTCACACCACCAAGTTCGGTGAAAACTCACTCGTCGTCCACACCTTGAGCAAGGAATACGGACGACGTGGTTTTCTTGTGCGGGCCGTCGGAAAGAAATCCGCGATGTCCCTGTTCCAGCCGCTGTCCATTCTGGAAGCGGATATAACAGAATCTTCGAAATCCAATCTTTATACAGCGAAGAACATCTCACTGCGTCACCATCTTTCAGGCATAAGGGGAAACATGTTCAAGAACTCGATGACCATGTTCATGGCAGAAGTACTCTACAGGTCTGTCAAGGACGGGGCAAACGAGGAAGGACTTTATCAGTGGTGCGAAAAGAACATATTGCTTCTTGACTCCATCGAAAGTGACTTCAGCAATTTCCATATCAGGTTCCTCCTTGAATTTGCAATTGCATTGGGATTCAGCCCACAGACTCAGGACCTGATGCCTTTTGCGGGGGAACACTTCCCCATCGTGGAAAGATTCATGACAGCATCATTCGCAGAATCGATGCTTATCCCTTTGTCCGGAGCCGTAAGAAACGAAATAGCGGAGGAAATCCTCCGCTACATCGAATTCCATACGGAATCAGCCTTGAATGTCAACTCCCTCAAGGTTCTGAGGGAATTGTTCGCCTGATTAAAGCTTACTTAATTCCCTGTCAAGCCAGTTAAGACGGGTAGTATAGAACTCCTTAAGGTACTCCACCTCTCTTTCATAAGTACCTAGAGACGGGAAACAGATCCAGTCCACCGACTCGTGGATACTCCATTTCTGGAAGTTTCTCTTCTGCGCCTTGTCCAAAGACAATACAAGTTCATCTATGAAATCTGGAATCTGTCTGAACTCTGGCAAGAGCTGGTTCCACCTGTCCTGAACCTTCTTCACGAATGAAGGATCCTTGAACAGATACTGGTACCACTTATGATACTTGATCCAGAAGTCCTCCGGACCATTACCTGTCTGACCCCAGAAATATCCGCAGTTGCCAAGAGTGATGTCGAAATCCCAAAGATGGTACATTTCCAGTTTCTTTCCTCTTTCCTTGGTTATGAACGAACTCTTGCGAAGATTGCCGTCGATGTTCTTGGTAAGTTCCTGAACTATATAATAGTCTACAAACGAGTCCACATCGATATAGGCAGGATATCCTGTTTCCTCAGACCAATCTTTTGCCAAAAGAGTCTGCTCAAAGGACTCGAAAAGATTCTTTACATATTCCAGCTGCCTGGCAGTAGGCTCTTCCGGGTCGCTGAACATCATCGGCACCTCCATCGAAGTCAACCAGCATGTAGTCTCATCCTGCTGTTCTTCTATCTCGAAATAATATCCGCCAGTAACAGCCTCTCCCTCATTGTCAGCTTCTCCTACCAGATCGATATCGACTCTGTCAGAAGACACCTTCTTGTGTTCGCAAAGAGTGTACACGCCCTGATACCCTCCGTTCAGATAGACCTCGACACTGCGCATACGTGGAGTCCAGCTGAATCCGCATATTTCAGAAAGTCTCATCGCTACGATGTTTCTTACCAGGGTCCTGTCCGAATAGTTGGCCAGAAGTGCCCACTCCTTATCCGCAGGCATGCCCAGAAGTGATGCCTTTTCGTCAAGCTTGATCTTCCAAGGCTTCTTAGGCCAGCCCCATGTCGAATTGCCGCGTCCCCTGATTCCCATACGTCCTGTGAATTCAGTCACATCGCTGTAATGCTTTTCCGGGTCTTCGATGGTTATCGAACCTTTCACGTAGTTTTTCTTGTCATATATTCCGGCTCCACCGTCTGTAAAAATCCTCACAACCGGAATATTCTGTTTTCTTCTCAGCTCCTCTTCCGCCCTTTCATGCTCTTCCAAAGCAGCGCTTGGAAAGACGAGTACAGACTTGTTGCTCAAATGCATACGCAAGGTATACCTGTCATAGTACACATATACCGGCATCGCATTCTTGTCTGACACCGATGTATCCACCTTTATCTTCAAAGTAACATTTCCAACCGACCACCATGCACCGTTCACAGCCACTGAAGACGGAGAAGAATCGCGACAGTTATATATCAGGAATTCCTCTTTAGGGACCACTACTTCAGTACCGTCCTCAAAGATAATTACGCAACTGAGAGGTCTCTGGTCAGCTGACAGGAATCTTTTCCCGCTTTCATACGCCTGTATCAGACTCGGATATGCCTTCACTACCTCCGGCTGATCATCTGAAGGGAGTTCTTTATCACAGCCTGTAAGCGCAAAGACAGAAGATACGAATGTAGCGAGAATAACCGCATAAAATCGATAAGGACACTTTGTCATATGGTTTATCACATTATTATTCAAAGACAAAAATAACAAAATTATTCATATCTTTGTGAATACTGATAATGCATTAATACAGAATGGACCTGAACAGATTTCTTATAGGAGCGGCCATGATCATGGCTATGACGTTTTCTTCATGCAGCAAGCACAAAGATGAGCTTGGCAACACCCCTTTGGTAACTCCCGATACATATGAACCTGTCTTCGCAAAAGGAGCCGACATCAGCTGGGTCACCGAGATGGAGAAGGACGGAGAAAAATTCTACAATGCAGAAGGAAAGGAAACCGAATGTACTGCCCTGCTTAAGGAACTCGGATTTGACGCGATACGCCTTCGCGTATGGGTTGATCCGGAAGGAGGATGGTGCGGCAAGGAAGATGTCATTGTAAAGGCCAGGAGGGCACATGCCCTCGGAATGCGTATCATGATCGACTTCCATTACAGCGATTCATGGGCAGATCCGGGCAAGCAGAATGTCCCTGCCGGCTGGAAGGATTTCAATGCAGTACAGATGTCACAGGCCGTCAAGGACCATACATATGAAGTGCTCAAGGCATTGAAGGATGAAGGAATAGATGTGGAGTGGGTCCAGGTGGGCAACGAAGTGAACCAGGGAATGCTCTGGCCTCTGGGAAAGGTCAGCGGTCAGTCAACGGGAATGTTCACGCATTTCCTTACTGCCGGATATGATGCCGCCAAGAAGGTCTACCCTAAATCCAAGGTCATCCTTCATATCAGCAACGGATACGACACAGGGCTCTTCGACTGGTTCTTCTCACTGATGAAGGACAACGGTGCGAAATATGACATCATAGGCATGTCCCTTTATCCGTCATGGTGGGAAAACGGAGGATGGAACGATTGGAAGCAGAATGCCGACAAGTGTCTGGCAAACATCAAGGCCGTGACAGGCAAATTCAGGAAAAGGGTGATGATATGTGAAACAGGCATGCCTGTAAGCGAGCCTCAGATGGCTAAGAACGCCATGGAATATATTCTGACTCAGGCTGAAGCTATCGAAGAGTGTCTCGGAGTATTCTACTGGGAGCCACAGACCGACGGGGTATGGAAACCATCCAACTATACTGACCTGGGCTGGAATGCTTACAACATGGGAGCATTCCGTGACGGCAGGCCTACCATGGCACTCGACCCGTTCAAGAACTGATAAAGCGCATATATGAAAAAGATAACATCCATACTATTATCGGCACTGGCATTCTTCAGTGCCGCTGCGCAGAACCAGCGCACCGAGACGATCCTTAAGGAATGGGAGTTCCGCAAAGGACATGAAACAGAAGCGACAGAGGGCTGGGAGAAGGTATCAGTCCCTCATGACTGGGCTATCTACGGTCCGTTCGACAAGGCGAACGACCTTCAGACAGTCGCCGTTGTGCAGAACGGCGAGGACGTGGCGACCGAAAAGACCGGTCGCACCGGAGGACTTCCGTACATGGGCAAAGGTACATACCGACGCAGCCTCGAAATACCGGCAGAGTCGCTCGACGGACGCAGACATATCCTGTATTTCGACGGAGCCATGAGCGAAGCTCAGGTCTTCGTCAACGGAGAAAAGGTATGTTTCTGGCCATACGGATACAACTCGTTCTGGTGCGATGTGACCGACAACCTGAAGACAGGGGCCAATGAGCTGGCAGTGCTGCTGGAAAACAGGCCGCAGTCGTCGAGATGGTATCCTGGTGCCGGTCTGTATCGCAAGGTACGCCACATCACGCTTCCCGAGGTTCATGTACCCGTATGGGGAACATATGTGACCACGCCATATATCGGAGAGGATCATGCAGTCGTCAGGGTAAGGACAAAGGTGAACGGCGTGGCCGATGGAGCAGCCGTGACTCTCAAGACCAGGATCGTCGATACAGAAGGTAAGGTCATCGCAGAAGAGACTGATACCAGGCAGATTCATAACGGAGAGGTGGAGCAGAACATCACGGTATCGGGGCCCACACTTTGGTCCCCAGAGAGCCCCGTACTTTATTTCGCTGAAACAGAAGTATATACAGGAGGATCCGTTGATACCGACTGGAACATGGAAAGGCCTCAGATAAGCATCCGCCACGGAGAAGACCTCCAGGACAAGGTCAGCACCAGGTTCGGATTCAGGACGATAGAGGTCCGTCCGGACGAGGGATTCCTCCTCAACGGACAGGTACGCAAGTTCCGCGGAGTATGCCTCCACCATGACCTCGGTCCTCTTGGCGCAGCCATAAACAAGGCGGCCGTACGCCGCCAGCTAACCATGCTCAAGGATATGGGCTGCGATGCAATCCGCACATCCCACAACATGCCGGCCGAGGAGCTGGTAGAGCTTTGCGACGAGATGGGATTCATGGTAATGTGCGAGAACTTCGACGAATGGGATATCGCGAAATGCGAAAACGGATATCATAGATTCTTCAACGAAGACAGCGGTGACGGCAGGATATGGGCTGAAAGGGATATGATGAACATGCTGCACCACTTCCGCAACAATGCGTCAGTGGTGATGTGGAGCATCGGAAATGAGGTACCTTCACAGTGGAAACCGGAAGGCCTCGTGGTTGCAGGATGGCTTCAGGGACTCTGCCACCAGGAAGACCCGACACGTCCTGTAACCTGCGGAATGGACCAGTATAACGCAGTGGTTGTCAACGGATTCGCAGAGCAGCTGGATATAGTCGGCTTCAATTACAAGGTTGACCGTTACATTCCGGCATATGAACTCCTGCCGCAAAGACTCATCCTCGGAAGCGAGACCGCTTCGACCGTAAGTTCGCGTGGAGTGTACCACTTCCCTGCCGCCATCGGATCAGCGATCATGCACGACGACCATCAGTCGTCGTCGTATGATACCGAATTCTGCTGGTGGTCCAACATTCCGGACAACGACTTCGCGGCAGACGAAGACTACCCTTGGTGCATGGGCCAGTTCGTCTGGACCGGATTCGACTATCTGGGAGAACCGTCACCTTATGATACCGACGCATGGCCGAACCATTCTTCCGTATTCGGAATCATCGACCTCGCTTCGATTCCTAAGGACAGGTATTATCTATATAGAAGCCAGTGGAACAAGGATGAAGAGACTCTTCATGTACTTCCGCATTGGAACTGGGAAGGACGTGAAGGAGAGGTCACTCCTGTATTCGTCTACACATCATATCCTTGCGCCGAGCTGTTTGTCAACGGAATTTCGCAGGGAATACGTACATTTGCAGAATCTGACGGATCTGTCCCTTGCCTTGGAGAAAAGGCGATGAAGAGATTCCGTCTTATGTGGAATGAAGTGACCTACCAGTCTGGAGAAATCAGGGTGGTGGCTTACGATGCCGAAGGCAATGCTGTTGCAGAAAAGACGGTACGTACAGCCGGAAAGGCTTCAGCCATCCGGCTGACTCCGGACAGGGACGTTCTGAAGGCTGATGGTGAAGATCTCTGTTACCTCAACGTGAGCCTTGTCGACAAGGACGGTAATCCTGTTCCTGCAGACAGCAGGCTTGTCAAGGTAAAGGTAAGCGGTGCCGGCTCCTTCAAAGCGATTGCCAACGGAGACCCGACATGTCTGGAACCGTTCCAGCAGCCGCAGATGCATCTTTTCAGCGGCCAGCTTACCGTACTTGTACAGAGTTCGGAAGAGCCTGGAGACATTACAGTGGAGGTAAGCGGAAAGGGTGTAAAGAAGGCAACATTGACAATAAAGACAGAATAGAATATGAACAGAAGGTTTATTGCGGCTCTGGCAGCAGTTTTGGCTGGAGTCTCGTGTACAAAGGAGATTCAGGAAATCTCTGAGCCTGTTTCGGAAGGTCAGCAGATGCTCATAACCAAAATTGTGGGTGACACCCAGGGAGAGTTCCAGCAGGGATCGCTCCTGGTCAAGCTTGACGAGGCGACTGCGTCGAGCCTGGCCGCAGGCGAAGCCGGGGCGGCCACAGGCATCCTTTCGGCAACCGGAGCAGAGGATATCTGTCCGGCACTCCTTATCCAGCCACGCAACAAGGAGGTTGCCAGAAAGTATGGCCTCCACAGATGGTATCAGTTGAGCTTCGACGAGAGCGCTCCTCTTGCAGAGGTCGCGCTCAAAGCAGCTTCGCTGCCTTCGGTAGTGTCAGTCCAGTACAACTCATTCCTTGAACAGGTAAGATCCGATAAGGTGGTGGAATTCGTGCCACTTCCCGAAACAAAGGCCAGTCCTAAACCTGTACCTGACGTGTATGGGTTCTATGACCCATACCTGAAACATCAGTGGAACCTTGTAAATACAGGAGATAAAAGCATTGCCAGGAACGCGGTCGAAGGTGCCGATGTAGGAGTAAAGGATGCATGGAGGCTCACAGGAGGCGATCCTAGCGTAGTGGTGGCTGTCTTCGACTGCGCCGTCAACAGCATGCATGAAGACCTGAAGGATGCGCTTTGGGTAAATGAGGCTGAGGTAAATGGAGAGCTGAACAAGGACGACGACGGAAACGGATTCATCGACGACAAATACGGCTTCAACTTCGTGAACTGCAGCAAGATAACCAAGGACTACGTAAACGGCCTCCTTGGCGGCAAGGAAGTGGACGCAGTAAAGGGAAATCTTCTAGACTGGACCAAGGGCAGCGGTCACGGCACCCATGTAGCCGGCATCATCGGAGCGGTCAACAATAATGATAAAGGAGTAAGCTCGATTGCCGGAGGTACAGGAAACAACGACGGAGTACGCCTGATGACATGCCAGATCTTCGAAGGCAGCATGAGTGCATCGGATTCCCAGAATGCAGCCGCATACATTTATGCAGCTGACAACGGCGCATGTATCGCGCAGTGTTCATATGGAAACTCATATGCAATCACCGAAGACGACATGTACATAAACGGCGGTGAGTTCAAGATTGACGGAAAAGACGTGAAGCTAGACGGATCGCCATTGGAGAACGCCGCCTTGAGGTATTTCCTCGATCCTGCCAACAGCAACCATCCTTCTCTCGAAGGAAACATCGCAGTCTTTGCAGCCGGCAATCACAGCCAGCCTTATTCAAGCTATCCCGGAGCACTCCCATACGTAATATCGGTAACCGCATTCGGCGCAGACTATCTGCCGGGAGGATATACCAACTATGGTCCGGGCTGCAAGATTGCTGCACCGGGAGGAGAATACTTCGACGCTGACAACTACGGCATGATGATTCTTTCTACCGGAGTATCCAATGCTGCCCAATCATCTCCAGGAATCGGAGGAGACAGGAATTATGTGTACATGCAGGGTACTTCGATGGCATGTCCTCATGTTTCGGGAGTTGTGGCCCTCGGTATCTCATATGCAAAGAAGCTCGGCAAGAAGTTCAGCAGGGACGAATTCCAGTCACTTCTGCTGACTTCCGTGAATGAACTCGACGGTCATTTCACCGGTACCAAGGACTATTATGACCTGAGTTCATACTCATGGACCAAGCTCGACCTGAGTCGATATCAAGGCAAGATGGGAACTGGTGCGGTAGACGCCTGGAAATTCCTCATGGCAATTGAAGGAACACCTACCATCATGACCCAGGCAGGAAAGAAGATGAGCATCGACATCAGCCGTTACTGCAATCCTCATGACGAGTACACGATTACAGTTGACGCTGCAACCAAAACAGCTCTCGGACTTTCTGCCGATCCTGTAATCAGAAACGGCAGACTCGAAATCGAGTGTTCGAAAATCGGCTCAGGAAAGATCACCTTGAGCGGAGCTGTCGGCAAGGACACTGCAAAAGATAACGGTATCGGAGAAATGTCATACTCACGCGAACTCTCCATAGCTTCAAGACCTTTCGCGACAAATAACGGAGGATGGCTCTAAACGTCATTCCCGGCCTGGCCGGGAATCCCAAACCCAACATGATATGAAAAAGATACTTTATATACTACTTTCACTGCTCGTTGTAGCGGGATGTGGAAAGAACAAGGAAAGCAAGCTAACCCTCGAAGAGAAAATCCTGGGCCAGTGGCACAGCACATCTCTGAGTGTGAGCGGGGATGTATACCTGCAGTTTGATGCTGCAAAGAGATTTGAAATGTACCAGAAGATAGGCTCGGGCGCATACCGTCTTTACCGCGGTACCTGGAACCTCGAGAATGATATCCTCAGCGGAAAATACAACGATGGTGAAGACTGGGCAGCAGCCTATAATGTGGTCATCGACGGAACTTCTCTTACATTGACGTCAGTGAATGATGCTGCAGAAGTGACGAAATACTCAGCATGTTCGATACCTGGAGAAGTAATACAGGGCTGTGAAGTCGTTGTAAAGTCAGCAGAGGCGGGACTTTAGTCCTTCCTCATGCTGAATTCGCAACCGCAATAAAGCTGGTTATAGAAATCGTATTCCTTTATTATCTGAAGGCGGCGCTCCTGGAGCCCGCCTTTTCTCCAGTTCTGATCCCACCAGATGACTTTGTCCTGATTTTCACTGGTATTTCCGGACAAGGGGTCTAAATTCGACATTTCATCCGGATTTTCACTATTATTTCCGGACGAAATTGCTCTACAGGCCCAGAGGCCAGCTTCGTTGATCTGGTCAAGTGACTTCCAACGCGATGAAGCAAGGGTGGTCGTAATGACCTTGATACCTCTCTGACTGGCATATTCAGCTGTACGCAAGAGGCGAAGCTTGAAGCATTTCAGGCAGCGTCCTCCCCTTTCCGGCTGGTCCTCCAATCCTTTTACCGCCTCCAGCCAGTTCTCATGGTCATAGTCGGCGTCCACTATCTCCAGTCCGAGCGATTCAGCATACCTTGTGCACTCGTTCTTTCGGATTTCGTATTCTTCGCGAGGATAGATATTCGGATTGCAGTAATATATGACAGGCGTGATACCGTTCTTCATCATAGCTTCGATGATGGCGCTCGAACATGGTGCACAGCAGGTATGGAGAAGAACCGTCGTCTCTCCCATAGGCGCCTGAAGCCTTGTATGATTATTCTTTTCCGCTTTCTTCATTTCGATATATCTCCGCAAAGATAACCCAATTTTATGTATCTTTGCACCCGCTAAACGAAATTCCAATGGGCATCATTCCAAACAGATACATCAACGAGCTTTTCAAAGGGGTCAAGAAGAAATGGGCTTCATATGAAGCTAAACCGATGAACGGCTGGCTGGCATTAAGTCCGCTTCTTATATTTCTCTGCGTCTATCTGGTATCATCCATAGTTGTCGGAGACTTTTATGCCATTCCTATCTCCGCAGCGTTTCTGATAGCTTCGATCTATGCCATCATCATATGCAGGGGAAAGACTCTTGAAGAAAGAATCGCCATCTTTTCGGATGGAGCAGGAAACAAGAACGTCCTGCTGATGATCTGGATCTTTGTCCTTGCCGGAGCATTTGCAGCCACAGCGAAGGAAATCGGAGCAATCGACGCAACCGTCAACCTCGCTTTGCGTATCCTGCCGGGCAAGCTGCTCTATGCAGGACTTTTCCTTGCTGCCTGCTTCATCTCCATGTCAATCGGAACCAGTGTAGGAACAATCGTGGCTCTAGTGCCTGTTGCTGCTGGAATAGCGGAAGAACTTGCTCTTACTGGAGCTTCCGGAGCATTTGTCAGCACACCTTTCATCACTGCAATCATCGTAGGCGGCGCCTTCTTCGGAGACAATCTTTCCTTCATTTCAGACACCACCATCGCTGCGACAAGAACCCAAGGCTGCTCGATGGCTGATAAATTCAAGGCAAACTTCCGCATTGTAGCTCCAGCAGCTCTTGTAGTCACCATACTGTATGTCATACTGGGATCATCTATATCGGTAACTCCTGATGCCGGAGCCATAGATCTGGTGCTCCTGATACCATACGTCCTGGTGATCGTACTGGCCCTTGCAGGAGTCAACGTAACGGCAGTACTTACCATCGGACTTTTTGTCAACGCATTGATAGGTTTCTTCAACGGAAGTCTGGGATGGGCCTCATTCCTTACAGCTGTCGGAAGCGGCATCAGCGGAATGGGCGACCTGATCATCGTGACCATGCTTGCCGGAGGAATGCTGGAACTTATCCGCGTAAATGGCGGACTGGACTTCATAGTGAACGGAATGACCCGCAAGATAAACGGCAAGAGAGGAGCAGAACTAAGCATTGCAGGACTGGTCTCTCTCGCCAACCTCTGTACCGCAAACAATACGATTGCAATCATCACTACAGGAGGAATAGCGAAAGACATCACAAGACGCTTCGGACTGGACCCACGCAAGAGCGCCAGCATCCTGGATACATTCTCATGTCTGATCCAGGGCATCATCCCTTACGGAGCCCAGCTTCTGATGGCGGCGGGCCTTTCAGGCGCCTCATCGATATCGATCATCGGATACCTGTACTATCCGTTCATCATGGGCTTCTTCGCCTTATGCGCCATATTGCTCCGCCTGCCTAGAAAATACTCATAGATATCCTTCAGCCACTCAGTACGTTGATCCTGAGTCGCCTGCTTGACCCCGTTAAGGCTGATCCACCTGACATCTTCAATACCGATCTGACGGAAGGTTCCCTTTATGAGAGACCCCTCAATGCTGTTATTGAACATGTCCTTATAAATATCAGCAGGAGTATTCATAGTCGTGATGATCGTGACTTTCCTTATAGCCAGTCTGGAAACCAGCCTGCCCTTGTCCATATCATAGGCTATTGCAGGAAAGATTACCTTGTCGATGAATCCCTTTGTCATCGCCGGCGCAGTCATCCACCAGATCGGAAATATCATCACCAGATGTTCCGCCCACTCCAGATGTTCCTTATACTCCATCACCTGTTCATCGACAGTTTCCAGCGCCTCATCTCCGATACGTCCTGCACCAGCGAAAGCAATCAGGTCCTTGGCTCTCATGACCGGATCAAAATCATCTCTGTCAAGATTGATCACACGATATGGCTGAGCGCTGTCCTTCAGCCCTTTTTCAGCAGACGCCAGAACGGCGTTGCAATAACTCCCTCCATAGGGATGATTGAATACGATAAGTGTCTTCATATCTGTCCGTTTTGCTTCCATCCTTAGCAAAACTCCCGCCAGAGCAAGAGAGTCCGGCACAATCACCCACACAACTAACTAGCAATCAATAAATTACAAATTATTCCGTGGAAGACCCTTGTTTTAAAAGAGGGGTTTTCCACACTCTGATTTATAATTATTTAATAATCAAATATTTATATATCTACTTGTGGCAAATCCCTTTAAACATTGCTATTCTCAAATATTATATCAATCTTTGTGATTGTCAATTCCTGATTCTCATACATATCAGAGAGAGGGAGATTGTGGAGAATGATTATTAAAACTGATATATATGGAAAAACGTGGATTCTACCATCTGTTCTCTGACGGATTCCGTACAGACGTTCTTTTTGAAGACAAGCAGGCATTTATAGCAGGAATGAACATAGTTGCCCTATGTTTTCTCAAATGTAACATCGATATCCTGGCATTCTGCCTTATGGATAATCATGTCCATTTTATCTTATATGGTACCCTTGATGAGTGCATGTCATTCCGCGATAGGTTCATGCACAAATATGCTATATGGTATTCGAACAGGTATTCTGGTAAAATATTGGAAAAGATGGACTTTGACATCAAACTCATGGAGGATGAAAAATACATTCTCAACTCAATAGCCTATGCCTTACGAAACGGAATCGCCGCAGGGTATTGCTATTGCGCGGAAGATTACCCCTGGTCATCAGGAGGACTATATTTCCGTATGCCGGAGAGAATTACTGAAATGACATCGGGATGGAAACAGATTTCAGAAATCAAGGTCAGAGACATAAGACGTATATTTCAGACTAAGGCTGATATTCCGGCTGAATGGAAGATAACTCCTGAAGGATACATCTGGCCAGGAAACTATATCGACTTCAAAATGGTGGAAAAACTCTATCGCACCCCTAAGAGTTTCACATTCTTTATGGGACAGAGTAAAGAGGATGAGATAAACAGGAGTCTCGGAATAAGCGAATGCATCGCTCTACCTGATATGGAACTCCGGGCAAAGGCAGTAACTCATTGTCTCCAGAGGTTCAATACTACCAATCTACGCAAGCTGAATGCACAACAAAGAATCTTATTAGGTAAAGAATTACGCAAAACCTACAGATGTTCAGCAAAACAAATAGCCCGCATCATACACCTTGATCCTCAATACGTCAAGGAACTGATCTGACGCTTGCCACGCACACTATTCTTAGCAGTTAATAATCAACCACTTATAAAATTAATTGTGGAAGACCCCCTCTTTAAAGCAAGGGTTTTCCACAATAAATAAGATAACTCCTTAATAAACAATTACTTACCAAGAACTCCGTGGAAGACCTCTGACTACAGGAAGAGCGAAGCGATGCGGAAAGTTATGAAAGCGGCTACCCAGGCGAGGAGGATGGTATAGATTGCTGTTATGATCGCCCATTTCCAACCACCGCTCTCATTCTTTATGGCAACGAAGGTAGCTATGCATGGGAAATACAGAAGAATGAATACCATGTATGCCAAAGCTCCGGCAGGGGTTACTGATCGGACCAAAGCTTTCTGGAGACGGGTTTCTGCACCCGATGCTGTTTCTGAAGCAGAAGATCCGGAAGGAGCCGCATCAGAAGACCCTGCAGAGACATCCGCCCCAAGAGGTTCTTCGTCAGCATACATCACACCAAGAGTACTGACGACCAGTTCCTTCGCTCCGACTCCTGCAACGATTCCCACTCCCATCTTCCAGTCAAATCCCAGAGGTTCAAGGACCGGTTCCATAGCCTTGCCGACATAACCGATGAACGAATGTTCCTGCTGTGCCTGAACTGTGTCGTATGCATCATGGTTAGGGAAATATCCCAGGAACCATATTGCCATGGAGCAGATAAGTATGATACCGCTCATCTTCTGCAGATACTGACGGCCCTTCTCCCATGTATGTCGGAAGATGGACTTGCCGGTCGGGATGCGGTATGGTGGAAGTTCCATTACGAAAGGCAGGTCATCATCCTTGAAGAACGAACTCATGACCTTTGCTGCGAGTACTGCCAGAATGATTCCCAATGCATAGAGTCCTAAAAGTACAAGTCCTGCATGACGAGGGAAAAATGCTCCTGCTATCAACACATATACCGGCATACGTCCGGCACAGGACATAAGCGGGATAATGAGCATCGTGATCAGACGGCTTTTACGGCTTTCTATAGTCCTTGTAGCCATTACCGCCGGCACGTTGCATCCGAATCCCATGATCATAGGAATGAACGACTTTCCATGAAGACCGATCTTATGCATGAGCCTGTCCATGATGAAGGCAGCTCGTGCCATATAACCGGAGTCTTCCAGCAGCGATATGAACAGATAAAGCAGGAGTATGTTAGGAAGGAAGACAAGAACGCTTCCGACACCGCCGATGATACCATCCACTACAAGATCCTTCAGCCATCCGTCTGCCATGACGGAAGAAACAAATGCTCCGAAAGCCTCAACCACCCACTCGATCCATCTCATCGGATACTCTCCGACGACAAAAGTGGTGTTGAATACAATATAAAGCAGGAAGAAGAATATAGGGAATGCCAGCCACTTGTTAGTAACGACAGCATCTATCTTATCTGTAAGCGTATGCCATTTCCTCTTGCGGGAAGAAGGAACATAAGTCTCAGCCAACGCACCCTGCACGAAGGCATACTTGGCATCCACCATCGAGGACTCCAGACCTGATCCAAGCAATCCTCTGATTCTGGTATTTTCCTCAAAACGGGCCGCGATGATCTCGTCACGGTTTGAAAGAGACTCAACTACAGTCTCTATTTCCTTGTCATTCTCAAGATACTTTATTGAAAGGTAACGTGTAGAATATTTAGAACGGATATCTTCCGTCTTTGAGATAAGGTCCTTGACACGGTTGATGCTGCGCTCCAATTCCGCGCCGTGATTGATATGGATATGTCGTGCCAGATTAGGATCGGCCTTCTCATATATCTGGATCACAGTATTGAAAAGAGCGTCTATCCCTTCGCCTGTACGGCTTACAGTAGGCACCACAGGCATGCCGAGAAGCCATCCCAACTGCTTGATGTCCAACCTGTCGCCTTTAGCATTAAGTTCATCATACATATTCAGGGCCATCACAACCCTGAGGTTCATGTCTATGAGCTGGGTGGTAAGATAAAGATTCCTCTGAAGGTTGGAGGCGTCAACGACATTGATGACTACGTCAGGAACTTCTTCGATAAGATTCTTCCTCACGTATAGCTCTTCAGGACTATATGCAGAAAGCGAATATGTACCGGGGAGGTCTACAATCTTGAAAGTGTAACCGCCATGTTCGAAGGTTCCCTCCTTCGCATCAACGGTCACTCCGCTATAGTTTCCTACATGTTCATGGCTTCCGGAAGCGACATTGAACAGGGAGGTCTTTCCACAATTCGGATTTCCTACAAGAGCGACTCTGATGAACCTGCGACGTTCTTCGGCCAATGTACTCATCTCCCGCTCTATCCATGCTTCTTCAGTTTCAAGGGCAGGAAGCGACTCGCGCTCGGAGAGCATCTCCTTTGCTTCGCTTTCACTGATGACTTCGATCTTGGCCGCTTCCTCACGTCTGAGGGAGATCTTGTATCCTATTATCTCATACTCGATAGGATCACGCAGAGGTGCATTAAGGATAACCTTTACCTTGTTGCCCCTGACAAAACCCATCTCGATTATCCTCTTACGGAATCCCCCGTGACCGTTTACCTTTACGATCACGCCACGCTCGCCAGTCTTCAGTTCCGAAAGCTTCATCTATTATCTTTCCTATGCAATCTCTATTGTATAAACACTCTTGAATTCTTCGCCAGGTGCAAGGCTGTTCATCCAGTCCTTGTCCTTGTAT
Source organism: Bacteroidales bacterium (assembly GCA_017549505.1). Taxonomy (GTDB): domain Bacteria; phylum Bacteroidota; class Bacteroidia; order Bacteroidales; family UBA932; genus Cryptobacteroides. The sequence goes on along the minus strand of JAFYUS010000030.1, from coordinate 10,023 downwards.
TCTCCCTCATATCCTACACGGTCACAACGTCCGTACCATGGCTCGATGCAGATGAACGGAGCAACCTTTCCAGGAGGCGACCAGATACCGACTACAGGAGCATCGAAGGAGAGCGAAAGCCATGCTGTACCATCTTCCTTGAACATGTTTACACGCTTGAGCTGGCTGTCCTGTACCATGATCGTATCAATCGCGTCGAAAGTATCCTTTTCGAGCTTGAGAACTCCCTCATGCATCTCCAAAGGCCATTTGGTCACTGCGTCTACGCAACCTTTCTCCTTGATTCTGATGCACTCGATACCTTCAGTACGATCGAATGTAAAGAAGCCTCTTCCCGACTTTTCAGGATCATAATCAGGATAGAAGAATGCAGGATGTGCACCTATCTGGAAATACATATCCTTATCCGAAGGATTCTTCACTTCCCATATGACATCGATTGAAGCACCATGGAGACGGTAAGCGATCTCAAGGACGAACGGATAAGGATATTTGGCAAGAGTCTCATCAGAAGACTCAAGTCTGTAACGTACCTCAGTATCTGTAGCACAGACAAGGGTAAAGTCCATGTCACGGGCAAATCCGTGCTGTCCGAGCTGATATTCAGTTCCGTCAACTCTATATCTTGCTTCCCAGACGCTTCCCACGATAGGGAAGAGCACTGGTGAACGACGTCCCCAATATCTGCTGTCTCCCTGCCACAGGTATTCGACATCACCTTTTCTTATACTCTGAAGTTCTGCGCCGTGCGCACTTACTTCGACGCGAAGCGTCTCATTGGATAAAATTGTCATACGGGTTGCTATTTTTGTGTAAATTTAATGATTATATTTGCATTTGACCTCATAAAAACACAAAAACATACAATGGCTAACTTCAGAACCGACTCAAGAATCGTCATGACACTTGACGTCAACAGCGCCGTGATGGTATTCGGAGCCATGAAGGGCGGAGAATTCATCGTTGAGCCGATTACATTGGATGCAAACTCACACGACCTGGAACTATGTCTTCAGACGATGGTGAAAGGTTTCAGAATGGTAAGGGAACAGCTTGACAGACAGCCTGCTGCCATCAGTTTCGCCTTCCCGGGTCCGGCTGACTACCCTAACGGCATAATATACGGCTATCTTCTCAATTTCCCTTCTTTCAGAGACGGAGTTGCCCTGGGACCATACCTGCGCAAGAAATTCGGAATCCCGGTCTACATAAACAATGACGGAGACCTGTTCGCATACGGAGAAGCTCTCGGAGGAGCCTTACCGGAAATCAACGAAAGCCTTGAACTTTCCGGAAGCTCAAAAAGATACCGCAATCTGTTAGGATATGTATTCGGAGACGGATTCGGAGTAGGAATGATCGTGAACGGAATGATGAACAGAGGCGACAATTCATGTGTGGAGACATGCTACTTCCCACATTGTAAACGCCCGGACATCATAGTGGAGGAAGGCGTTTCGATCAGAGGAATGAAACGGATGTACCGTGAATTCTCCGGCGACGACCGTGACCTTGAGCCGAAGGATATCTTCGACATCGCCGAGGGCAGGATGGAAGGTTCGCATGAAGCGGCGGTACAGGCATTCAAGGAGATGGGAACCGCTACGGGAGAAGTCATCATTCCGGCAGTCAACCTGACTGACGGAATAGTAGTCCTCGGCGGCGGCATGACCGGCGCAGCCAAATACATAAAACCGGCAATCCTTGAGACCATGAGGTCCAAGATCAGCACCATTGACGGAAAAGAACTAGGCCGCATACCAATGAAGGTATACGACCTTGACAATAAAGAGGAATTCGATGCATTCCTGAAGGGAGAGCAGAGGAAGATGAAGATCTACGGAAGCGAAATCGAGGTGGACTTCGATCCTCAGAAGAGAATCGGAATAACCGTTTCGAAACTCGGTGCCGGAAAAGCCATCGCAATCGGAGCCTACGCTTTCGCTCTGGAACAGCTCGACCGCAGGAACGGTATCAGCCGTTTCTAGAAATATCCGATATTTTCTGACTGGTCGACCCAGATAAGCTTATCGATATCATACCCGCGGCCTGAAGCTTCCTCCAGAACCTGGTCGAGCACGCTGTCACTGACCTCAGGTGTGCGCGACAGAATCCACAGATACTTAGGGCTCTTGCTTCCGACCAAAGCTACCTGATAATCGTCATCCAGCATCAGGATGTTATAATCGCTGTAGAAGAACAGAAAGAAAGATACTTCAAGATGAGCCGGATCCGCAGAAGGGTCCGGCTGTCTTGCCTTACCCTCGGCAGTCTTGTATTTTCCATCCTTCCATCCGGAATTGAGCACATCCACCTTTCCATCGTCACGAAGAAGATATTCTGCCGTGACATTCTCCATCCCACGCTCGAAAGTATGGTCGAAACGGGCGATCTCATACCATGTACCGAGATACCTGTTCAAGTTGAAGTCGGAAATAGGTGAATTGTTGAAATTCGTGGTCTGCACACTCTGTGCATAAGAGAACATCGGAAGGCACAATGCCGCCAATGCAAAAGAAATAAGACGTTTCATATCAGTTTGAACTAACTAACCGAAACGTCCCCGAAACAATAACCGTGCAAAAACTAATTCTGCATGCCGCCGACAAGATCGAGAATCTCGGCGGTGATCTCCTGCTGTCGTCCTTTGTTATAGGCCAGAGTGAGTTCAGAAATGAGGTCCTTTGCATTATCGGAAGCAATCTGCATGGCCAGAGTCCTGGCAGCATGCTCGGCTGCATTCGCATCAAGAAGGACCGTATACAGCTTGAGAAGAAGCACCTGAGGGAGGAGGCTCTTTACCAAAGTAAGAGGATCGGGTTCAAGGATATAATCCACCGGTTCGGAAGCTCCTTCGTCGTAATCATGGAGCGGAAGCGGAAGGTAGTTCTCCCTGACTGGCGGCTGAGAACCATGAGAAGCGAAATGACTGTAGACAAGAACCACCTGTGAAACCTCCCCAGAAGTAAAGCTGTCAACCAATGACGAAGCAAAATCTGCCGCTGCGTCATAGGTAGGTTTATCAGCAAGTTCCGAAAGGTCTTCACATATGTCATACCCCGACTTCCTTACTGCTTCTGCCATCTTGCGTCCTACGACATAAATATCTATATCTTCCTTACCATATCCCTGATTTTCCAGTATTCCTATCGTCTCGTGGTACTTCTTGATGACATTGGCATTGAAGGCTCCGCATAGGGATGAATTTGAAGATATCGCCACTATGGCAATCCGCGGATAAGTATCCTTTTCCGGAACCTGATCAAGACCGATATCCTGAAGGACGACAGGAGAATGCCCATGAGGATTACCGAAGCCTAACTCATCATGCATGGCTCTCTGCAGATCGTCATCCTGCAGAAGACCCGAAAGGATATGATGAAGCTTCTGCTCATATGGCAGCTTGTTTCCTATGGCAGACTGAGCCTTGTGAAGTTTCGCAGAAGCAACCATCTTCATTGCAGAAGTGATCTTCAGCGTATTCTTCACAGACGCAATCCTGCTTTTTATTTCCTTCAACGACGACATTATCTCAAACCATTGACAATTGACCTGGCTTCCTTTTCAATAATCGCAGTCATCACATCATCTATCCTGCCTTCTGACAACGGTTCCAGCACATCAGTGGCATGGAATGCCCTCATCTTGCTGAGGAACGCTGTCTGGAAATCATTCACAAGGGAGACAGGAAGATCCTTCAGAAGTCCTTTCGTACCGCAGTAGAGTATAGCCACCTGTTCACCCACCGGCATAGGAGAATACTGAGGCTGCACGAGCAGCACATTATTCTTGCGTCCCTTGTCAAGGGCCATCGCGGTCACAGGGTCCAGGTCACTGCTGAACTTTGAGAAAGACTCCAGCTCGCGGTACTGTGCCTGATCTATCTTGAGAGTTCCCGCAACCTTCTTCATGCTCTTTATCTGTGCGCTGCCTCCTACACGGGACACGGATATACCCACATTCACAGCCGGACGGAATCCTTGATTGAAAAGGTCTGTCTCAAGGAATATCTGACCGTCAGTAATCGAAATCACATTCGTAGGAATATATGCGGACACGTCTCCGGCCTGGGTCTCGATGATAGGAAGGGCGGTAAGTGAGCCTCCGGCTCTTACCTTGCCCTTCATGGACTGGGGAAGGTCATTCATGTTCTCAGCGACTTCCTGCTGCGAAATGATCTTCGCAGCTCTCTCGAGAAGTCTCGAATGGAGGTAGAAGATGTCTCCGGGGTATGCTTCTCGTCCTGACGGACGGCGCAGAATCAGAGACACTTCCCTATATGCCACCGCCTGCTTGGAAAGGTCATCATACACTACAAGGGCATGTCTTCCCGTATCACGGAAATACTCTCCGATAGCTGCACCTGCAAAAGGTGCATAATATCGGAGGGCGGCAGTGTCTGCCGCTGTCGCGGCGACGACAATGGTATAATCCATTGCGCCTTTTTCCTTGAGGGTATTGACTATCGAAGCTACGGTCGATCCCTTCTGGCCTATGGCGACATATATGCAATATACCGGCTCGCCTTTAAGATAGGCTTCGCGCTGATTTATTATCGTATCTATGGCAATCGCAGTCTTGCCGGTCTGACGGTCGCCGATTATAAGTTCACGCTGTCCTCTGCCTATAGGAATCATCGCATCAATCGCTTTCAGACCTGTCTGAAGAGGCTCAGTAACAGGCTGACGGAAGATTACTCCAGGGGCCTTGCGTTCAAGAGGCATCTCGACAAGATCTCCGCTTACAGGTCCGTTGCCGTCGAGAGGTTCTCCCAAAGGATTTACAACTCGTCCTACCATAGCCTCTCCCACATTTATGGAAGCGATCCTGCCTGTCCTGCGGACAGCCATTCCTTCCTTGATCTTATCAGTAGGACCCAGAAGCACGGCACCTACATTATCCTCCTCAAGGTTCATGACAACAGCCATCACATCGTTGTCGAATTCCAGGAGTTCACCTGCCTCTGCGTTGAGCAGACCATAAATACGGACTACTCCATCACTGACCTGGAGAACCTTTCCAACCTCCTCATACTTCAGTTCAGTACTGATGGATCTTAACTGGGAAAGCAGTACATCCGATATTTCGCTTGGTCTAATTGTATCTGACATAAGCTTATACTATTCTGTTATTCTTTTCTATAAGTTGGCGTCTGATCATACGGAACTGGGTTTGCACACTGGCATCAAGCCTGTAGCCGTCCATCTCGAATATGAATCCTCCGAGAATATCAGGATCAATCTTCTCATCAAGCTGGATATCAGCGCCGGTGCGTTCATGAAAGAGGAATTCCAGCCTCTCCTTCAGACCATCGACAGGAGCCGCACACACGACAGTACCGACCTTGATATTATGTTTCCTGCGGTAAAGAGCTATGAAGGAGTAAAGAATCCTGCAGAAGAATTCCATTCTTCTTTTTGAATCGACAAGATTCACGAACGTGACAAGTTCCGGAGCCAGTTCTTCTCCCAAAGCAGACTGCAGAAGTCCCAATCTGTCACCGATCTGGAGTCCGATGTTGTTCTCCACCAATTCCTTCAGCTCACGTATCTCAAGCAGCCTCAATCCCAAGACACAAGCCTGGGAATAGACCCTATCCCCGGCACCCGACTCATCCGCATACATCAGCAGAGCCTTGGCATATCTGGAAGCTATGACTCCTGAATTCATGACAATTCTTCAAACATCCTGTCCACCAGTTCCTTTTGTCCCTCGTCTGATGAAAGTTCCTTACGGACCACCTTCTCAGCTATCGCAACCGACAATGTCGCCACTTCTCTACGTATATCCCTCAAAGCGGCTTCCTTTTCCTGGCGGATCCTCTCCCTGGTCTCATCCATGATCTTTCCAGCCTCTGCACGAGCCTGCTCCTGGGCTGAAGCAATCATACGTTCACGCTCCTGGGCCGCCTCCTTAAGTATGCGGTCATGTTCAGCGCGTGCATCACTGATAAGCTGCTCCTGCTCAGCGGCAAGACCCTTTAGTCTCGATTCAGCCTCTCTTGCAGCGCCTATCGCATCGTCAATCCTCCGTGTACGCTTCTCGACCATACCTGTAATCACAGGAAAGCCGAACTTTGCCAGAAGAAAAAAGACAATGGCGAAAATGATGGTCATCCAGAAAAGGAGACCACTATCAGGAAGCAAAAGGTTCATGTTCCGTAATAATTACATTACGATTGCCATCAGACAGGCAATGATTGCAAAAAGGCAGGCTCCTTCCACGAGGGCTCCGATGATAAGCATAGTGGTACGGATATTACCGGCTGACTCCGGCTGACGGGCTGTAGCCTCCATCGCAGATGCACCGATCTTACCGATTCCCCATGCGGCTGCAATGGCAGCGATAGCGGCGCCTATCGCGCCTGCAACTTTTCCCCAGATAGCTGCTCCTGCAGCCTGAAGCAAGATTGTCGAAAGTAACATATTCTTATAGTTTAATTGTTTGATTGTCTAATGTGATTCCTGTCTTGACAGACCGATGAACACAGATGAGAGCATCGTGAACACATAGGCCTGGATAAAGGCCACAAGCAGCTCGAGACAGTTCATGAACACTCCGAAAAGCATCGTCACCACTGTCATCGAACCGTTTATCACCGGTCCAAGTTTAGCCGTGACGAAAATCACGGATACAAGTCCCAAGATCATGGCATGGCCTGCCATTATATTTGCAAAGAGCCTGACCATCAATGAGAAAGGCTTTGTAAACATTCCAAATATCTCGATCGTCTGCATTATCGGCAGAGGGAACTTCAAAAAGATCGGACCGTCTGGCCATAGGATTTCCTTCCAATAATGTCTGTTTGCAAACAGGTTGATTGCAAAGAAAGTGCACATTGCAAGTACCAGAGTCACAGCGATGTTTCCCGTAAGATTCGCTCCTCCCGGAAAGAACGGCACAAGTCCTAGAAGATTATTCAGGAAGATAAAGAAGAATGCAGTCAGAAGATATGGAGCATACCTTCTGTAGTCCGGTCCCACTGAATCCTTGATCAGGTCGTCATGAACCATCATGATCATCATCTCCATGAGCCCTGTAAAACCTCCCGGCGTCTCTTCAGAAGCATCATGTTTCCTGTACCAGGATGCACACGAAAGCACAAGCAGAACCAGCAGTGCACTGCCGAACATAAGAGATGCGACATTCTTCGTTATGGATATGTCAAATGGTCTGACAAGGTTTCCGTCCGGTCCTGCTTCCACTATCTTGTCAGCATATCTGCCTTCTTCAGCGATGAACAGCCCCTCATGTTCATGTCCATGCTCTATTTTCGAAGACATGAACACGTGCCATCCAGTGCTGCTGTATACGATGCACGGCAGCGGAATCGTCACATGACGTCCGTTCCAATCGGTTATATGCCATCCGTATGAATCGCCTATGTGGCCGAAAAGCATGTGAGCGACGTCCACATCCGCATCCGAAGGATCGGATGCGAAAGCAGGATGAGCCACAGAAGTCAGCATCCACAACAATATGAATGTAAGCCATCTCATACTTCAGCACATACGGTTATCCGGTTTTCATTTACTTCCACAAAGCCTGACAGCACATGAATCCTGCCTTCATTGCCCTGCGAGGTATAGACAAGATTACCTTCTTCCAGCGACGAAATCACAGGAGCATGGTTTCTGAGTACCACGAACGGACCCTTGGAAGCAGGCAGTGAAACTCTGCTCACTGTGCACTCCAAAAGAGTCTTTTCCGGTGTAAGAACCGTAAGGGTCATGGTATCAGTCCCTTCCATACTACTTTCCTATTGCCGCCAACATTTCTTCTCCCTTGCCGATAGCTTCCTCGATGGTTCCCACATTGAGGAAAGCCTGCTCCGGAATATCGTCGACTTCTCCGTCAAGTATAAGCCTGAAGCCTCTTATGGTATCTTCGATTGAAACCATCACTCCAGGCACTCCGGTAAACTGTTCGGCCACGGCAAATGGCTGAGAAAGGAATCTCTGTACCTTTCTTGCCCTGTTGACCGTCAACTTATCTTCATCCGAGAGTTCGTCCATACCGAGAATCGATATGATGTCCTGAAGTTCCTTCTGACGCTGGAGTATCTGCTTCACTCTCTGAGCTGTCTCGTAGTGGTCCTTTCCTACGATATTAGGATCAAGGATACGGGATGTCGACTCAAGAGGATCCACAGCAGGATAGATTCCCAGCTCAGCAATCTTCCTGCTTAGCACGGTAGTGGCATCAAGGTGGCTGAATGTTGTTGCAGGGGCAGGGTCGGTAAGGTCATCTGCCGGCACATATACGGCCTGTACAGATGTAATTGAGCCATTCTTTGTAGATGTGATTCTTTCCTGCATCTGTCCCATTTCCGTCGCCAAAGTTGGCTGATATCCTACTGCCGAAGGCATACGTCCCAAAAGGGCAGACACCTCTGAGCCAGCTTGGGTAAAACGGAAAATATTGTCGATAAAGAACAGAATATCCTTAGGACCGTTCATATCCTTGCTGTCACGGAATGATTCCGCAAGGGTCAAGCCAGACAGAGCAACAGAGGAACGTGCTCCCGGAGGCTCATTCATCTGTCCGAACACCATGGCGACCTGGGATTTTTCCAATTCTTCATAGTCGACCTTGGAAAGATCCCACTTCCCTTCCTCCATGCTCTTGAGAAATTCCTCTCCATATCTGATGACTCCGGATTCTATCATCTCACGAAGAAGGTCATTACCCTCTCTGGTACGCTCTCCTACTCCGGCGAATACAGAAAATCCATTATGCTTCTTTGCGATATTGTTTATAAGTTCCTTGATGAGGACGGTCTTTCCCACACCAGCACCTCCGAAAAGACCGATCTTTCCACCTTTAAGGTACGGTTCAAGGAGATCAATGACTTTGATTCCGGTAAAAAGTACTTCCTGAGATGTCGCCAGATCTTCAAACTTTGGAGGTTCTCTGTGAATCGGAAAAGCTCCTTCTCTGGTGAGGTCATTCATTCCGTCTATCGTATTTCCAACGACATTCATGACTCGACCACGGATCTGTGGACCTACAGGCATTGTTATAGGAGAACCAGTAGCTACTGCTTCCAGTCCTCGTCTCAATCCATCAGTACTATCCATGGCGACGGTTCTGACAGTATCTTCGCCTATATGTTGCTGAACTTCGACTATAAGCACACGTCCGTCGGGACGATGAATCTGAAGGGCTTCATGAATGGATGGAAGAGCCGACTGGTCACCGGCGCCGATTTGAAAATGGACATCAACCACAGGGCCGATTATCTGAGAAATATATCCTTTAAGTCCTGACATCAGTGATAAAGTTAAGAACACAGCAAAATTGCCGTATTTTTCAAAAATAGTAAATTTTTTCAATACGGCAATACACTTTTATGCAATAAAGAACTTAGATGACTTCTTTCCTCAGCCTTCTGTCAATAAGATAGTCAATTGAAAACTTTCCAGGACCTACGAAATATAATAGACAAAAGACAATCAGATATATCAGGGACAATTCACCTTCAGGCAAAAATCCATCGTGTATATCGAAGAATGCGACTGCCATTGCAACTATCATAGGTAAAAGCATAATTCTGAAGAGAAGGCCGGCAATAAGAAAGAGCGAACAACAGAATTCAGTAAAGACAGCCAACATCAAGGTCATATAGCTGCCAAGACCGAAAACACTCGGATATGTAAGGGACAGCTCCGAAAAATTCATCATCTTGCCAAGACCATGAATAAAGAACATGACACCGAAGAAGATTCGGAGAATGAGGATAAAGGCGGATACGCCCTTTCCTCTGAAATGCTGGGGAAACAGAAAATTGTAAAACATAACAGTTCAATTAATTTGTCTGAATCATCCTTTTCAAACTCCCTGCCAATGAAAGAGAAATGCCCTGGAGGCTACGGGGGGGGGATGCCCCTGGGGGCCACGGGGGATAAAACAAAACACCCTTTCATCTTCTGATGAAAGGGTGTCGTATAAGAAAGTGGCAGCTACCTACTCTCCCACCTGGTGGGGCAGTACCATCGGCGATGGTGAGCTTAACTTCTCTGT
>JAFYUS010000029.1 GCA_017549505.1 Bacteroidales bacterium | reverse complement strand
GCGATAGGTGCAAGACAGTTAGTAGTACATGAAGCGTTAGAGATGATGTCCTGACCAGCGTAAGTCTCGTGGTTAACACCGTATACGAACATTGGAGTAGCGTCCTTTGAAGGTGCAGACATGATAACCTTCTTTGCACCTGCCTGGATGTGCTTGCGAGCCTTCTCATCCTCAAGGAAGAGACCAGTTGACTCAACAACTACCTCAGCACCAACCTCGTCCCACTTGAGGTTAGCTGGATCCATCTCTGCAGTAAGGCGGATCTTGTTACCGTTTACAACGAGTGCGCCGTCCTCAACAGCAACCTCACCCTTGAACTGACCGTGAACTGAGTCATACTTAAGCATGTAAGCAAGATACTCTGGCTCGAGAAGGTCGTTGATACCTACTACCTGAATGTCGTTTGAGAAATTCTCAACAGCTGCACGGAAAACCATGCGACCGATACGGCCGAAACCGTTAATACCAATTTTGATCATTGTTTTAAAAGTTTATATAAAGTTATACTTTAAATTGTCAAATGGTTGATGTAGACCTAGTTCTACAAAATCGATTGCAAATTTAGAAAAATTTATGAATAATATGACTATATTTGTAATAAATTATTGTTACAAAAATGCGCATTCTTATTACCAACGACGACGGATATCAGGCAAAGGGTATCAAGGCCCTTGTAGAAATCATGAAAGAGTTCGGCGAAGTCACTGTAATCGCCCCGAAACACCACCAGTCAGGCATGTCCATGGCAGTTTCTCTCGGATTCAAACAGATAGCACACAAAGACCTTGGAGACGGCTGGCATTACGTGGATGCAACGCCAGCAAGCTGTGTAAAGTTCGGTCTCAATACAATGTTTCTTGACAACTTCCCAGACGTGGTCGTATCAGGCATCAACCATGGTTCGAACGCATCGACGGCATCATGTTATTCCGGTACGCTGGGAGCTGCAGAAGAGGCAGCGCTTAACGGCATCCCTGCGATAGGAGTATCACTTGACACCCTCCATCCGGATGCCGATTTCAGCGGCGTCTCACAATATTTCGGTGACATCTTCAGGAAACTGATGGCCGATCTCCCGCAGAAACATGGCGTATACTATAATGTAAACTTTCCCGACATCCCGGCAGATCAGATAAAAGGTATCAGGACAGGATACCAGGGGCTCGGCAAATGGATAAAGGAATTCAAGGAATGGGATGTAGAGCATTACAGGAAGTATGGCATAACTCCTGAGCTTCTGGGACAGAGTTCAAATCCTGTGCTGGAGGAGGGCGAAGACCTGTACATGATGGTAGGAGAATTCATCGACGACCCTCGCAATACAGATGACGCAGACCACAGGATCGTTGCAGACGGCTACATCAGCATCGTAGCCCATAACGTCGACTGCACCGACTACGAAGAGTGCAGACGCATTTCTGTCATCCTGAACGGCATTTCTGTCATCCTGAACGAAGTGAAGGATCTTTAACAAAGAATCATCATGCGTTACTACATCATAGCAGGAGAAGCTTCGGGCGACCTCCACGGCTCAAATCTGATGAAAGGCATATACGCCGAAGACCCCGAAGCGGAAATCCGCTTCTGGGGCGGCGACCTCATGCTCAGCGCCTGGCAGGACCTGGAGGCCGGCGGCAGGGGTGTTGAAAACCGTGCTACCCCCCTGGCCGCAGGGGGAGGGGCCCGCGCCGAAGGCGTGGGAGGGGTTGTTTTCAACACCCCTGCCGTCGGCCGGAATTCCGGACTGGTACGGCATTATAAGGACGGTGCGGTAATGGGATTCGTGGAAGTAGTCGCCAAGGCCCGCAAACTTCTGGGGAATGTATCATTCTGCAAGAAGGACATACTTGAATGGAAACCTGATGTTGTGATTCTGATCGACTACCCGGGATTCAACTTCAAGATTGCAGAATTTGCCCACAATGCAGGATTCAAAGTATTTTACTACATCGCTCCAAAAGTCTGGGCTTCACGCGAAGGACGTATAAAGAAACTCAAGGCATATGTTGACAAGCTCTTCATAGTCTTCCCGTTTGAAAAGCCATACTTCGACTCGAAAGGGATCAGTTACATATATAAAGGAAATCCTCTTGTAGATGCTGTAGACTGTTCAAGGGCGATGAATGAAACAAGGGAAGACTTCTTCGTCAGGACAGGACTGGAGAACAAGCCTTTCATAGCAATGCTTGCCGGTTCTAGAAAGCCTGAAATAAGCACAATGATGCCCGTACTGACTGAATTCGCATCAAAGATGCGTCAGATTCCGGAGTATTCTGAGTATCAGTTCCTCGTTGCTGGTGCCCCAGCCCGCAGCATGGCCGATTATGAACCTTGGCTGACTGAAGATAACAAACGATACATCAAGGTCCTCTTCGGAGAGACACAGTCGATAATACGTAATGCAGAAGCGGCAATAGTCAACTCCGGAACGGCATCCCTTGAGACAGCACTCTTCGGCACACCACAGGTTGTAGGATATATCACCAATCCCCTCACCTATTGGATAGCAAGAAAGATTGTCAAGATAAGGTACATCAGCCTCGGCAACCTCATAATCGACAAGCTTGCATTCAAGGAATTCATCCAGAAAGAATGCAACGCCGATGCCTTGGTGAAAGAGATAAGGGAACTTATCGAGAACGAGGACCGAAGAAACAGGATGCTTGACGACTACGCTGATATCCGCGCCGCTCTAGGTGGTTCAGGAGCCTCTGACGCCGTCGCCAAGGCAATGATAGAAGAAATCACTAAATAAAATACCACATATGCACAAGACTTTGATCAGAGCAGCAGCGATTCTGGCAGTCGTCTGCTTCGCCACATGTACAGCAAATGTAAAGGACGTGGAAGTCGGTCCTTATACAGTTTCCGTCATAGAGAAGAACGTCTATCACATCCAGGACTACAACTCTACCAACCCGGCGGGAGAAAGCTTTGATGCAGAAGGCAGGATCACTCACTTCAACAACTGTTCTGACATGTACCTGATTGTCGGAAAGGAAGAAGCGCTGCTCATTGACTTGTCAAACGACATCAAATGGGCAGACAATGCTTCTGAGTCTTTGCGTCAGCTTGTTGCAGAACGTACTGAAGGTAAGAAACTCACAATAACCTTCACACACAATCACGGAGATCATGTCGGAATGCTCCATGCATACATAAACGATCCGAATGTGCAGTTCGCGCTACCGGAGACTGACTTTGCTTCACTAGTAAGCAATTACTCTGAAGCAAGTTACAGTTTCATAAACGAAGGTGATGTATTTGACCTTGGAGGAATTGAAGTCGAATCCATTGCCGTACCGGGACACACTGACGGCTCGATGGTATTTTATATCAAAGGACATGACATCCTCTTTACCGGCGACGCTATCGGATCAGGACATGGAGTATGGATTTTCAATCAGGAAAGTTTCTACAGATATGTTTCCGCTGTACCTCACCTGATCGCATGGCTGGAAAATCCGGATAACGGAGTCAACACCGGCAAGCTGCGTATATACGGAGGTCATTATTGGCAAAAGGATTGGTTTCCGGAACTGAAGAAGAAAGAATTGGGAATGCAGTATCTGCATGACATGAAGGAACTTCTGGATAAGATGGAAAGTGGAACAGCATATAGAGAGCCTTCCGGCCTCGACCATCCGGTTCTGGACACATATTTCCGTCATGGAAGCGCAATCGTAGTATGGAACGAATCACAAGCGGAGCAGTTCCGCAACATATGCCCGGAAAAATTCATTTATCGCGACGAGGATATAGTATTCCGTCAGATTGATGAGCACACATGGGTAGGAAACGGGCACCATGTCTACAATGAGTCTGTATATGTCATCGAAGGCGAAGAACGAGCCCTGCTCATTGACGCCGGAACTATCATGCCCAATCTTGACAAGGCTGTATCCACACTTACCGACAAGCCTGTAATGCTTGCGCTCACTCATGTGCATAGTGATCACGCAGGTGGAATCGGCTGTTACCCGGAAGTCTGGATCAACCCTGGTGACACGGTGATGATAGGCAGGAACAATTCTTATGAAGGAAGTGTCAGATATCTTTCTGACGGAGAAACCATAGATTTGGGAGGTCGCCTGATCGAAGTACTCTTTACTCCGGGTCACACCTTAGGATCGACAACATTCATCGACAAGGAACGTCATTACGGATTCAGCGGGGACTCGTTCGGTTCGACCAATCTTCTGCTTTTTGCCGGAACTCTCAACGACCTGATAAATACAAATACACGTACAGCCGAGTACATGCAGACTTACGGCATCGATAAACTGTATCCGGGACATTATCAAGGCAACCCTGAAACTCTTCAGCGTATTCTGGATGAAAAGGAAATGGCCGAAGAGGTCCTGTCAGGAAAACGCAAAGGCATTCCAAACGAGGCTTCCGGCCTTAAATGGTACATATACGACCATGGCGTATATATACGTTATAATAATTAACGACGTTCCCCGAATATCATTGATCCGATACGGACGATAGTAGATCCCATCGCCACAGCGGTGGGATAGTCGTCTGACATACCCATGGACAGCTCATTGCAGCCGGCATGAACATTAGCGCTCTCCCCTATCCAGTCATGCAGGATCTGCTGCATATCAAGAAGTCTCTGGAAATCAGAGCATATCAGGGCCTCATCCTCGGTAAAGGTCGCCATACCCATCAGACCGCATATCCTGACGTTCTTATAATGCATATCAGATGACAGAAGGTCTGTCAGTTCCTCTTCAGAAAAACCCTGCTTTGACTCTTCTGCAGCTATATGGCATTCCAGAAGGACATTTATGACCATACCGTTAGCGGCTCCCCACTTGTCGATAGCCTCCAGAAGACGGACTGAATCTACGGACTGTACCAACGACACATACGGAAGTACCATCTTCAGCTTATTTGTCTGAAGATGACCTATGAAATGCCACTCAATATCAGACATATAGTCAGGTTCCCCTCTTTCTGCACGGACCTCTTCAAGGCGTTTCACCTTGGCCAGGAGCTCCTGAGGGCGGCTCTCGCCGAAGGCCCTCTGTCCTGCCTGATACGCCTCTTCTATAGCTTCAAAAGGGTGAAATTTAGAAACTGCCACCAACTTTACAGTTGCTGGCAGTTCCCTATGTAATCTCTGAATTACCTCATTAATCATATCCAATGAATTAACTCTCTTTCGCGTCAATCTATCCACAGATCAGGACAGATATGTAGATAAGTCAATTGTCAGGTAAATATTTTTATTGGCATTTGTGTGGAGAAGACATGCCACCCCCGGCTAGGGGGTGCCTGCCGAAAGGCAGGCGGGGGTCTTCGTAACACTTTGCCAATAAAAATTACTTGCGCTTCTGCTGTTTCTGCATCTGCTCCTGCATCTTCTGCGCCTCTTCAAGCCTCTGCTGCCAAGTTGACTTCTTCTTAGGCTTGTTGGCATTCAGCACCATCTCTGCACGCACCTTATCCTCGGTAACGACGTACTTACGGATATACCATGTCATGATCATGGTGATGATGTTTGAAAGAAGGTAGTAGTAGCTGAGGGCAGCCGAAAGGTTGTTACAGATGAAGAACATCATGATAGGCATGAGCCATACGCTCATGAACTTCATTCCCGCCATATTCGGGTCGTCAGACATCTGACCCGATGTCATCTTCGAATAGAAGAACATCGTCAAAGCCATCAGAAGGGCGAAAAGCGACAAGTGATCGCCAAGAAGCGGAATATTCACTCCAAAGTCCCAGATCGAGTCATATGCACTGAGGTCATCCGCCCAAAGGAACTTCTGCTGACGGAGCTCGATGGATGCAGGGAAGAAACGGAACATCGCAAAGAGGATAGGCATCTGAAGGAGCATAGGAAGACATCCGCCCATAGGACTGATACCTGCCTTCTGATACAGGTCCATAGTAGCCTGCTGCTTCTTCATCGCATCCTTCTCATTAGGATACTTCGCATTGATCTTGTCCATCTCAGGCTTGATCACCTGCATCTTAGCGGAAGACTTGTAAGACTTGATGGTCAATGGAGAGATCAGCAGCTTGATGAAGATAGTCATCAGAAGGATAATAAGTCCATAGTTGCTGATGAATCTTCCAAGGAAGTCAAATGTAGGAATGATGATAAGTCTGCTGAACCACGCCACAAGCCATCCTCCAAGGGCTACGACCTTCTCATATTTCTGATCATAGCTTTTAAGGGTCTTGTAGTCGTTAGGACCGAAGTAGAACTCGTATGGAATCACGATATTGTCGGAGCCCGCCTGAAAATCTGACCTGAGCTTGGCGGTACATGCCATGAGCTTGCCTTCTGACTTGTACTCTTCTTCAGAATAGAAATCCACACCAAGGTCTGCGGAAGCAAACTCGCTCTTTGAAGTCATGATCGCCGAGAAGAACTGCTGCTGGAAAGCGAACCATTTCATCTTGGTATCTATCCTCTTGCTTCCGTCACGTCCTCTTCCGAGAATCTCCGGTTTCTTGTCACCTGAGAAGTAGTAGTTAAGTTTCGAGTACTGCATCTCGTTCTTGAAGCCTTTCTCAAGTCTTGGAACGATAAGCGACCAGTCTACATCAACCATCGAAACGTTGCGGGGAATGACATTGCCCAGACCAACGAACGAAAGTTCGTTCCGGACCATGTATCCGTCGCTCTCAAGGGCGTATCTCTGCTGGATATATCCTCCGTTAGAGAAAGGAAGTCGCATCACGATGGTAGAGTCTGTATGCTCGGCAACCTGGAACACAAAATCCTTCGTATTGACATTCTCACCGGCAAATACGGTCACTCCATACTCGCTGTATCCCGGCTTTACGAGATAAAGTGCTGTGCTGTCATATGTCATGTAGTCATTGATCTTCACTGAATATGGCTGTGCACCACGTGTTGTGAATTCAATCTCTACCTTGTCATTGGAAAGCTTGTAGATACCCTCAGATGCAAGTCTTGCCTCTGTAAGCATGCTGTCCTTGTATGCAGGCATCGTCATAACCTTGACACCCTGCGTGTCTTTCCCTTCCGCCTGGTTCAAAGAGTCCATGGCCATCGCAGCCATCTGCTCGACTCTTGCGATGGAATCCAGCTGTGCCTGGGCTTCCATCTGTTCTCTATACTGTCTTGACTGATACCAGGAGAATCCGAACATGATTACTCCGATCAGTACAAAACCGATCAAATTACTCTTATTCATCAGTATTTATTAAATTGTTATTCCTGTTCTTCAGCAGCCTCAAGATCCCTGATCTGCTGCTCGAGAGCCTTAAGTTCTGCCTTGGCCGCAGCTATTCTCTCCTGCATCTGCCTGATAAGCGGCTCAGAATTTCTTGACATAGAGAAGAAACCTATGTTGTTCTCATATGTAACGATATCCTGCTCGAGCTGGTTGTACTTCTGGATAAGCCTGTCCTTCTCAGAGAGCTGAGGACGTGCTCCGCGTCCTCTGCGCTGGTTACGATCCTTAACAGGGAACTTCTCCTGAAGTGCAGCCTTATATGCCTGAGCTATATTATCCTTCTCCTTGAACGGAACGAATCCGATTGCCTGCCATCTGGTCTGGAAATCCTTCATTGCCTCGGCATCAGCAACTTCATCTCCTGTAAGTACATATGCCTTGATCTCTTCGATAAGACGCTGCTTTGCCTTGAGATTTCCGTAGAAGTCATTCTCCGGCTTGGCATGCTTGTCCCTCTCCGCGAAGAAAGCGTCACATGCGGCACGGAATCTCTTCCAGAGCTGCTCTGACTTCTTTCTAGGAACCGGTCCGATCTCCTTCCACTGCTTCTGGAGAGCGATGAACTGGTCAGTAGCCTTCTTCCAGTCTGTGCTTGTCGCAAGAGCCTCGGCAGCCTCACAAAGAGCGATCTTTCTTTCAAGGTTTCTGTTTATGCCTTCCTTGTAGTCGTTATAGAAGTCACGCTTGCGCGCATAGAACTTGTCACATGCGGCACGGAAACGGTCATATATCCTCTGGTTGTCCTTTCTGGAAGCAAAACCGATGGTCCTCCACTCCTTCTGAATCTCTTCGATCTCCTTTGAGAATGCATTCCACTGATTAGAGTCAGTAACTTCTCTTTCAGCGATCTCCTCAACCTTCTCGCAAAGAGCCGTCTTCCTTGCAAGATTTTCAGCCTGCTGTTCCTTCAGTCCTTCGAAATATGCCTGATACTTCTTGTTTATGACTGCGGTAGCCGCCTTGAATCTTTCCCAGATCTGTTCTCTGTATTCCTTTGCAACAGGTCCGTACTCCTTCCACTGTTCATGGAGCTTCTGAAGTTCACGGAAAGCCTCGACCACATTCGGATTCTCCGCCTGTTTCTCAGCCTGCTCGCAGAGCAGTTCCTTTGCCTCAAGGTTCTTCTTGAAATCAAGGTCACGGAGTTCCCTGTTGATCTTCACCATATCGTAGAACTGCTCGACATAGAGCTGATATGTTTCGTTGATATTCCTGTAGTTCTGGGCCGGTACAGGACCGATGGCTCTCCATCTGTTCTGGATTTCACGGAATGCAGGGAATGTGGCATTCACGTCCTCCTGTTTCTCGAGAAGCGCCTTAAGGTCAGCGATCACCGCTTCCTTCATCGCAAGATTCTGCTCCCTCTCCTGCTCGAGCTGCCTGTTGTACTCGGCACGCTCCTTTCTGTATCTGTTATATATTTCCTTGAAGCCACGCTCAATCTCCACAAAAGGATCGTCACTCACCTCAACGGTCTCTGCAGCTTCAACGTCTGCTTCAACCATCTCATCTGAAGGTTCGGCAACTTCTGCAGACACAAGACCTGCATCTGACTTTTCCTTCTGAAGTCTCTTGTAGAAGGCGGCCTTGATAGCCTCGACTTCCTTATACAACTTCATTCTTTCCTCATTCTGCACAAGCTCTTCAAGCAACTTGACAAGTTCTGCGAGGTTCTTTTCTGAGTAATTGACAGCAGGCTGGACAGCCTCCTCGATGACGCTCTCAACACTCTCCGGTACATCTGGCATCATTTCGATGTCAGGGTTGATCAGTTCACTCATAATAATGGAGTTATTGGTTTATAATTTATTATAACATCTTGCAAATATAACCATATTTTTTAGTAAAACTCACATCAAAATACTATTTTTGCAAAGTAAAGATACATTTGAAACAAATTGACATGAGAATAGATATACTTACAGTAGTTCCGGAATTGCTGGAGAGTCCGTTAAGCCACTCTATAGTAGGACGTGCAATAGCAAAAGGACTGGTAGAAATCCACGTTCACAACCTCAGGAAATACGGCAAAGGCCCACGCCAGCAGGTCGACGACTACAGCTACGGCGGAGACGCCGGCATGGTCCTTATGCTCGAGCCGGTATACAAGATGATCGAGGAACTCAAGTCAGAAAGAGAGTATGATGAAGTCATCTACATGTCTCCTGACGGCGAGATACTCAATCAGAACATCTCGAATGAATTATCCCTCTGCGAGAACATCATTATCCTCTGCGGCCATTATAAAGGCATAGACCACCGCATCCGCGAGTATCTTGTCACCAGGGAGATTTCCTGCGGAGACTATGTCCTCAGCGGAGGTGAACTTCCCGCTGCGATTCTGGCAGACTCCATCATCAGACTGATACCAGGTGCAATCAGTGACGAGACATCCGCTCTGAGCGACAGCTTCCAGGATGGCCTCGTATCGCCGCCGATCTATACAAGGCCTGCTGAATTCAACGGATGGAGAGTGCCTGATGTACTCCTGAGCGGCAACCCGAAACTCATCCGTGAATGGCAGGATGAACAGGCAATCGAGCGCACAAAGCGCCTCAGACCGCATTTATTGAAAGATTTGTAACATTTTTTTAACAGCAAGGGTTGTTACTTAAGATTTTTTACCTAAATTTGCATCCGACATAACAATTTTATGTCCACTAGACGTTTCTAACCACTAATAATTAATCATCCCAAAAGGGAATACACTACACTACTAACTAACCAGAAAATCCCGCAGTGATGCGGGATTTTTTACTTACCTTTGCAGCCATTATGGAAGAAAACGCAAAATACTACGAAACCTACGAAGAGAATCTCCTGAGGGAGATGCTCAGAATGTGCACCAGCCTCGGCATGCTTGACGGAGAACTTCTCGCATCAGAGGACATAGACCAGAAATGGAAGGAATGGGCACCGGAATACATAGCAGAGGCTCTGCCTGAAGTCAACAGCTATCCTGAATTCGCCATCGCATGTGCCGGCTATGCCGGAATGGCAGCAGCACAGTGGTGGGACGAGGACTGGGGACGTCACCATGGAGCGAAATATGAAACCCTCCACGGCCCGCGTGGCTTCGACGACATGGATGAGTTCATCGTCCAGAACATCCTCTCCCTCAAGCTTGACTCTGTAGAGGCAAAGCAGATAATGAACATACTTCTATGCTGCGCGCAGAAGGCTACCACCTTCATCCAGCATGAGCACATCGAAGCTCAGACCGTCAAGGCATTCCATATATTCGCCCGCACGGTGCAGGTGATGTTCCGCATAGGTGCGGCCCTGCAGCTCAAGCGTCTCGGCTACAAATTCCACAAGGTCGACCTCAGCCGCACCGGCAGAAAGACATTGTCATAACCCCGTAAAACATAACATCCTATAAAACAAGAACTTACAGAAAGTGCGTGCTCCCCTTTGGCAGCACGCACTTTTCATAATACACTAACATTCAAGGTGTTACATATCACACAAAATCAGAAGTTCCATGTAACCTTGAACATCATGTTCAGAGGAGCCTGCGGATAGATTCCGACTTCAGAGTAATAGGCGTCTTCCTGCTGGAAATATGCACGCCACAACCATGCATCCGCATAATACATGCGGTTGAAGAGGTTGTGGACGTGGAATGAGAAGGATAATGATCCTTCGTCACGTTCAGGATGTCTGGAAACAGGGACTTCATATCCGACAGACAGGTCTGCAGTGAAATATGAAGGGATCGAACGGTCGTCAGACATTGTATTGTCGTAATACTGCTTTCCGACATATTTGCCATTCCATGTGAGATAAGCGGAATTCAACGAGCCGGCTGAAGAGACGAACGGACGGAGGGTCATCGACGCCATACCCACAAGCGACGGTGACATCAGGATATCCGTATTCTCAAACTCAACCTGGTGCTGTCCAAGATAGTTCCAATCATTCATGTTGTCATACTTCTCATAATATGCGGTATAATTTCGTATCTTATTGGTAGACAATGCCATATTACCTCCAACCTGAAGCCATCGAAGAGCCTGCCATGCAGCAGTCAGCTCGATTCCACGTCGCCATGAACGAGGAACATTCTCCTTGATGGCATAACCTACATCCGTAAGTTTACCGGTCTCGAGAAGCATGTCCCAATACTCCATAAGATACATGTTCGCTGACAACGATAGTTTCTCGGAAGCATACTCATAGCCGGCCTCGATATCCAGCATCTTTTCCGGACGGATGTCGATGCCCCTTCCGGCAACCCCTGCAGAAGCGGCCTTGTTCGCATCAAGAATAAGTTCCTTAATGTCGCTTCTTCCCGGCTCACGATGTCCCAGGGCCGCTGACGCATAGACGCGTGATGAAGGGCTCCAACGATATGAAAGACCTGCGCGCGGATTGAAGAACTGCCAGTTGTCCTTATGGTCAAGGAGCACTCCGTCATCCTCCGGTCCCGACATATCAAGCCAGACGCCCCTGTATTGGAGATCCGCAAACACATTCAGTCTTTCACCGCAAAGCAGTTCACCACGAAGGAAAGCACCTGCTTCATGCTTGAGACCCCTGTTGAGATACCAGTCGTGGCTGTCATAATCGAACGAATCTCCTAAAACGTTGCTCCACAGGACTGAACCGATATGGTCTCCATCATAGCGTGAAAGGTTCAGTCCTCCAGTCAGTTTCAGACGGTCGGAAGAATATCGGAGATCGGTATTCAGCACATAGTAATCATTTGCCAAGGCCTCCTTGGTTATGAAATCTCCCTCGTCATACTGCACACCGTCAATGACAGGATCCGCCATCAGATATTTGGAAAAGGACTTCCCTGCCTTGTAGTTTTCGTAGTAGCCGTCTCCACGGGTATAATTGAAGGTCGTGCTCCATGCAAGACGGTCGGTAAACGAGCGTGTGTAGTTCAGCTGAAGATGGTTCTGTGCATAATTATCTGTCTCATTGTCATAATAATGCACATTTCCGAACTGGTCATAGTACTCTCCTGCAGGATTATATCTGCGGTCTGACTCATATTGTTCGAGACTGATGCCTTCCCATGTGATTCCCGTCCTCTGGTCGCCCATGAGCCATGTCAGACGCAAGGAATTCCTCTCATTGATCCATCCCAGTACAGCCATGGCTGACTGAACGTCAGCATAGGCATTACGTATATAACCGTCGGTCAGACCTCGAGAATATGCCGCATTGAAATACAGACCGGATTTGAGCAGACCGCTGCCTGCAGCGAACGAACCGATATATGTTCCATATGAACCAAGCGACATTTCCGCTGTGGCGAACGGTTCTGCACCGACAGAAGCTGTGCTCATGTTGATGCTCGCGCCAAAGGCTCCCGCACCGTTAGCGGATGTACCAAGCCCGCGCTGAAGCTGGACACTTGAAATCATGGACGAGAGTGCCGGAATGTTCACCCAGAACACTTCCTGCGACTCTGCATCGTTGAGCGTGATGCCGTTGAGAGTCACATTTATCTGCGAACCCTTTGAACCGCGCACAGTCATCTTGGAATAACCCAGTCCTGTACCGCCTTCATTTACAGATACTACAGAAGGCTGAAGGGCCAGATTCATAGGAAGGGAATTAAGCGGATTGGAACGCCTTAAGGTTTCCTTTCCGACCATCGTGTAGGTTACAGGCGTATCCTTGCCTGCACGTGAAGAAGAAACTACGACACTGTCGAGTTTCTCGACCTTCTCCGTATCTGGAGAAGTCGCTTCTTTTCCCGCACCTTGTGCGGAAAAAGGGATCAGCGCGCTCAGCGCTGCAATAAACAAAAAACCTCGCATAATGTTGCCACATTAATGCAAGGGGGTACGCATGACGCGTACATGAGATTATGCTTCCCTACGCCGGCATTATCCGGATCAGGTTCATGGGTATGATCTCAGCCCGGATCAGTCCGGACACCCCTGCAAGTATTTCATGACCGGCAATGCCGGCTACTATTTCTTTTCAATCAGACGGACCTCATAAAGTTTCGGCCAGTTCTTTCCTGTAAGATAAATCTTCTTTGTCTGAGGATTGTATGCAATTCCGTTAAGGACATCGGTATCAGGACCATGCAGGCTCTTTGGAAGAAGTCCCCTGCAGTCTATCACACCTTCAACCTTTCCGTTCTTAGGATTGATTATCACTATCTCATCGGTGGTATAGACATTGGCCCATACCTTGTCGTCAATATATTCCAGTTCGTTGAGCCACCTTACCGGACGGTCATTGAGAGTGACCAGCTGCTTGCGGTCCAAGGCGAACTGACCGTTCATGAAGAACAGGTTCGCAGAGCCGTCAGAGGCTATCAGCTGCTTTCCATCAGTGGTTATGCCCCAGCCTTCGCGCGGATATTTCCATGTCGACTTGTATTCCAATGTCGCTGCATCATATATGAATGCTGTCTTCGTCTCCCATGTAAGGATATAAAGATTGTCTCCGAATACCACAGAACCCTCCACGAAGTATTTCTTGTCGAAGTCAAGCCTCTTCAGGGGCTTTCCTGTCTCCATGTCCACTTTTCTGAATGTGGACTTACCATGGACTCCAGTACTTTCATAGATCTGACCCTCATGGAAGAAAAGTCCCTGGGTGTATGATTCCGTATCATGAGGATACTCTGCAACGACCTCCAGAGCATACTCGCGCACCTTCGCTTCCGAGCAGGAAAGAAGGAGCAGAGACATCATTATTACAGTCAGCATTCTCATAAACGGCGCATAATATGGCACAAAAGTAGTCAAAAAATACATATTGAGAAAATAATGTTAAATTTGCAGGATATTTCGGCTACGGAAAATGAGCACATACTACATCATAATGACATGCATGGCTGTAATGGCTGTCATCGTATTCATCGCCTTGTTCTTCTTCAAGGCAGGATACGGATACCTTTCAGCATCCAACTGGGGTCCTAAGATAAACAACAGGACTGCATGGATCATAATGGAAGCTCCGGCCTTCATCTTCCTCCTGTATTACACGGTAAGATTTGCACTTTCGGGAGTGGATACAGGCAATTCCAAGGCGGTGCTGTACATAATGGCAGGATTCTATCTCCTGCACTATTTCCAGAGGTCATTCATCTTCCCTCTTATGATGCGCGGTAAAAGCAAGATGCCGGTTGCCATCATGCTCATGGGACTGGTGTTCAATACATTGAACGCATACCTGATAGGTGGATGGCTTTATGGTGAGGCACCTGCAGGCATGTATGGTCCGGGATGGCTGACAAGCCCTCAGTTCATCATCGGAACGATAGTGTTCTTTGCAGGAATGGCAATTAACCTGCACTCTGACCACGTCATCCGTACCCTCCGCAAGCCCGGAGACACAAAGCATTATATCCCTCGCAAGGGTTTCTATAAATACGTCACATCAGCGAACTACTTCGGAGAATTGACCGAATGGATCGGATACGCCATACTGACCTGGTCTCCAGCCGGAGCACTCTTCGCCGCGTGGACATTCGCAAACCTCGGTCCCCGCGCCAAGGCGCTGACCGAGAAGTACGAGCAGGAGTTCGGAGAGGAATATAAGAAGCTGAACAAGAAGCATATAATTCCATTCATCTGGTAATGAACGAGTTATTTACACCATATAAGATCGGACCTATCGAACTGAAGAACCGCACGATCAGATCTGCTGCCTTCGAGGCCATGTGCCCCGGACAGCGACCTTCGAAGGAACTGTTCGATTATCATACCGCCGTCGCACGCGGCGGCATCGGCATGACGACTGTCGCTTATGCCGCAGTATGCAGGAGCGGACTCTCGTTCGAGAACCAGCTTTGGATGCGTGAGGAGATCGTTCCGGAACTCAAGGCACTGACAGACGCGATCCACGCCGAAGGCGCAAAAGCGTCCATCCAGCTCGGACATTGCGGCAACATGTCGCACAGGAGCATCTGCGGCTGCATGCCATACGGAGCAAGCAGAGGTTTCAACCTCTATTCCCCTACTTTCGTCCAGAAGATGAACATGGAGCAGATGAATGAAGTTGCCGACGCATACGGAAAAGCCGTTGAGCTGGCGGTTGAAGCAGGATTCGATGCTATCGAGATCCACGCCGGACACGGGTATCTGATTTCCCAGTTCCTCTCGCCATACACGAACAGGAGGAGAGACGAATTCGGAGGAAGTCTCGAGAACCGAATGAGGTTCATGAAGATGTGCGTAAGCAAGGCGGTAGCTGCAGGTAAAGATAAAGTTGCTATATTTGCAAAACTTAATACCAGAGACGGATTCAAGGGTGGCCAGGAAACTGACGAACTCATAGAAGTTGCAAAGGAATTGAGGAATCTGGGAGTAGAGGCAATAGTTCTTTCGGGAGGATTTGTAAGCAGACATCCACAGTACGTGATGCGCGGACAGTTTCCGGTGAAGACTATCGTACATTACTTTCCTTGGAGCAAATGGTGGCTCAAGGCAGGCGTATCTCTTGCAGGAAAACTTGTAGCTCCTACAGTTCCGTTCAAGAAGCTCTTCTTCATGGAAGACGCTCTGAAATTCCGCGAAGCCATGCCGGACTTCCCGTTTGTATATGTAGGAGGAGTGGTTGACAGGAAGAGTGCTGACGAGGTTCTGGAAAAGGGATTCCCTATGGTCCAGATGGGACGCGCTGTGCTGGAAGACACGGATTTCGTAAACAAGATGCAGGCAGACGAGAACCACTGCAGCGGCTGTACCCACAGCAACTTCTGCATCGGCCGCATGTATTCGAAATCAATGCAGTGCCACAAGCATTGCGAAGACATAACACCGGCTCTCAGAAGAGAGGTGGAACGACTGAACAGAGAAAATGAGAGAATCGAGCACGAGCTCGGTTACAGATAGTTCATTGAAATATAGGTAGAATGACTTGTCGCTGATTCAAGTCGACTTAGAGTCTGCTGTTACCCGGACGGCTTCAGCCGTCGCGACTGGGTCCGTGTCTTTGAAAAAGACGTAAGGACAAAAGGTCGCCGGTCTGAACGAAGTGAAGACCGTATGCCCCTCGGGGCTGTCGCCAACGGCGACTGGGGGTAGACAGTTTCCTCTGAGTCGGACGACTCAGAGGAAAGTCCGGACTGGATAGGGCGACCTGCTGTGGAAAGCACAGATGGGAGTAATCTTATGAATGCCGTAACAGAAAACAAACCGCCCGCAAGGGCAAGGGTGAAACCGCGAGGCAAGAGCTCACGACGTCGTATGGCGACATATGGCGGTGACGGCACCAGGACCAGAAAGATCATGTATACCGGAGAGTCCGCAAGGACAAAAGGGCTGCCCGTCCTTTTCCGGGGGGTAGATCGAGAAGATAAATGACAGGATAAAACAGAAACCGGCTTACGGTTCTACCTATTGCACAAAGGGTTGGCTTTCCGCCAACCCTTTTTTTTGAATTTCACACTTGCAGAACAATGGCATATTTGTTATCTTTGTATCCCGTATGAAAACGGGATTTGACAACGAAAGGTATCTTAAGATACAGTCCGAACAGATCAAGAAGCGCATCGCTCAGTTCGGAGACAAGCTTTACCTCGAGTTCGGAGGTAAATTATTCGACGATAACCATGCCAGCCGCGTGCTGCCGGGCTTCAAGCCTGACAGCAAGCTTGACATGCTCAAACAGCTGAAGGACGAGGCTGAAATCATCATCGTCATCAGTTCGAAGGATATCGAAAAGAACAAGGTCCGCGGTGACCTTGGCATCACATACGACGAAGACGTGCTTCGTCTCAAGGGAGAATTCGAAAAGGTGGGATTCTATGTCAGCAGCGTTGTCATGACCCACTATAACGGTCAGTCCAGCGCAGACGCCTATAGGAAACGTCTGGAAAGGAAGGGAATCAAGGTCTACTACCACTATACGATCGAAGGATATCCTAACAATGTCGCTCTGATCGATTCTGACGAAGGATTCGGAAAGAACGACTATGTCGAGACTTCCCGTCCTCTCGTAGTTGTTACGGCTCCAGGTCCGGGAAGCGGAAAGATGGCGGTATGCCTGAGCCAGCTCTATCATGAAAACAAGCGACAGATCAAGGCCGGATATGCCAAGTTCGAGACATTCCCTGTGTGGAATCTGCCTTTGAAGCATCCGGTAAACATGGCATATGAGGCAGCTACGGCTGACCTCAATGATGTCAACATGATCGACCCGTTCCATCTCGAGGCATACGGAACAATCGCATCCAGCTACAACCGTGACATCGAGATATTCCCTGTACTTAACGCACTCTTCGAGGGTATATACGGAGAAAGTCCGTACAAGTCTCCTACCGACATGGGTGTGAACATGATAGGTTTCTGCATGTGCGACGAAGACGCATGCTGCAATGCAGCCAGAGAGGAGATAATAAGAAGATATTACTATGCCCTCTGCAATCTTGCAGAAAAGGGAAACAATGAGAATGAGGTCAACAAGATAGCCCTTATCCTGAAGCAGGCGAAACTTACTACCGAATACCGCAGGACAACAGTGGCAGCCCACGCAAGAAAGGAACTTTCCGGAGTTGCAACTGCCGCAATCGAACTCCAGGACGGAACAATCATCACTTCCCGTACAAGTTCTCTGCTCGGGCCTAGTGCTGCGCTGATAGTCAATGCATTGAAACACCTTGCAGAAATCCCTCATCATGTAAAGCTCATACCGGAAGAAATGATCGCCCCTATCCAGAAGACAAAGGTCGAATATCTCCACGGTCACAACCCTCGTCTTCACACTGACGAAGTGCTTGTAGCAATCTCCATCCTCAGCATAACTGACGAAAATTGCCGAAAGGCACTCGATCAGCTTCCTAAACTCGAAGGATGTCAGGTACATTCAACAGTAATGTTGAGCGAAGTGGACCACAAGGTCTTCAAGAAGCTTGGAGTAGGACTTACCTGCGACCCTGTCAAGAAGATAGAGTAGAACAGTCTGAAAACGTGAACTAAGCCTAAAGCAATGGAACCTATTATCGCCCCTGTAAGTCTTGAACTCATTAAGGCAGAACTTACACCTAACAAAAAGCTCAGGGACACCAACAAGAGTCATAACGAAATCTATGTGATCAACCATCATGATGCTCCTAACGTGATGAGAGAGATCGGCCGACTTCGCGAAGAAGCATTCCGCGATTCCGGAGGCGGAAGCGGTCTTTCCATGGATATCGATGAGTTCGACACTATGGAGAACCCATACCAGCAGCTCATCGTTTGGGATCCCGATGCAGAGAGGATCTTAGGTGGCTACAGATACATATTGGGACCGGATATCAAGCTGGGAGAAGACGGACAGCCGCTTCTGGCCACTTCTCACATGTTCCATTTCTCCGACAGATTCATAAAGGATTACCTTCCCTATACGATCGAATTGGGAAGAAGTTTCGTTTCGCCGGAATATCAGAGCAGCAAGGCAGGAGCAAAGGGTCTTTTCGCCCTTGATAACCTGTGGGACGGTCTCGGAGCGTTATGCATCATAAATCCTGCGATGAAGTATTTCTTCGGAAAGATGACGATGTATCCTGAATTCAACCGACAGGCCCGTGACCTTATCCAGCACTTCCTCTTCAAGCACTTTGAAGACAAGGAAAAGCTGGTAACCCCTGTGGATCCGCTAAGAATCGAGACAGACAGGTCTTACATGGACAGCATCCTTAAAGAGGATGACTTCAAGGATGACTACAAGTGTCTCAATGCGGAAGTCCGCAGGCTCGGAGAGAACATCCCGCCTCTTGTAAATTCATACATGAGCCTCTCCCCTACCATGAGAACATTCGGAGGAGGCATCAACCATGAATTCAGCGAAGCTGAAGAAACATGTATCCTCATAACCTTCGATGAAATCTATGAAGCAAAGAAGGCCAGACATATAGACTCATACATCGAAGAAAAGATCAAGAGAATGAGAGTCAGATTCCCTCTGTTTGTAGAGAACATGGGAGAAGACCTCAAGATGAGGATAGCTCAGAAAAGAGATCAGGTCCAGGAAAAGATTTCCGAAACCTTGAAAAACCGCAAGAAGAAAAGACAGACAAAAAAGAAATAAAGGGCTCCGCAAGGAACCCTTTTCCGTTATTTTCTGCCCTCTATCCTTTTACGAAGAGTGTCGGACATCGGAAGCTTGTTATCTTTATCTGACCGGTCAAGCCATTTGGAAGCAAGATCGTAATCTCCAAGCATATACGACGCCAACGCAAGATTGTATGCTGCGCATGACCTTTTCAGCCTGTCATTCGTATCCAACAATTCGAGCCAGATGTCCATAGCATCCTTCCATGCATACCTGTCTGCATATTCCATCGCCTTGTACCACGGCTGGGTCTCGAAATATACAACGGAATACTGTTCGTATTTCCACTGCGACTTGAAATTGGACGAAATCGTGTTACCTGCCTCAAAACCAAGTTCTACAAGAGATTCTTCCGCTCTTTTCCTTATTGTCTCTGAGTCCTGACGTCCGTCAGAATATGCGAAAGGAACTGCAGTACTGCTTCCTGTGAAAGTATAGACTTTCTCATCCTTGTTCATGGCATCGAAACAATACAACCCCATCTTGAACGGAAGGGTTCCGCTACTTAGATAAGATGAATCTGCAGATGACGGTGATGCTACTGCTGAAGGACCTCCCATAGTCATTTCCCCGGTTGCCAAAGTATCAAGCAGAAAGACGACATCCGAACCGGTATCGATCAGAAGATTCATCAGCGTATCCTTTGACCTGTAATCTCCGCCACGTGTAACACGCATCCTGTAGATGCCTACTGAACCTTCGCCTGTTCCATAATCATTCTCCAGAGCATATGCGAGACCATCTGCTATACCCTCTCCAAGAACATTGCCGAGAGGATTATCGTTTTCCAGATGGACAACAGCTATGTTCTTGCCGGTCAATTCAATACCGGACTTTGACGGATACCTCATTTCCAGGTGGATTGCATGACGCACAGGGGAACATGATGCAATCATGAATGCAATGAATGTTATGGACAGAATCTTCTTCATCTTCTATATCTTCTAAAGAATTTCTACAGGTTCGGCAATAAGGTCATATTCATCTGCACCGGTCACACGGACAGTCATGAATTCACCTATGAGTGAATATGGGTCGACATCACCGATCACTTCGCAATCAGGCTTGACAAGAATCTCGCCATCTACCTCAGGACTTTCAAATTCACTTCTACATACGAAAACCCCATCAACGAAATCATCTACGATGACCTTTTCGAGAGTACCGACACGGGACTGATTGAACGAAAGCGAAATATCGCTCTGAAGAGTCATAAGTTCATCAAGACGTTCCTGCTTCACGCGTGCCGAGATGCTGTCCTTGAAATTCTCAGCACCATATGTACCTTCCTCTTCCGAGTACTTGAATGCTCCAAGCCTTTCGAAACGGGCTTCGCGAACAAAGTCCATCAACTCATTGAAGTCTCTCTTGCCTTCTCCCGGATGTCCGACAATCATTGTTGTACGGAGCACCACACCAGGTACCCTCTCACGCATCTTTCCGATAAGTTCTCTGGTCCATGCACCGGTCACATGACGGTGCATGTTGTCAAGTACCTTGTCAGATATATGCTGCAGAGGTATATCCATATAGCGGCAGACTTTCGGATTGTCCGCCATCTGATCGAGGACATCTTCCGGGAATGATGCCGGATATGAATAATGGATCCTGATCCACTCGATACCATCAACCTCGGAAAGTTTCTGGAGCAGCTCGGCAAGGGCACGGCGGCGGTAAAGGTCCAGTCCGTAGAATGTCGTGTCCTGAGCAATGATTATAAGTTCCTTTACTCCATTGTCAGCAAGCCTTGAAGCCTCTGCCACAAGGTCTTCCATAGGAACCGACTTATGTGCTCCCCTGATGAAAGGAATTGCACAATAAGAGCACCTTCTGTCGCATCCCTCTGAAATCTTGAGGTATGCATAATGGGAAGGTGTTGTAAGATATCTGTGATTTCTCTTCTCAGGATCAGGTTCTGCACCAAGTGCCCTTATCACAGGATCGAAATCCCTGGCTCCGAACCATCCGTCCACCTCAGGTATCAGCTCAGGAAGTTCGTCTGCGTATCTCTGAGAAAGACAGCCGAATACGATTACCTTATCGGCTTCTCCCCTTTTCTTCTTATCCACGGCTTCAAGTACAGCCTGTACGGATTCCTCCTTTGCATCACCGATGAAACCGCATGTGTTCAGGAGTATGACATCAACGGGAATATCCTCTCCCTCAGGAACGATCTCGTAGAGATCCTCCACATGGGAAAGGATATGTTCTGTATCCACCTTGTTCTTTGAACAGCCCAAGGTGACCGTCTGAAGTTTCATCTTCATGGATTACTCAGCGCTTTCCTCAGTCTCTTCCTCAGGATTCACGAAATCGAGGGAAGCATACTTCTTGAGGTTGTTGTACCAGTCCACAACCTTCTTCATATGTGACACATAGAAACGGTCACGGTCATATGCAGGAAGAGCCTTCTCAAAGAGAGCCTTGAGCTCATCTGCAGATGACTTTGAAGAAGGGGCATCTGCATCGCCGAGAACCTCCTTCATGCTGAGGAACACATCCTGAAGCTTGACTTCTTCATCATCAGTATAGATAGAGATGTCTGCAAGAGATGTGATCTTGCTTGTCATGCTCACGCTGGTCCTCTTCTTGTCAGAAAGAGCCTCAACGATAGCACCGTTTCTTGCCTGTGAAATATAAAGATAAAGTCCGCTCTGGCCTGAAATCGCCAGAATCTTTGAAAGATCGGTTTTCATTTTAAAAAGTATTTAATTTATTTATAATTAACCATATAATTCCTTTATAGTCCGGATGACGCAGTATTTCAAGTCAGACAAAGTCCCCAGATTATGTATGACAGCATCAACCTCAGGTTCTATCTCTCCGCACGATATGCCGTTCATCATCTTCTGATTCATCATTCTGGCATATACGCTCTCCCGTGGCACGGAATTCCTCTTGCATGCCCTTTCCAGCCTGGTCTCGAACAAAGAATCTACTAGAATGACTTTATCTCCGAATCCAGCCAGTTCAGGCTTTTCAAGAATCGTTGCCGATTCGAATACGACAAAGCGGTCATCTTCATAGTTCTTCGCCCATGTGCTGAAATCTTCGATCAATGCGGGAAAAACAAGAGCTTCAACATCAAGAAGTATCTTTCTGTCAGCAAATATCCTTTCCGAAAGCCTGGAAGGGACAAAACGTCCGTCATCGTCGCGAAGACTCTCGCCGGTAAGCTTTTCAATATTATCCAACAAAGTCGGATGGATGTCATACAGGAGTTTGACACGTTCATCGGCGTTATATACACCGCACCCGTATAACTCCTGAAGAATCCTGCAGACTTCAGATTTTCCGCTTCCAATTCCGCCGGTAATCACCAGTATCTCCATCACTCGTCCCTTACAATACATTCAACATAAAACGGTTCGAGGTCATGACTTATGACGCTGGCAGGAAGTGCACCTGACCTTACCGGACATTTACCGCTTACAGTCCTGACGAAGTCATCATAATCAACATAAAGGTCGAGAGATTCCAAAGGGTTGCCGTTATGAGGGAAATGGCACTTCAGGACAGCCTCAACCTTGGACGGAAGAAGGACCATAGCCTTGTCTGAAGGGACATTACGGGTACTCAACTTTACCTCTCCCCTTATCTCGACATATCGCGAAACTTCAAGGGAATACTCCACTTCATCGGTAGAGAAACGGGCCTTGGACACCGGTTCCAGACCTATCACACCACGGATATCCGAATCCAATTCCGCTTTCTTCAGAGGCTTCGTATATACGCGGTCGATATTCCTGAGTGCACTCAGTTCTCCGTACAGTGTTACAGAATCCGGTCTTACCGTCAGTTCACCTACATTCGTATACTGATCCTTGTACGAAAACGAGTATACTGGATGTACGGGTACCTTCACATGCGTTACGGAAGGGAAGGTAAAGAACAATGTATCAGAACCGAAATATTCCACAGTCACATCATCTCCATACATGACATGCGAGTATTCCTGCAGGTCCGATGCTGTCACATAATAGACATCGTCCTTCTTATGCCTTACAGTCTCCGGCTTGAATCCTACAGTCCGCGTACGTCTTGATCCGACCAGTCCATGTTTTATGATATTATATCCTGTGGTACGGCATCTTGCAGTTACCTGACAGCTGTTGGAAGATATGTCCGAGTGTCCGTCTATGCTGCATTGCGCAACTACCGGAACAGTCAGGAATTCATTGTACTTCAAGGAAAGATTATGAATGAGCCATATACTAAAAGCCAACAGGAGAGCAAGCAGCAGCACTGCCCAATCTCTCCCGCTGAAACCCAAAGACTTAAGTAGCCTATGAAACAGCCCCTTCATATCTTTCGGTGATGTACTACTGTCTTGCAGGATCTGTATAGTCCTTCTGGATAGCCTGCTTGTTGACACGGATCTTCACATCCTTGTCCACTTCCAGGAGCACGTAATTATCCTTTACCTCGGCAATTGTACCATAGATACCGCCGATTGTAACCACCTTGTCACCGTTCTTGAGGGAGTTACGGAAATTCTCCATCTCCTTCTGCTGCTTTCTCTGCGGACGGATCATGAAGAACCACATCACGATAAAGATCAGCGCAAGCATGATCCACATAGATAATCCGCTACCCTGTGCCGGCGCTGCTGTCTGTAAAAGTGTAAACATATTCATTAAGATTTAAATTATTGATTTCATCTGTAATCAACTGCCGTGCTAGAGCAGTCCCTTGCCGTCTTTCTTGACAAGACCTTCATTGACGAGGTTCTGGACAAGACGGTCAAGAAGTCCGTTAACGAACGAGCGGCTCTTAGGAGTACCGAAGAACTTCGAAAGCTCCACATACTCATTGATGGTGACCTTGACAGGTATCGTCGGGAATGTCACTACCTCAGCAAGTCCCATGACGATAAGAACCACGTCTGTAGAGAAAAGTCTTTCCTTCTCCCAGCCTACAACAGACTCCGCAACCATTGCCGAATACTTTTCATATCCTGCGAAGGAAGCCTGAAGGAGCTTTCTTACGAAATACTTGTCGCTTTCCACATCATCACCCTTGAGCAGTTCGCTGTTGTAAAGCGGAAGGAGTGACCAGTTTTCTCCTTTCGCAAGACTCTTGAAAGTCTTGCAGCACCATGTCAGGGCATATGCAAGGTCACTGTTCCAATAAAGTGACTTCTCTTCGAGAATCTGTTCAAGCTCCACACTGTCGACAAATTCCTCTTCGAAAATCCTTATGAAAAGCTTGCAGTCCTCTGCAAGAGACCTTTCTTCAGATGCCATATATGCGGCATAGTAATCCTTGGATGCTACCGAGGTCATTATCTTCTTGATGAGAAGATCATAAGGAAGCCATGAATACTTCTTCTTGTTGAACACCTTCTGGAAGTCCGCATCCTCATCAAGAAGGCGTGCAAGAGCATTGTCCGCGAACTTCATGTTAGGGTTGCGCTCTTCTTCGGTAGGATTGAACTTTCCTTTTGCAGCCTCGATCCTTTCACGCGCGATCCTGGTGAGAGGAGAGACGATACCAAGCATATAGATGTAAAGGTCTCTGGTCGCCTCGCATGCCTGATCAAGCATGACTTCAGCCTGAGAAAGGGACATATTTCCCGATAACACATTGCTGTACAGCACCTTAAAAGCCTTTATCCTTAAAATTCTTCTGTTGAGCATATTTTTAGTCGAAATTTTATGCAAAGATACATTCATTTTTCAGAAAAATCCCTAACTTTGTAAAGATTTACTTAAAAAAGACAAGATATGTATAGTGAGGATTATGATGGAGCAAATGCTCATGAGCGTTCAGGTGAAGACATTTATTCAAAACCTGTAAGAGCAGGAAAGCGTACATACTTTTTTGACGTCAAGGCTACCAAAGGCAACGACTTCTACCTGACGATCACAGAAAGCAAGCGCAGGGTAGACAACAACGGTCATTTTGCCTATGACAAGCACAAGATCTTCCTTTACAAGGAGGATTTCGAGAAGTTTACAGAAGGTCTTGAGGAAGTGATCAAATACATCAGGGCCAATTGTCTGAAAGATGAAGGCCGTCCTGCAGGCGGTGGTTTCGCCGATGTCGAATTTGAAGAACTTTAATGAATCACAGATATGAGGAAAGGATGGCTTGCGGTCATCCTTTTGTCATTTAATGACATGTTGACAATATGAAGAATTACGGATTCATACGCACGGCAGCTGCCGTGCCGGCAGTAAAGGTCGCCGACACAATATACAACGCCGAAGAAATATGTAACCTGATCGGCAAGGCAAAGGAAAGCCGTACATCGCTCGTTGTATTCCCTGAGCTTTGCGTTACAGGAGCCACATGCGGTGACCTGTTCAGGCAGAGCCTGCTTATAAAAGGGGCAGAAGAAGGCGTAGCCAGAATCGCCGAAGCATGCAGACAGACGGACATGACAGCAGTTGTGGGTGCACCGGTCCCATACGGCGGACGCCTGTACAACTGCAGCATAGTGATGACTGCAGGTGAGATCAAAGGCATTGTCCCAAAGACATATCTGTCTGCAGACGAGCATCGTACATTCTCTTCGGGCAACGATTTTCTTCACGGAAATCAAGTATGGGAGATCAGATATGCAGGTCAGAAGTGCACCATATCACCGAACCTCCAGTTCAAGATCGGAGAGGCGGTATTTGCGGTGGAGACCGGAGAGGACCTTTGGGCCCCGATACCTCCGTCATCAAGGCATGCAATGTCCGGAGTACACATCATTGCACACCCATCAGCCGAATATGAGATACTCATGACGGACAGATACAGGTCGGACCGTCTCAGGCAGCATACTGCCGGCACATCGACAGCCTATATCCATGTCTCTGCGGGATTCGGAGAATCCACCAGAGACCATGTCCATGCAGGAGCCGCTGCCATATGGGAAAACGGCGAACTCCTCTCGCAGAATGAAAGGTTCAGCATCAGTCCATCCCTCATAACTGCCGACATAGACATCGAAAAGCTTGAAAATCTCAGAAGAGGCAAAACCGGCAATCTTGACGCATCTTATACAAGAATATATGTCGGAGACGCCTCCTGCACCGACTTTGAGGCGGAACTCCACAGAAGGATAGAACCGCATCCGTTCTCACCTGAATCCGAAATGGACTATAGATGCAGGGAGATATTTGAAATACAGGTGACAGGTCTGGCTACAAGACTAAGACACATCAACTGTCAGACAGCGGTCCTTGGCATTTCCGGAGGTCTCGACAGCACTCTCGCTCTCCTTGTCGTCGCCATGGCGTTCGACAAGCTCGGATGGTCACGTGAAAGGATCATCGGAGTGACCATGCCAGGATATGGCACGACATCACGTACAAAGAACAATGCTACCGACCTCATGGAAGGTCTGGGCATCACTTCCAGGGAGATATCGATTGCAGCCGCTTGCGACCAGCATTTCAAGGACCTTGGTCACGACAAGAGTGTTACGGATGTAACATTCGAGAACTCTCAGGCCCGCGAGAGGACACAGATTCTGATGGACGTCGCAAACCAGACCAACGGTCTTGTAGTCGGAACAGGAGATCTTTCCGAACTTGCTTTGGGATGGGCGACCTACAACGGAGACCACATGTCGATGTACGGAGTAAACGCAGGAGTGCCTAAGACCTTGGTACGCAGCCTTGTAAGATGGGCGACATACAACAGATTCGAAGACCTGTCGTCAATACTTCTGGACATTGTGGACACCCCTATCAGTCCGGAACTTCTCCCAGCAAGCGAATCAGGTGAGATACAGCAGGTTACGGAAGATCTTGTCGGCCCGTATGAGCTCCATGACTTCTTCCTTTATAACTTCATCCGTTTCGGATATACCCCGTCAAAGATCATGTTCCTTGCCCGCAAGGCATTCGAAGGCACATATGACAACGATACGATCCGCAAATGGCTCAAGACCTTCATGAGAAGGTTCTTCAACCAGCAGTTCAAGCGTTCATGCCTCCCTGACGGACCTAAGGTCGGATCAGTCGGCCTCTCTCCGAGAGGCGACTGGGACATGCCGTCAGACGCATGGAGCACCTTGTTCTCCTCAGACATACAATAGACAGTTTCAAAAGCACAATAAAGGCCGTTTTTGTTCTTTTGACCCATAAAAACAGGTTCAAAAGCACAGAAACGGCCTTATTTGTTCTTTTAAATTACAGATCAGAGAGATGCGATTATCTTTGTAAAGATAGCTGTCATCTTGTCTGCAGCGGCGTTTGCAGCAACAACTACGTCATCACCATCGTTGACATAATCATCAGCATAGTCGTCATGAGCCTCGTTTGTGATTACTGAAACTCCGAATACAGGAATTGACGAATGTCTTGCGACGATCACTTCAGGAATTGTCGACATGCCGACAGCGTCAGCGCCTATGAGCCTGTAGTACTTATACTCTGCAGGGGTTTCATAAGTAGGACCTGTACTGGCGAAATAGACACCGCTCTTGAGTTCGTATCCTAGTCCGGCAGCTATCTCGAACGCTCTCATTCTCAACTGTTTGTCATATGGACGTGTCATATCAGGGAAACGAGGCCCGAACTC
Source organism: Bacteroidales bacterium (assembly GCA_017549505.1). GTDB lineage: Bacteria > Bacteroidota > Bacteroidia > Bacteroidales > UBA932 > Cryptobacteroides. The sequence goes on along the minus strand of JAFYUS010000029.1, from coordinate 23,691 downwards.
ATCCATGTTAGGTCCTATGAGAGGGTTCGGAAGATGGCTGATATGGTCAGTGATCACCATGAGGTCACCTACCTTGAAATCATAATTCACACCTCCGGCAGCATTTGAGACAAAGAGATACTGTATGCCGAGCACCTTCATGACTCTGATAGGAAGGGTAACCAGTTCCATCGAATATCCTTCGTAATAATGGAAACGTCCCTGCATTGCAACGACGAATTTGCCGCCAAGCTCTCCAGCAATGAAGTTTCCCTTGTGTCCCACCGCTGTAGACACAGGAAATCCGGGGATTTCCCTGTATGGGATTATTATCGGGTTCTCTATCTTGTCAGCAAGTTTGCCTAGACCGCTGCCTAATACGATGCCGGCAAACGGCTTCTTTCCATCCAGTCTGGCTGCGATGTACTCTGCAGCCTTCATGATCTTTTCAACTCTTGGATCCATAGTTTAAATCTTTACAGTTTCGACAACACCTTCTTCGCTTGTGCTAGAATATCCTTCTCGCCAGGGACTACCCTGTTCCTCATTATGAATTCTCCGTTGCATATGACTGAATCTATACAGTCGGAATGTGCGGAATATATGAGATTGGCCTCGAAAGAACCCGGAGACAGGAAGTTGTAATTATCCGTATCGACAATCAGGATATCAGCCAAGGCTCCCTTTTCTATCTTTCCGATATTCAATCCCAAAGCCACACCGGCATTGGCGGTGGCCATCTCCATGATCTCGCTCAGAGGCATGGCCGACGGATCGTCGCGCCATGCCTTCTGGATCATCGCAGATGTCTTCATTGTCTCGAGCATATCAAGATTGTTTGACGACGCGCAGCCGTCTGTACCGAGACAGATATTTGCACCTGCATCCCTCAGTTCATTATAGAGGAACTTATATCCTGACGCAAGCTTAAGGTTCGAATTCACATTATGTACGCAGTTAACCTTTCTTTCGCCCAGGATACGCACATCATTCTCTGAAAGCCACAATGTATGGGCCGCAATGACATCCGGTCCCAGAACTCCAAGACTGTCAAGGTATTCCACCGGAGACATCCCGCCATGCTGAGCCATGCAGTCCTCGACTTCCTTTCGCGTCTCTGACACATGTATATGTATCTTCAGTCCATGCTTGCGGGCGTACTCCGTCGCCCATAGAATCATCTCCTCGCGCACGGAATAAATGGCATGGATGGCTATTGCAAAGACAGATTGGTCGTTCCAAGTAAGGGACTCGCGGTACATTTCCTCGCACTGGATCTTCTGGCGCTCTGATTCCTGCGGGTCGTTACGGTCAAGGAACACATATGAGAGGACAGGACGCAGACCAAATTCCACTGCAGCCTTATGAGCCATCGGCATATGCCAGTAATGGTCATTGAAGGTAGTGGTTCCTGTCTTTATCATCTCCAGACAGGCAACCTTGGTAGCATGGTATACCCACTCGTCATCTATCTTCGACTCAACCTGCCAGATTCTGTCCAGCCATTCATGGAATGCTATGTCTTCTCCGATTCCACGCATCATTGACATGCCTGCATGAGTATGCATGTTCACAAATCCGGGAACCGCTGTCTTGCCCTTGCAGTCAACGACACATACCCCTTCGCACATATCATCGGAACAGCCTCCTGCATGGGCAGGAACTACTTCGGCAATCAGATTACCGTCAATGAGGATATCCGACTCAACGCCCTCTTTCACAATATTTTTCAGCAATATCTTCCCCATATGCACTTATGTTTAAAGTTTTCAAAGTTATATAATTTTTCCGACAAACAACATAGCCGGAATAAGTTTTAAGAATTTTGACAACATTATTTGAAAATATGCCCAAAAAGCCTTATATTTACTTGATTTTTGAATCAACAGCAAATAACACACTAAAATCATACTATAATGGCATTCAAAGGAGCAATCGAAGTCGACACACAGAAATGCAAAGGCTGCGGAGTATGTGTAGAGAACTGTCCGACCAAGAGCATCGAACTCGCTAAGATGGTCAACAGCAAGGGTTATCATTATGCCGAGATGGTGGGAGACGCATGCATCGGATGTTCAAACTGTGCAGTAGTCTGCCCTGATTCGGTAATCACAGTTTACAGAGTAAAGATCTAGAAGATATGGCAGAGAAAATTTTGATGAAAGGAAACGAAGCGATTGCCATATCGGCGATTCGCAACGGTGCGGACGGATACTTCGGATATCCTATCACTCCGCAGTCTGAAGTCATGGAGACCCTGATGAAGGAAAGGCCATGGCTTACAACAGGTATGGTCGTTCTTCAGGCCGAGAGCGAAACATCATCCATCAACATGGTTTACGGAGGTGCGTGCTGCGGAAAGAAAGTCATGACATCTTCAAGCTCGCCCGGAATCAGCCTCATGTGCGAAGGCCTCAGCTACCTCGCAGGAGCTGAGCTCCCATGCGTAGTGGTCAACTGTCAGCGCGGTGGTCCTGGTCTCGGAACAATCCAGCCTAGCCAGAGCGACTACAACCAGTGCGTCAAGGGTGGCGGACACGGAGACTACAATGCAATCGTACTTGCACCGGCGTCAGCACAGGATATGTATGACTTCGTGGACTGGGGATTCGACCTCGCATTCAAGTATCGTACTCCTGTCATCATCCTTGCAGACGGTATCGTAGGACAGATGATGGAAAAGGTGGAGCTTCGTCCGGAAAAGCCTCGCATGACCAAGGAGGAACTCATCAAGGTCGCTCCATGGGCAACAACCGGAAAGACAGCAGACAGACCGTACAATGTGATCACTTCCCTCGCCCTCGAATCTGACGTTCAGGAAAGATTCAACCAGAAGCTTGCAGCAAAGTACGAGGTGATCAAGGAAAACGAAGTAAAATATGAGGAATACCAGACTGAAGATGCGGAATACCTGTTCGTGGCGTTCGGATGCTCCGCACGCATCTGCGAAGCTGTCGTAGACCAGCTTCGTGAGGAAGGCATAAAGGCAGGTCTCCTCAGACCGGTCACTCTCTTCCCGTTCCCTACAAAGAGACTTCAGGAGCTTTCGTCTCAGGTAAAGAGCATGATGAGCATAGAGCTCAATCTCGGTCAGATGGTAGACGACGTAAGACTTGCAGTTAACGGAGCATGTCCGGTAGGTTTCTACGGAAGACAGGGAGGTATCATCTACACTCCTGATGAAATTGCAGAAGCGTTCAAGAAGTTCAACAATCTGAAATAAGGAAAGACATGAATATAGAAGATATCAAGAAACCAGAGAACATCGTCTATAAGAAGAGCGCGCTTCTGACTGACAATGTAATGCACTATTGCCCGGGATGTTCTCACGGAACCGTTCATAAACTCATCGCAGAGGTGATCGAGGAGATGGGCATCCAGGAAGAGACCATCGCGATCAGCCCTGTAGGATGCTCGGTATTCGCATATAACTATCTCAACGTTGACTGGCAGCAGGCAGCTCACGGACGCGCACCGGCGCTCGCGACAGCGACCAAGCGTCTCAACCCTGAAAAATACGTATTCACATATCAGGGAGACGGTGACCTCGCATCAATCGGTACTGCAGAAATCATCCACGCATGCAGCCGCGGCGAGAACATCGTGGTGATCTTCATCAACAACGGTATCTATGGTATGACAGGTGGTCAGATGGCCCCTACCACACTCCTTGGAATGAAGACAGCCACCACTCCTTACGGACGTGATGCGAAACTAAACGGATTCCCGCTCGTACTTGCGCCGATGATCGCCCAGCTCGACGGTACTGCGTACATCACAAGACAGTCGGTTCACACCGCACTCGCAGCCCGCAAGGCAAAGAACGCGATCCGCAAGGCATTCGAATACAGCCAGAAGGGCATCGGCCTTTCATTCGTAGAGATCGTTGCGACCTGCAACTCAGGATGGAAGATGAGCCCTACAGCGGCAAACAAGTGGATGGTAGAGAACATGTTCCCTAAATATCCGCTCGGAGACATCAAGGACGTTTTAAAACAGGAGTAATCATGAAGGAAGAGATAATCATTGCAGGATTCGGAGGACAGGGTGTCCTCTCGATGGGAAAGATCCTGGCGTATTGCGCCATCATGCAGGACATGGAGGTGACATGGATGCCGTCATACGGTCCGGAGATGCGCGGAGGTACAGCCAACGTATGCGTGATCGTAAGCGACAGGAAGATCAGCTCCCCTATCGTGACAAAATACGACACGGCCATCATACTTAACCAGCAGTCACTCGACAAGTTCGAGAGCACCGTAAAGCCAGGCGGTCTCCTCATCTACGATCCTAATGGCATCATCAACCCTCCGACAAGAACCGATATAAAGGTGTGCAGGATCGACGCCATCAACGTTGCCGCACAGGTCGGAAACTCGAAGGTATACAACATGGCTGTCATGGGAGCATATCTCAAGATGAAGCCTATCGTTTCATTCGAGAACATAGACAAGGGACTTGCAAAATGCATCCCTGCACGTTATGCCGACCTCATCGCGCTTAACAAAAAGGCTATCGAGGAAGGCATGGAGGCTGTAGAGGAGCTCTAAAAGCTACAAAATAGACCTGACTGCTTTGATTTTCTCATTTATATTTTGAGAAATCAAAGCAGTTTGTTATTTTTGCATGGTAGGTTTAATTTGGATAAAAATGCTTGATACTGTAAAGCAGAAAATAAAGCGACTGATTGCTGCGTACGAAGCGGAAAGAATGGAGCGTATCAGACTCCAGGACGCGTTGGATAAGGCTCAGGCCCAGAATGAGACCTACAGGAAGCAGATAACAGAGTTAGAAAGACAGATTGATAACCTGAAACTCGCGGAAGCATTCAAGGCAGGAAGCGAAGGAAGTCCTGAAGCAAGGAAGAAGATAAACAGCCTGATGAAGGAAATCGACAGGTGTATAACGCTATTGGAGGGATAATATGGCACAGAGCATAAACATTAAGCTTGCAGACCGGAACTATCCTCTCAAAGTGAACTCGCCTGAACATGAGGAAGTGATAAGGAAGGCTGCTGACGACATCAACAGGATGGTGGCTAAATATCAGGAGAAGTATCCGGGAAAGGGACTGGTAGAAATACTCTCCTTCGTTGCCCTCAATACCTGCATGTCTAATATTACCATTAACAGGCAGATGAAGGAACTCGTGGAAAACGAAGCAATGCTCGCTAAAGAGTTAGAAGGATATCTTGAAAATATTGATAAAAACAGCCGTTAGTTACATTTTTTGCTGAAATCAACATTAATAATGTAACCAGGCCTACTCGGATGGGGATGACGGACCTATGTTACCCGTATGGGGATTCCGCATTTGCGGGACGGAGGATTTCAGAACCGACTTTCCGGAGCCTAAATCTTATTCTTTAAGATTTTCTGACAAACCGGCTAACGGCTTTTTATTGAATAACCTGACCAGTCGCTTCCAGGAAACGGCTGGTCATTTTTTTGTGGAAACTAAAACCATATACATACATATGAACACTGCAGTACTTTTAATTTTAGTCGGCATATCAAGCGCTGTCGTAGCGCTGACAGCCTACATACTGATCCGCAGGATACTCCTTAAAGGTCAGAAAGAAGAGATCATCCGCAAGGCAGAGATCGAAGCGGAGGCAATCAAGAAGGAAAAGATTTTCCAGGCTAAGGAGAAGTTCCTCCAGCTCAAGAGCGAACATGAGCAGTACATCAACGAAAAGAACAAGCACATCAATGATGTAGAAGCGCGTCTGAAGCAGAAGGAAAACAGCCTTAACCAGCAGAACGCAGAACTTGGACGCAAGAACAAGGAAGCTGACGCAATCAGGGAAAACCTCAAGGCACAGGTAGAGATCGCTACAAGAAAGTCTGAAGAATATGAAAAGCTCCGTCAGGACGCCATCAGACAGATCGAAGAGATCGCCGGTCTTACAGCCGCCGAGGCCAAGAACCACCTCATGGAAAGCATGAAGGCAGAAGCCAGGACACAGGCTCAGTCATACATCAACGATGTCATGGACGAGGCACGTCTTACCGCAAGCAAGGAAGCTAAACGTATCGTGATCAACACAATCCAGAGAACAGCTTCGGAAACAGCTATCGAAAACGCCGTGACTGTATTCCATATCGAAAGCGACGAAATCAAGGGACGTATCATCGGACGCGAAGGACGTAACATCCGCGCTCTCGAGGCAGCCACAGGAGTTGAAATCGTTGTAGACGACACTCCGGAGGCAATTCTCCTTTCGGCATTCGACCCGGTAAGAAGGGAGGTTGCAAGACTTGCTCTCCACCAGCTCGTAATAGACGGCCGTATCCACCCTGCACGTATCGAGGAAGTAGTCGCAAAGGTACAGAAGCAGCTTGAGGACGAGATCATGGAGACAGGTAAGAGGACATGTATCGACCTCGGAATCCATGGCATGCATATCGAGCTTGTAAAGCTTATCGGTAGAATGAAGTACCGTTCATCATACGGTCAGAACCTCCTCCAGCACGCTCGCGAAGTTGCAAACATCTGTGCAACAATGGCTTCCGAGCTTGGTCTTAACCCTAAGATCGCAAAACGTGCCGGACTCCTCCACGATATAGGAAAGGTTTCAGACGAAGATCCGGAACTTCCACATGCAATCCTCGGTATGAAACTCGCCGAGAAGTACAAGGAAAAGCCGGAGATCTGCAATGCCATCGGTTCACACCACGAAGAGGTCGAGATGACTTCAATCATCGCACCTCTCGTTCTCGTCGGTGACGCAATTTCAGGAGCTCGTCCGGGAGCACGTCGTGAGGTGATCGAATCATACATCAAGAGGCTCAAGGACATGGAGAACATCGCTCAGTCATACCCTGGCGTAACAAAGACATACGCTATCCAGGCAGGCCGCGAACTCCGCGTCATCGTAGGAGCAGATCAGGTCACAGACCAGGATGCAGAAACATTGTCAACTGAAATCGCAAGAAAGATTCAGGAAGAGATGGTTTATCCAGGACAGGTCAAGATCACTGTGATTCGCGAAACCAGATCAGTAGCATTTGCCAAATAACATCATTTTATGAGAAAATTTATAACAGTTTTAGCCGCGTCTCTTTTAAGTCTCGCGGCTTTTGCGCAGGGTCAGCTCGTCACATGGTCATCACATGTCGAGGCTGGCGAAGGTAACAAGACAACTATCGTCTTTACCGGTAAGATTGCAGAAGGTTACCATACCTATACTCTCACCGATGAGTTTTCTGCTACCGAATTCCAGGACCTTGCTATCGAAGGAGGAGAATTCGTAGGAGAACCTTATGAACTGAGCACTCCTGTTGAAGAAACCGATGAATTCGGAGATCCTGCACGCCACTATTACAATGAGATAGTCATAGCACAGGATGTGAAGGTAACAGTCGGTAAAGCAGTGGTGACAGGTACCATCTTCACAAACGCATGTACCGGAGGTGCATGTAAGGCAGAATACTATGACTTCGAAGTGACTGCAGCGGGAGCAAAACAGAAGACAGCCTTCCCATGGGGACTTATCCTTCAGGCCATCCTCTGGGGATTTGCAATGCTTCTGACTCCTTGCGTGTTCCCTATGGTGCCGATGACGGTATCATTCTTCCTCAAGGGATCCGAGTCTGTAGCACAGGGACGCTTCAAGGCCGGCATGTACGGTCTTTTCATCGTACTCCTCTACACTCTCCCGATCGCTCTTCTCATCGTTATAACACGTATCATCGGAGGAGAGTCAGTAACTGCAGACATCTTCAACTGGATTGCAACCCACTGGCTGCCGAACATCCTGTTCTTCATAATCTTCATGGTGTTTGCAGCCTCATTCTTCGGAGCATTCGAAATCACTCTTCCTCAGTCGCTCGTCAACAAGAGTGACAAGGGATCTGACAAGAAGGGTCTTGCAGGAGTATTCTTCATGGCGCTTACCCTTGTACTTGTTTCATTCTCATGTACAGGTCCGATCGTAGGAAATGTCCTTATCCAGGCAACATCAAGCAACGGTGCATGGTGGATTCCTATCGTTACAATGCTTGCATTCTCTGTAGCATTCGCCCTTCCGTTCACACTTCTCGCATTCTTCCCGTCGCTTCTGAAGGATCTCAAGAAGAGCGGCGGCGGATGGTTGAATACCGTAAAGGTTGTCATGGGATTCATCGAAGTTGCACTCGGATTCAAGTTCCTCAGCATGGCTGACCAGACTTACCATTGGGGACTTCTTGACAGGGAGATCTATCTTGCAATCTGGATTGTAGTATTCACACTCCTCGGATTCTATCTTCTCGGCAAGCTCAAGTTCGCACACGACGACGATGTTCCGCATATTTCTGTGACAAGACTGTCTCTTGCAATCGTAGTATTCTCATTCGTGGTATACATGGTACCAGGTATGTGGGGAGCACCTCTCAGCGGTCTTTCAGGCTACCTTCCTCCAATCTCTACTCAGGATTATGTACTTGCACCTGGCGCCACATCTCACGTTATCACAACTGATGAGGCTCCGGTACAGGCAGAAGGTAAGAAATATGACTTCCTCCACCTGCCACACAACCTCGAAGGATACTTTGATCTGGAGCAGGGACTTGAGGCAGCTAAAGAGGCCGGAAAGCCTGTATTTGTGGACGTGACAGGACATGCTTGTGTTAACTGCCGCGAAATGGAGCAGAGAGTATGGAGCGATCCTGCTGCTCTTGACATCCTTCGCAATGAGTATGTAATCGTTGCATTGTACGTAGACGACAAGCACAAGCTTCCTGAAGAGGATTGGGTCACTGACGCCCAGACAGGAAAGGTATACAAGGACCTTGGACGAGTAAACTCATACATCGCACGTGAGAGATTCAACGTGAATGCCCAGCCAAACTACGTTCTCCTCTCCCCTGACGGCGAAATCCTCGTTCCAACCCACAGTTACGACCTTTCAGTCGAAAACTTCATCAAGTTCCTTAACAGCGGTATCGACGCTTACAAAGCGAGATAGCCCCCCAAATAAAAACCGACAGCCCGTCATCGAGCGAAGCATCGAGCAAGACGGACCTGAACAAACAGAAGCCCCGCAATTCGATACGACATTGGCTCCCGAAAAGGGAAGGGACCCACGGAGTGGGGAGGATCGTATGAATTGCGGGGCTTCTGTTTGTTTTTCCTAGAACTTGAAGCTGTCCTTAAGAGCTGTAGTCTTGTTGAACACGAAGTGGTCAGGAGTGCTGTCGTAGTCCTTGAAGAAGTAGCCTACGCGCTCGAACTGAACTGCGATACCTGAATTGTCTTCGAGGAGTGCTGGCTCTGCATAACCCTTGGCAACGACGAGAGACTCAGGATTGAGGTAGTTCTTGTAGTCTTCTCCCTCTGGAATCTGACCCATCTGCGCCTCTGTAAAGAGCTTGTCGTAAAGTCTGAGCTCGATTTCCTTTGCATGTTCTGTAGACACCCAGTGGATGGTACCCTTGACAGAACGCCACTCGCCTGCTCCCGGCTTTGAAGTAGGATCGTATGTACACTTGATCTCTACGATGTTGCCCTCGGCATCCTTTACGACTTCCTGGCACTTGATGATGTATGTGTACTTGAGACGAACCTCTCCGTCAGGCTTGAGACGGAAATACTTCTTTGGAGGTTCTTCCATGAAGTCGTTTCTCTCGATGTATACCTCGCCGGTGAAAGGAACCTTACGTGACGGTCCTTCAGGGTCTGCCGGGTTGAGAGGTGCATCGAACCACTCCACCTTGCCTGGTTCCCAGTTTGTGATGGTCAACTTCACAGGATCCTGAACTACCATGTATCTGTTTGAACGCTCATTGAGGTCCTGACGTACACACCATTCCATGAGCTGGAGGTCAATAAGCTGCTCGCGCTTTGCAACTCCCACCTTCTCTGCAAACATACGCATTGACTCAGGAGTGTAACCGCGACGGCGGATACCGCAGATGGTCGGCATACGTGGATCATCCCAACCGCTTACGAAGTTGTTCTTCACAAGTTCGAGAAGCTTGCGCTTAGACATCACTGTATATGTAAGGTTGAGTCTTGCGAACTCATACTGATGCGAAGGGAAGATGCCTAGCTTCTCGATGAACCAGTCATAAAGCGGACGGTGAACGTCGAACTCGAGGGTACAGATAGAGTGTGTGATGTTCTCGATACTGTCTGACTGACCGTGAGCATAGTCGTACATCGGATAGATGCACCACTTGTCACCTGTACGGTGGTGGTGTGCGTGGATGATACGGTAAAGAAGAGGGTCACGGAAAAGCATGTTAGGGTGGGCCATGTCAATCTTTGCACGGAGAACCTTCTCACCATCTGCATACTTTCCTGCCTTCATATCACGGAAAAGCTGGAGGTTTTCCTCAACGCTTCTGTTACGGTACGGGCTCTCTGTTCCAGGTACCTGTACAGTACCACGGCCTGCACGGATTTCCTCCTGAGTCTGGTCGTCAACGTATGCAAGACCCTTCCTGATAAGTTCTTCAGCCCACTCATAGAGCTGGTCGAAGTAGTCGGAAGCATAACGCTCGTTCTCCCACTCGAAACCGAGCCATTTGATATCCTCCTTGATTGAGTCTACATACTCGGTATCCTCCTTTACAGGGTTTGTATCGTCGAAGCGGAGATTTGTCTTTCCGCCGTATTTCTTTGCGAGTCCGAAATTGATGCAGATACTCTTCGCATGTCCGATGTGAAGGTATCCGTTTGGCTCAGGCGGGAAACGGGTCATTACCGATTCACACTTGCCGCTGGCGAGATCAGCCTCGATGATCTCCTCCAAAAAGTTGAGATTTCTGGTCTCAACGACTTCCTTGTTTACCTCTTCCATATCTTTGGGAATAATATATTTGCAAATAATCGGGCAAATATACAGAAAATTTGGTATAGTTCCACCAAATACTTGCTACCTTTGGATTCTATGATAAGAAAAGCCACATACGAAGATATACCTGCGCTGATGGAGATTTTCCGTAAGGCGCGGGAGATCATGCGCGCAAGCGGGAACATGAACCAGTGGAACGACAGCTATCCGTCGGAAGACATTGTACGGAATGACATTGAAAACGGGGTATGCATGGTCATGTCATGCAATGAAAGCATCATCGGAACGATGGCTTTCATTCCTGGACCGGATCCGACCTATTCCGTCATACATGACGGTGAATGGCCGGATGACGGCCCATATTTCGTCATCCACCGTATCGCTGTAGCTGAACCGGGGCATGATGTGGCACGCAGGTTCCTTGACTGGGGGTTCACTCAGACTTCATGCATACGCATCGATACCCATAAGGACAACGTCATAATGCACCACATCCTCCGCAAATACGGATTCAGCCGTTGCGGCGTCATTCTTCTTGCCAACGGAGACCCACGTGAGGCATATCAGAAAAATTTATAACTTTGCGTTCTCAAATACGAAAACAATAATACCATGATAAAGTCAATGACAGGATACGGCAAGGCAGAGGCTTTGCTCGAGACAGGAAAGATCACTGTAGAGGTACGTTCTCTTAACGGCAAGACAGCTGACATCAGCATCAAGACATCCATGCTCCCTAAAGACAAGGAAATGGCTGTACGTCAGAAGATTGCAGCGGAACTGACACGTGGCAACATCGACTTCTTCGTTACTTTCGAGCCTAACGCCGCCGACAGCGCCAAGAAGATCAACATGGAACTTGCCATGGAGTACTACCAGCAGGTGGCAGAGCTTGGAAGCAGGCTTGGTGCACATAATCTCTGGAACCAGAATCCTAACGACCTTCTTGCAATGATCCTCAGAATGCCTGAAGTGATGGATGCCAAGAAGCAGGATGTGATCACAGACGAAAACTGGCCTGTCGTAGAGGCCTGCATCGACGAGGCGCTGGCAAACATCAACGCATTCCGCTCCCAGGAAGGAGAAGTTCTCTATAAGGACGTCACAGAGAAGGTGGAGAACATCATGGCATACTCAAAGCAGATCGAACAGTATGAAACTGAACGTACTGATGCGATCAGAGAAAAAATTTTGAGCCGTTTTGCAGAACTTAAGGCAGAGCCCGACCAGAGCCGTCTTGAGCAGGAGATGATATTCTACATCGAGAAGCTCGACATCAATGAGGAGAAGGTACGTCTCCGCCAGCACTGCAGATATTTCCTTGACACTATCGCAAACGAGCCTGATCCGGGCAAGAAGCTCGGCTTCATCGCCCAGGAGATGGGACGCGAAATCAACACTACAGGTTCAAAGGCAAATCACACAGAGATCCAGAAGATTGTAGTGAAGATGAAGGATGAACTTGAGAAGATCAAGGAACAGAGTCTCAATATCCTATAATACAGGAATCGAATAGGTAAGACCTAAAGATACACGCTGTGTATCCGGCAATACTGTCATCAAGGAATTCTCAACTTCATTTCCTTTGTATACGTAGTGCAGATATACCTTGAGTCCTTTCTCCTTTGTAAAAGGGAACCATTCTACACAAGCCTGGGCATTCCACGAAGTAAGGTAATGCCCTTTCTTGTATATACCGTTGTCCTTGTAGATGTTCGACGTCTCATATGCACCTTTCACATATGCATTCCAGTTCGGTGTGAACTGATATTCAAAATCTGCAATAAGAGTCAGATACTCGACATTCTGAGCAGTAGGTGCCAGACTAGTGCGTGAAGATATTCTTTGAGCCTTGTCGACCTGTGAGCGTGAATACATGATATCAAAGTATGCGAGTACCGGTCCTTTCTCGTATATATTGCCGGCAGTGAAATAATACATGTATTTATCCTGGGCAACTTGAGAGATTGAAGTCGAATACATCAGACGTACAGCCCTGTCGGCAAAGAAGCCGTCCCAGTTGAATGTTCCCATCATAGGTATCTTTGCAGACCGGATTCCTTCCGGAAGGCCAGCAGCATATAACTGGCTATCGGATTCTGCCCTGTTGTTTACAATCTGAAGAGTGAACTGGTGGTCATCGGATGCATGATACGTACCCTGAACACCCGTCTGATAGACTTCGATGCAACTGTTGAAATCCGTGAACTCCCTTACAAGGAGGACATTCACATAGTTTTCATATCCACCGTGAACAACGAACATCTTTCCAGCTGAGAAATCCCATTTTTCGTTCGGTGTCCAGGAGATCTTCGCCAGTTCTATCGATCTTGCCATATTGTCTACAGAAAAGACATCTGAATTCTTATGGAATGTAGTCCTGAAATGGTATGACAGGTTATCGCCGAGACCGCCCTGCACTCCGAAACGCATCCTGTTCACTTTGAAATCCATCTGCTCGAATTCATCTTCCACGAAATTCATGTTGGTTGATGTCTCGAGTTCGAGGGTCACATCCGGTAATGAAGCTGTTTCCTGCGCTGCTGCTGCAAGAGGAAGTATAAAGGCGATTGCCAACAATAGTTTTCTCATATCCGTATCAATTATACGGGCAAATATAAGAAATTTATTTTATTCCGAGCTGTAACAGTATCTCATGTCTCAGCCTGCCATAGTCGGTAAGACTGTCAGACACCTTACGTAGAAAACCGTTGTATCTTTCATAGTCTGTTTCCTTGTCATAATCCTTCAGGCGGTTTCTGACCTTGTCTTCCGCCCTCTCCAGTGCCAGACCGATTCTGAAGCGGGTCAGTCCTGTAATGAACGCCGCTTTTTCAACAGACATTTCTTCCAGAACACACATTGCATATACGGCAGCCTGAAGAGGGGTCATATGAGACACAGCCCTGCAATGAAGCTCCCATGCCTGTTTGGTGACATAGTCATCCTCATTCTCAGCCACAGGAGAAACATTTACAAATACATCATTGATGATTCCGAAGACCCTGAGGACGCGTCTTCTCATGATCCGTATTCTGGCATTGATGCATGTCTTGCGCAGAAGCCACTCCCCGACCGTGAAACGGTCGTCGTAATCAAGTACCTCATGCCAAAGCGAAAGGAAGACACTGACTGTAACATGTTCACTGTCTCTTCTGTCACATAATATCCGGAACGATGTCCTTGATACAAGGTCCAGATATCTGTTCATCAATTCATCAAAAGCATCCATATTTCCATAGGAGACATCCTTGATCAATGCGATGTCACTCCTGTCCTTCAACCTTGCATATCTGTCCAAAGGGTCCATAATCGATCGTTTCAGTCGCACCAAACAAAAATGATTCCGAAATTTCAGTACCTTGTGTTGCAAGGTATTCAAAAATTTATATATCTTTGCAGTACCATAGAATAATTATTGCATAAGAACAATCACAAACATTTAACAGATAGACATCATGAAAAAGACAATCAACGTGGCAATCGGAGGATGCAGTTTCACTATTGACGAGGATGCTTACCAGACACTTGACCAATACCTTGAGGATTTCAAGGCGGCATTGGATTCAAGTATATCAAGCTCAGACGTGATGGATGAGCTTGAAGGCAGGATAGCCGACCTGCTCAAGAGCAGGCTCGGCGGAAGAGAGGTCGTGGACATGAGGATGGCGCAGGAAGTCGTGGGGCAGCTGGGATATCCGCAAGGATATAAGGCGACGGAGTCGCGAAGCGACGGCACCGCCGCGACTGGTGGCGATAACCCGGCAAGAAAACTGTTCAGGGACCCTGACGGAAAGAAGATTGCAGGAGTATGTTCAGGTCTGGCCCTCTTTCTAGGAGTCGACGTGACTCTTATAAGGGTCATCTTCCTGGTTGCCCTCATATGCGGTTCAGCCGGTTTCTGGATCTATCTCGTGATCTGGATTGCCGCGCCTGAAGCGACGACTGCAGCCGAGAAATGCGAACTCAGAGGCATACCTGCGAATGCAGAGAACATCAGAAGATTCACCAAGGGACAGTGATCATGGACATAAACACCGAAATAATCGAGAACAACAGGACGCAGATGAGACGAGGTGTGCTGGAATACAGCATACTTCTGATTCTTGCAGGAGGAGACGAATATGCATCGTCCATCATACAGAAGATGAAGGATGTGAACATAATCGTAGCCGAAGGAACCATCTATCCTCTGCTGATCCGTCTGAAGAAGCTGGGACTCCTCAACTACCGTTGGGAGGAGTCTCCGCAAGGACCACCTCGCAAGTACTACATGATTACAGATTTCGGAAGGCAGCAGCTTGACGGACTTGATTCGGCATGGGATGAACTTGCTCGAGGAATAGAAATCATAAGAAACGTTTCAAAGCATAACCTCAGATAATGAAGACAACAGAAAACATAAGTCTGGCAGGATACGCATTCACGATAGAAACCGATGCATATGCTGAGCTAGGTACATACCTCAACGACATCAGAGAAGCATTCCGTGCAGATGCAAATGCAGAAGAGATAACTGCTGACATAGAGGAACGTATTGCAGAACTCCTCAGGGAGAAATGCATCAGCGGCATGGTAGTGGACATGACCATGGTCCGGGATATAAAGACACGTATCGGCAACCCGAAGGAACTGGCTCAGGACGATACAGATCCGGCGCCGGCAAGTCCATCGGCAGTCAAGGATGAGCAGAAGAAAAGCTGGAAGACCAAAAGGCTATATAGAAACATCGACGAGAAGGTGTTCGGAGGAGTATGTTCCGGACTGGGAACATATTTCGGACTGGACAAGGCCTTGGTCAGACTGGCGTTCGTGATAATATTTTTCATATCCTTCGTCTGGATGGTCAATGACGGAGACGGTCCGTATTTCATCTTCCCGATGATTGCATACATATGCCTTTGGATTTCAATGCCCGCCGCAAGGACGGACGAACAGAAACGTGAGATGAAAGGAAAGCCTACGAGTCTCGACGGCTACAGGTCGAGTGACTTTGACTTCAGGACAGAAGTAAGGGAAGCAGCGCAATCCCCTGCAGGACAGACATTCAGACGCGCCGGAGGAGTCTTCCTAGGTATCCTTCTTCTTCTGTTCGGTCTGGGAGTCATGTTCACATGCGTGATTCTCCCGTCATTCCCATCCATCATATTCCATGAGATGATGGAATGGACGGTCCTTGACGAAGGCGATCAGTTCATCTTCAACATGTTCTCAAGTTTCAACACGACATGGATACTTATACTGGTCAACATAGGACTTGTAGCCGTATGGGGCATCTACAATGCCATCATTCTCCTGTTCGACCTCAAGACGCCATCATGGAGACCGGGTCTGGTCATCTTCATCGCATGGGTAATCAGCCTGTTTGTAACAGCCGCATACTTCTTCAAGATGATGGCTGAGGCTATTCCGGGATTCTTTATATGATCTGGCACAGTTTATGCAATTTCAAGAATCGAATTTAGTTGTTAGACATAAATATTGAACGAAATTTGTCCGCCCCTCGAAGTGATTCGGAGGGCGGACTTTATTATCGGCAGTTTTCCTTAATCTAGTAGTTTTCCTTCATCGGCTCAAAGAATGCCTGAGGGAAGAGACATGCAGGACATGCCTTAGGGGCTGCTTCTGCTTCCACGATGTAGCCGCAGTTACGGCACTGCCACCAGATCTTTCCGTCTCTCTTGAAGAAATCACCGTCGCTCAGACGGCTAAGGAGCTTAAGATAACGGCGCTCGTGCTCGGCCTCCACCTTGGCGATGTTCCTGAAAGTTGCAGCGATTGCTGGGAAGCCTTCTTCGGCAGCTACTTCAGCGAACTCCTTGTAAAGTACATCCCATTCCTCATTTTCACCCTGTGCAGCAGCAAGAAGGTTCTCCGGAGTAGTTCCTACGACACCTGCAGGATATGTTGCTGTAATCTCGACCATACCACCTTCGAGGAAGCCGAAGAATCTCTTTGCATGTTCCCTCTCCTGCTCCGCTGTCTCCATGAATACACCTGCTATCTGCTCATAGCCTTCCTTTCTTGCAACTTCTGCAAAGAATGTGTAACGGGATCTTGCCTGGCTCTCGCCTGCAAATGACTTGAGAAGATTCTGTTCTGTTCTTGTTCCTTTTACGCTTTTCATATTTACTTATTTTTTAATTGTTTGCTTTTATTTTCAATTTTATCTAACTTTACTGATGCAAAGATAATACTTTATTTTTAATTTTGAAATATTCCAAATTAAAATAAACTGAAATTTTATGAAAAACGCCCTGACAATTCTCCTTTTATTCTGCATTACAGCAATATATGGACAAGACAAGAAGTCAACAATGAACACGATTGACTTCGGCTCCGGCATGACATTCTCAAGTGTCAATATAAATGAGCATCCAGGTAAAACAATACGCTCAAATGGCGCAGACATATCTTTGCGATACACCAGATTCTTCACCGAGCATTGGGGGGCCTATATTGAAGGTGAATACGAATACAATACCGTTAAACGGTCTAGATATTTCGGAAAAGTCAAGTCACTGGACAACGGCACCTACAAGTACAACTGGTTCAAGACAGGAGCGACGACTCCTGAACTTTCATTCCCGGGCATCTTTGCAGGATGTGTCTACAGATATGACATCAACAGATGGAGTCTACGTCCGCGCGTAGGTATCGGAATGACAGACATGCTTTTCGAGAAAAGCAGATATTACAGGACTCCGGTGAAAGGAACTGATGCTGAAAGACAGGCAGTGATGATACAACCTGCCGCAACTGACAAGGAAGGCGAGGATTTCTCACGCATCCTTGCAGCATGCAAGGCAGGAATGCAGTTCAATTATTCATTAAGCCGTCATTTTCATATCGGAGCCGACCTGGATCTGACCATCTTCATGCAACGTCACGAATACACAACCAGGATATATAACACACAGAAGGGAGAGGGTATAAAAGACGTGGCCAGCGCGATAATAGGGACTCTGCTGATGACTCCATTATGGAAAGAAGACTACAAGAGAACAGAACTTGTCAGCGAACAGAAGACAAACTGCTACCTACATCCGATTGCTTCAGTACGATTTGTCCTAGGCTGGGACTTCTGAGTATTTCTGAAGAACATTCAATACTTCAGTGCAACATCTGGAATAAGCCAGGCGTTGCCTACATAGAAATGTTGTCCTTCCGGCCATTCCGGAGAAGAGAGGTCAAAGTCTGTAACATCGCGGAAAAGGAACCAGTCATCATAGGAGATATCGTCCTTTACGGCTTTGGTGACTGGAGAAATGACGCCTAGATTCATACGGTCCAGCATCAGGTCAGCACTGTATGACTGACCGCTGCTAAACTGTATGGCATACCTTCTGAAAAGTTCAGTTCCATCAGGATCCATTAATCCGAACTCATCTGCAGGGAAACAGATTTCCATGAACAGTCGTTCTTCTATAGAGACAAACTCATATCTTCCTTCCACAATGATCTCAACATCTCTGTTGTCCGCACCCATGCGTCCGATTATCAGGACATTGTCAGATCCACCATACCTGAATGAGAAAACAGTCCCTTTCGCAAAACGGCTCTGGCCGTCAATAATCTCCAAGGCATGATATGCCTGACAGACATGGACATGGACAGAGATTGATTCTCCTGTATCATCGTCCCTTAAAGTCAGAGTCGTATCTCCCCTCTTGAGAGGGAACAGGCTTATGGTCGCAGGTATGACCTCTGAATCCATCATAGGAGGATTCACCACCTTGCTGCCCGCATACTCCCAGTCCAGCATGTCCGGATCGGCAATTTCGATAGAATGGTCTTTACCCTCTCCCCCATAGATTTCAAGCACGTATGGGAGCTTGTCACCTTCAGGCAGATAGATGTGCTTATCGTCTGTCTCAATAATTCCGCTGTACTTGTCATAGACACATAATTTCTGTCCGTCGTACAACGGGTGGTACTCGCATCCGTTCAAAAGCACAAGCATAGCCGCAAGTATATATATAATTGTTATTCTTTTCATGACAATCAGTTGTTTTCGATGAATTCCTTGGTTATCCATTCTGTATCAACACAATAAATTCCTGCAAATGCTCCGTATCCGCCTTCTATATTGGTATAGCAGAAATTGGATGGGGCCAGTCCGGCAAAGAATCCGGCATTCTCGGCTATAAGTTCTTGAGCGACAGCATAATTATGAAATTCTTCTGTCATCGTATAGAGCAACAGCTTGTTGTGGTAAAGCTCGGTTGAAAAACCTTGCCAAACATCATTTTCATCAAAATATCCGTTTTTCTGTTCCCTTTCGTAGAAACTCTCATAACCGTATGAAGTTTGGACCGTCATTGAAAGTTCTGCTTCTTCACCGTTAAACCTGTCGTCATCCCATCCTGCAATATCCTCATAATAATAATCCGAATCAATATACCACCCGCTGAAATTGATGCGGAATCCATCCATAGATGCAGGGGCAAAATCAAAATTGGAAGAAAGCTGCTCTCCGGCATATACCGTTACGCTTTGCCGGACTCCTGAATCGTCTGTGATGAGGCTTTCTTTATATATCTGCATACCATATGCGCAGTCTGTCTGCTCATCGTCGAGAAATTTTACGGATATGACATTCAATTCACGTCCACCGAAGTTTACATGCTTGTAGTCAACATTCCTTCTCGGGAATGGGGATGGAACCGTGGTGCGGGAAGATATGGACCTGAAGCCTTCGGACGAGACCTCGATAGTCATCTCATCACCGGGGAGTGGCTTATAGTCGGCAACATACATATCTTCAAAATATTTCTTGCTCATACAGAATCCAGTATTCAAGACCACAGGTACTTCTTTTCCGTTTACCTTGAAGATGATTTCCGGATTGAAATCAGGTCTGACTGCTGTATTGGAATACGAGTATGCAGGCTTGATGTTAAATACCACCATATCTTCGACTCCCGGGAATGATTCCAGAAAAATGGCCGGACCATCCTCGAATTCGAAGTCAAACGGCTTCGTGCACGAAAAGACAAGAAGCGAAGCTGCCAGCATATGTATATATATCAATATCTTCATATATCTCAGAATTTAAGCGTGTAACTGAAAGTCGGCACAATCGGTATCAGTCCGACTGCCAGGCCATAATATGCAAATACCCTGTCATCAAGAACTCTCATATCCTCAAAGGCCGAAATCGGATTTGTCCTGCAATATGCATTATAGATGCTCATGTTCCATATTGCAGTATTTCCTCTCTTTGTGGTCTTCACGAAATTCAGTCCCACATCAAGCCTGTGATAATCAGGGAGCTTGACATTATTCGGGTGTGCGTATACGCTACCTCCCCCGTTTCCTTCCGTATAATGGGAAGCTATGGTGATCCTGTTTCCGCTGTGCCAGTTCCATGCACAGTATGCTTCAAGGCGCTTTCCGAACTTATGCTTTGCCATGAGCGTAAGCTTATGCCTGTTGTCGTTGCGGTCGGGATACCATCCGCGATGGAAATCATCGAACTTGCGCTGAGTCCACGACAGTGTGTAATAAATATTGGCCTCAGTCCTTCCGTTGTCGTATCCGAAATCTATTTCACCTCCCCACGAACGTCCGTTTCCCATCTTGTAACTGCTTTCCCAGTCTTCAAGCGGAGGGAAGACATTGTAAATACCGGCATACTCCAGGAGATTGTACATATGCTTGTAATATCCTTCGACATTCAGGTGCATGTTATGGGCAAGATTCATGTAGATGCCGGCTGCTGCTTCTCTGGAACGTGATGGACGTACCTTCGAAGTCGAAGGAAGCCACGAGTTCGTCGGAAGGTCAAGGTAGATTGAAGAAATCAGATGGACAGGCTGGCTCATTTCAGTATACGAAGCCTTGGCGCTGAACTTGTCGTTGAAGGCATATCTGAGGGCAATTCTTGGTTCCAGAGAATGCCAGGTAGAGCCTGCTGATGAATACAAGTCATATCGAAGTCCGGCATTCACAGAAAAAGCATCGGTAAATGAGATTTCATCTTCAGCATAAATGGAAGCCTCGAAGGTATGATATCTCAAGGATTCCTTATAGTCAATATTATTGTAGACCATACCATCTTCCTTGATATCCGACTTTGCTGTAGCGCTCGGCGCATGTTTCTGATACTGAAGAGAAGCCCCATATCTCAGCAGATGCATCTTCGACGCCTTATGGTACACATCATGCTTCAGGCCTATATGGTGGACATTGGAAGTACTGTACTCTCCAGTGTTCCGGCTGTTTGCATGCTCGTCTATCTCCTGGACAAAGACTCCAAGATCGGAAATGGAACCGCTGTAATATGCTATGGTCCTGGTTGAAATATCTTCGCAGGGTTCATAATCCCAATTCAAGGATCCCAATACGTTGCCCCAAAGCAAAGAGCCGTCCATGATATCCTTTGCAGGAGTATTCTCATAATAACTCCTGGGATACTCCGTATGAATCTTGAACTTGTCACGTCCTGTATAGAAATTGGCGGAAAGCCTGTTTCCTTCAGCAAACTTATGGGTGACCTTTGCGTTAAGGTCGGTAAAGGCATATCGTCCTAAGTGCTTGTCAGGGCTGTTTATATTGTTAAGGATAGCGAAGAAAGGCACGGTAAGCGTCTCTGTCCATGTCCTTCGTAATCCCACATTGAACGAAGTCTTGCCCTTGACCAGCGGTCCCTCATACTGAAGGCGTCCGTCGATGAGGCCGATACCGAACAAGCCATGATATTCCTCGAAATCGCCATCCCTTGTCGTTATATCCACTACCGATGACATCTTGGAGCCATAGCGTGCCGGAAATCCGCTCTTATAGAAATCCATGTTGCCGATGACATCGGAGTTAAAGGAGGAAAAAAGTCCCAGAAGATGGCTGACCTGATATACGGGGACGCCATCAATAAGAAAGAGATTGTCGCTTCCGTCTCCTCCATGGACATAAAATCCTGACAGAAGTTCGGTACCGGAAGCTACTCCCGGCATCATCTGGAGTGTCTTGATCACATCCGGAGTGCTGAACAGGGCGAAACCCGAATTGATGTCGCTGCTGTCTATGCGTTTGAGTCCGGTCTGGGTCTGGTTACGCTTCGGATCAGTAAGAGCTGTGATCACAGCCTCATCGATGGTATCATGCTGTTCTTCTATGAAGATGGTATAATCCTTGGGTTTCTTTCTTTTGTCTGCCCGCGTAAGGACTATGTATTTCTTCATGATCTCGTATTCGATGTTTGTGCCGGCGAAGAGGGTCTGCAGACACTCTTCGAGAAGAACAGAATGTTCCTTCTTATTGGCATTGATGACATCCTTCATCGGTTTGCCCGAATACGGCACATCGATTTCGATTGCCGAGTCATATACGAAATTCACCCCCAATGATTCGTGGATGACCTCCATCTCGGATTTGAGACTCCTGCTCTGCTGCGCACGAGCAGGGGCTATGGCAATGAATGCCATAGCGAGAGTTGTTGTAATTAATAATAGTACGTGCTTCATTGTCAAGTCGTTTGGGAATCTTATCTCTTGACGATGTGAACATCCAGTGCAGACTCTATGAGGCTGATGATAAGGTCGAGGTCTTCTGCATAGAACTCTCCGCTGAGCTGTTTGTCAAGGTCAGTCGCCGCGAACGATACCCTATAGTGTTCTGAAAGAGCCTCAAGAACCTCTTTAAGAGGAGTCTTGTCAAAGATGAATGATCCTCTCTGCCAAGCTATGGAGTTGACGTCCGGCTCCACTGCAATGACCGGGATATTCTCGTCAGGCGAAAGAGTCGCCTGCATGTCCTTTGTAAGGATCACACCTTCGGCATTCTTGTTCCTCGCGAAAAGAACTTTTCCCTCAGTTACATAGACTTCCTTGACTGACGAAGCTGCATCCACCATGAACTTTGTTCCGAGCACCCTTACGAATGTGCCGTCCGATGTTATTTCAAACGGTACAGCTTCATCACGAGCGACTTCGAAGTAAGCCTTACCATCAAGCTGAGTGCTTCTTGGAGACTTCTTCCTGTAGATCAATCGTGATCCTGGAGCCAGGGTTACTTCAGAACCGTCAGGCAGAACAAATTCCTGGATTTCAGATCCGGCGATGAGCTGGATCTCCTGTCCATTGCCACGGAAGAGGAACACACAAAGCACCACAGCAGCTGCAGCTGCCACCATGCCTGACACCCAAGGCAATACTCTTCTGCGAGGTTTCCGGACGATGCCGTGAGCCTCATTGAAGCGCTGAATAGCCTTCTGAGTGTCGAACTTGCCATCCTGATAATGTTTCAGTACGAAGTCCAGGTGTTTATCCTCAAAGTCTGACATAATTAAGATCTAAGATTCCGTTAATCCGACATTAAGACGGAAGTGTTTTGAAATAGTACTATATGATTTGAAAAATTATGCGAAAAAGAATGTATAAAGTTTGTGTACACCTTCCTTCAGGACTTTCAATGCCTTGCTGATCTGGTTTCTCACGGTATTGACGGACAGTCCCAATTCTTCAGCAATCTCCTCATACTTCAGTCCGTCTCGCTTGCTCATGATGAAGACCTCGCGGCATTTTTCCGGAAGGCTGTCGATAGCCGTCCACATACGTGCCTCGGTCTGCGAGCGTTCCTTTGCGTCGTCATCGTCGATGATTCCGTAGGTGTCGTATGGCTTGAGGGATTCTGTAGGAATGCCCTTCTTACGGAGATGGTCGAGACAACGGTTACGCACCATCATATATAGATAGGACTTACGGTTGAGAACGTGAGCACCTTCCAGAAGTTTCTCCCAAAGAGCAGTATAACTTTCCTGAACGAAATCTTCTGCTAGATCGGCATCTCCAAGATAATGGAGAGCATACAGACAGAGAGGCCTGTAGTTGTAGCGGAACAGGTCGTCGAAGTTTATGTTATTGTCTGGCTGTGGCATGCTCTCTATCTTATTAGAGTCACAAAGATAAAGGATTTTCTTTGAAAGTTCGTT
>JAFYUS010000028.1 GCA_017549505.1 Bacteroidales bacterium | reverse complement strand
TCATATCATGATGAATGGTCTTCAGGCTTCTTTCTATTCTGGATTCCCGACTCTTCTGGTAAATCCTGCCTTCCTGTCCCTTATAATGATTGTGCTGACAGGAGGGGATTACGTGCTTTCCCGATATCTGAAGTCCCGTTTTCAGCATGAACCGCATCCGGTGACATTCACATCTGATTATCGTAAAGTGACTCTCGATCTGTCGGAAATCCTGTATGTCGAATCCCGTGATACAGAAGTATGGGTGTGTGCAACCGATGGACGCAAATTCAGAAACAAGACAGGTATCACCCAGTGGGAGAATCTCCTTGGGGAAGACTTCATCAGAGTTCACAGATCATTTGTTGTCAGGAAAGAATCGATTCAGGAGACTTTATCAGATTCACTCACACTTACAGATGGTACATCTGTTCCTGTTTCAAGGAAATACAGGGAGATAGTTGTATCGTTGAGCGATAATTAAAGAAAGTGCCCCATTTGCATGCTAGAATAAAACGTTTAACCTTAAAATTAACTGACATGAAGAAGATTCTTATATCTGCGGCGTTCATGCTGCTGGTCATTCCTGTTGTTTTCAATACAAGTGACATGTCCGCACAGACTGTTTCTGTAAAGGTGGGCACCGAGAAGGAAGAGAAGAAAAAAGAGCCTGAGGAAAAAGTCGTGGAGAAGGAGGTCGTAAAGTCTGGACCGACGCTCGAGCAGGAACTGAAGAAAGCATTCGGAATGAAGTCTGAAACATCTATCGGAGGCTCGCGTATAGAGAATCTTGGCAAGTACTTCCTTGACAAATATACCGGCCAGGTGACTCTGGTGACATATCAGAGAGGTGAGCCTGTGAGATGGAACATCCTTAGGGACAGAACTCCTGACGATATCATCTACGATGAGCAGACATACAACTACCAGCTCGTACGATATGGTGACGGAAATGACAATATCATCCTGATCAACATCAATACGGGTGCGATGTGGGCAATAGACTCAAAGGGATTGTCATTTTCACAAAAGAACACCAGACTGAAGTATATCCCTGCAGTGGATACCACATGGTAGCCGATCAATACTGCGGGTTTATATTTCAATGTCTGAAGTGTTTGTCTGGATGAGGGTCATAGACCATCTTTGGAGCATCTCTCCAGCTGTCATCTGGTTGTCCTCCAGGCATGATGATGTCATATACTCCTCCCATCTGCGGAACGACGGTATAGTCCCATCTCTGCGGTCTCTGACTGACACCTCTGCCGAAGAAGAATCTTAGAGTTGTCATAAGCCAAGGCTTCATCGGCAGGGGTCTGACATATTTTAAAAGTTCCTTCTTGTCGATTGCAGATGCTGATATGGCAGCGGCTTTCATTTCCCTCATCTTTTCATCATTGCCGACGAAGTCGTCCGGCTCATACAGAATATCCGGCAGCATGTCACTACCTATATAACCTGCATCTTCCAGCATCTTCCGTGCATTGCGGATCATCTCTTCGTATTGCCCGTCCAGCTCGTTGCGGATCTTTTCCAATGTCTTCACCTTGAGGTCTTTGCTTTCCGGCAGGGAATCTCTGACGAAAGCTGTCATCCTGTCGTGTTCGTCTTCGCTTATGACCTTGTCACGCACTGCTCTTTCCCCAAGACGCCGGATGTCATCCAGCAGAACCTGTTCCCGATCCTGTTCCTGCCCATAGACAGTGACAGGCAGTATGAACAGCATCATACAGCCTATCACGCTTACTATGTTGATGGGGGAAGACATCAAGTTTATATAAGTCTATTTGTCAAGATTCGGATTTGTGGTAATAGATTTAATTTCAAAGTGCGTGCCAGAATATGCTTTTATTTATGATGTTAAATTGATAACTTTGTCGTCAACTGGCAATTGTATGACTATATTCAAGAAAATAGGACTCTCGAAGCGGTATGGCAAAGCTATATATGCCATATCTGTCGCCTTGACACTGGCTATAGCATCACTTGTCTTCTTCAATCCCTATGCGATTCCGATGGCCTTACTGCTTAAGCTGGTCAGTATCCCGATAATCCTATATCTGTACACTACGTTCACCAAGAACACGGAAATATACTTCTACCTTAATCTGGGCCTCAGCAGGAAAGAGTACTATTCCATTCCATTCGTAGTGGAATTCATAGGTTTCATATTGTTTATAACCCTGATAGCATATTTAGGTAATGCAATCCGTTAACAGACTGCTGGTAGACAGCGTACATCTCGAATTCGACAGGCTGCAGGTCCTTCAGAGCGCCTACATCACCGCTCAGACCGGCAGGGTGACAGGTGTGCTCGGCAGGAACGGATGCGGCAAGTCGTGCCTGTTCAAATGCATCATGGGCGGAATAAAGCCGCAGAATATCTTCGTACGATTCAACGATGAACCGGAAACCGATTACGGACATATCGGTAAAAGGGTCAAGTACCTCCCTCAGAACGTGTTCATGCCGACGAACATGACCCTAGGCGAGGCATATGAACTTTATGGAGTCGATTATGACGGCCTGGTTGCCTTTGACAATAAGTTCCATACATATCAGAGATTGACAGCCGGCCAGCTGTCCGGAGGAGAGGTTAGAATTGCCGAAATGTATATGGTATTGAACTCTGATGCCGAATTCTGCATATTGGACGAGCCGTTCTCAAATGTAGCTCCCAAGCATGTGGAGATGATGCAACGCCTCATCCAGACACATAAAGCTACAAAAGGAATCATCATCTCTGACCATATGTACGAACAGGTCATGGATATAACCGATGACCTGTTCCTGCTTCGCGATGGATACACATTCCCGATAAAGAGTAGGGAAGACCTGATCCATCATGGGTCTATTCTAAGATAATATTGTATCGCTATTTGGAATCAGGAAGCTGGAACAAAACCGGGAATGTAAATGATACCGGAACGATATTGCCATTCTTGTCCTTACCTGGAGTCCAGCGAGGAGATGCACTGACTACGCGTAAGGCTTCTTTGTCGAGTTCTTCGTTTACTCCTCTCAGGACTCTTACGTCGGTAACCTCGCCTTTTTCAGTTATGGTGAACTGCAATGTAACTCTGCCCTGTATTTTTGACTGGCGGCATTTCTCCGGATATTTCATGTTTGCAGC
>JAFYUS010000027.1 GCA_017549505.1 Bacteroidales bacterium | reverse complement strand
GCTGTTCAGAGATACAGCTCGATGATAGACGCCTTGCGTCTGATCAGAGCTGTCTTCGCGATAGGGTTCACCAGCAAGAATACAGAAGAATACCGTCCTGCAATCATCGCGATGGCCCGTCAGGTGTTCTTCCCTAATATCCAGAAGATTGCTGGTGGAGTACAGTATCTTGTAAATAGCCTTTAATCATGATGCGCAGTATTATAATCTTACTCTTTATGATTATAGCAAGCTCGTGTCAGACTGATGTACGGAAGGTAGATATCGAACTGAACGATCAGTTGATAGGCATTACCAGCGCACATAATGCCCGCCAGCTGGGAGGATATGTCATCGGCGGCAGGCAGGTCCGGAAGGACCTGCTCCTGCGAGCTGCCCGACTCTCCGGCCTTACGCCGGAGGACTCTGCCCTGCTCGCAGAAAGATACCGTGTGCAGCGTATCTATGATTTCCGCAGCCAGGAAGAGTCAGTCTCTTCACCTGACGTGATACCTGGAAATGCGAGATATCTTTCCATATCATTGCCGTTTACCGGAAAGGAAAGTTCTTCAGTAAGCTTCAGCTCCAATGAAGAAATGATTGGTATGCTTCTCAAGTATGCTGACAATCCTATGATCCAGGACATGTGCACGCATATGTATGACAAGATCTTCTTTGAGGAGCAGTCGCAGGACGTATACCGCAGGTTCTTCGCTGACCTTATGACTGTAGACCCTGAAGACGGTGCTGTACTCTGGCATTGTACACAGGGCAAGGACAGGGCAGGCAGCGCATCTGCCATGCTCCTTGCCGCACTAGGTGCTGACCGTGAACTCATCATGGCGGACTTCTGTCTTTCAAAGGATTATTACGATCCGAAGGTTGCCATGATAAAGACTGAGAACGAAACTCAGGCAAACGTGATCAATACGCTCATAAGTGCCAATCCGGCCATATTTGAAGCTACCTTGGACAAGGTAGATGAAAGATATGGTTCTCTCAGGAACTATCTTACCGAATGTATAGGGGTGACCCCTGAAATGATGGAAGTCCTCAGGGAGAGATACCTGGAATAGCACTATAAGAATCTATAAGATATGAAGAAATACCTTATGATCCTGTGCATGGCGGTAGCATCGCTCTTCCATGCTCATGCACAGCAGATTACTTTCACACCTCAATGGACTCCCCAGAGCCAGTTCGCCGGATATTATGCCGCTCTCGAGAACGGCTATTATGCCGAGGCCGGTCTGGATGTAGCTATCGTGCACCCTACATCTTCCAACAACTCGATGGATATGATAAATGACGGAACGTCCGATATCATTACCAGCGAGCTCATCCAGGCAATGATGACGACAGATGCCGATATGAAGCTTGTCAATCTGCTCCAGACCACCCAGCATTCTACATTGGTCCTCATCTCGCGAACCAAGAATGTCCGCGACTTCGCGGACCTGGCCGGATGCAGGATCGGAACATGGAAGGTAGGATTCAGCGAAATTCCCCATATGATCGATGAAGAGCAGCATCTCGACATCGAGTGGGTCAAGCTGATCAACTCTCTGAACCTGTACATAGCAGGTGCGATAGACGCGACTCTGGCAAAGAGCTATAACGAGCTGATCCTGTTTTCAATGTCAGGCATAACTCCGGGCAGTGTCCTCTATTTCTCAGAACATGGTTATGACTTCCCTGAAGACGGACTTTACGTAAGTGAGGCGTTCTATAAGAAGAATCCCGAGAAGTGCCGTCTGTTTGCGGAAGCATCGAAGAAAGGATGGGATTGGGTCAGGGACAATCGTGAGGACGCTCTTGATATAGTCATGAAATATGTCAAGGAATCGAATGTTCCGACCAACCGATACAATCAGAAATGGATGCTTGATGCCATCCTTGAGGCACACGAAGATGTAAAGGGCGGAACGCCTTCATACAGATTGGATGAAGACGCCTTCAATAGGCTGAATGAGGCACTCGTGAAGTATGGATACATTGCAAGGCCGGTCGTTTACGAAAGATTTACAGGAGGGACACGATGATGAAGAACGGAAGAAAATTCAAGAATTCCCTTTCGGGCAGACTTACCGTGGGCGTTGTCATCGTATCTGCGATCATCTTTACGTTGACATGTACGGTCTTTATCAGAATGGCTGCCAACAAGGTCAGGGAAGAAGCGACCAAGCATGCCCATAGCGAGCTTTCCAACACGATCCATCAGATCGATGCGGTGCTCAATGCAGTTGAAATCGCTGTGGAGAACACGGCATGGCTTGTGCCATATCGCCTCGCCTCCCCTGATTTCATGTACTCGATAACAGAGAGGATGCTTCAGAACAATGAGTTCATCTGCGGAGCGGCAGTTGCATTCGAACCACACTACTACGCCTCGGAAGGACGTTATTTTTCACCCTACTCATACAGAGACCCTAACGGCGAAATCAAGTCGAAGCAGTTGGGAAATGAAACATATGACTACCATTACATGGACTGGTATCAGATCCCTAAGCTTCTGGACGAGCCATACTGGAGCGAACCATACTATGATGACGGCGGTGGCGAGATGATGATGACCACATATTCGAAGCCTCTTTATGACGAGTATGGCAACCTGTATGCGATAATCACAGCAGACCTTTCCCTCGAATGGCTGACGGAACTTGTCGGCGGAATCCAGGCTTTTGAAAGGTCTTACAATCTCATGGTAAGCAGAAACGCATCGTTCATAGTCCACCCTGACCATAATCTTATCCTCAATGAGACCATCTACTCGTCGACATATGGTGAAGATGACGAATCATTGAAGAAGATGCAGGACGATATGGTGAACTGCAGAGCAGGTCAGGTACTCAGAGACAAGGAAGGAGGAAAGTTCTTTGTATTCTACTCCCCTGTCGAGACCACATGCTGGTCTGTTGCCATCGTGTGTCCGCGCAGCGAACTTTATCTAGGCGTGAAGAAACTCAGAAGCCTGCTGATATTCCTTGGGGTTATCATGCTTCTGCTGATGATGTACCTAAGTTATCATGGCATCCGCAAGGTTGTCGCTCCTGTGGAAGATTTCTCCGATGTAGCCAAGAAGATCGCCCATGGAGAATTCGATGCAGAACTTCCGAAGATACAGTCGCAGGACGAACTCAAGGATCTCCATGACTCCTTCGAATATCTCCAGCAGTCGCTCGTACGCTATATCGACGAACTGAAATCTACTACCGCCAACAAGGAAAGGATCGAGAGCGAATTACGAATCGCGCAGGCGATTCAGATGGGAATGCTTCCGAAATCATTCCCCGCATTCCCTGACCGTGACGATATCGCTCTTGCGGCAAAGATCGTCCCTGCAAAGGAAGTCGGAGGTGACCTTTATGACTTCTTCATCGAAAATGATAAACTCTACTTCATCGTAGGAGATGTATCCGGCAAAGGTATACCGGCCTCATTGGTCATGGCAGTTACCTGCCGCCTGTTCAGGTCGATCGCATCATTTCATGACAAGCCGGAAGAGATCATCACATCGCTCAACGACTCGCTTTCTGACGGCAATGAGTCAAATATGTTCTGTACTGCTTTCCTGGGTATCCTTGACCTCAAGACAGGCCGTCTGGATTACTGCAATGCAGGACATAACGCTCCCCTTGTCATTGGCAGCAATGGCAACGTTTCTGCAATACCAGTAGAACCGAACCTTCCGTTAGGATTGTTCAACGGCTTCCCTTATCAGGGTCAGGAAACAAAGCTGGAGAAAGGCACTATGCTTTACCTCTTCACTGACGGAGTCAACGAAGCGGAGGACATGGAAATGAATCAGTTCGGAGACGACAGGCTTGTATCTCTGCTTGAGAAGAATGCAGGAGCAGAGCCGAAGGAAATAGTTGAAACAACATTTGCGCAGGTTCAGCTCCACGCTGACGGAGCAAACCAGAGCGATGATATAACAGTAATGTGCATTAAAATTTGTCAGTAATATGGAAAAGTCAATAATACTTGCAAACGACATATCAGAAATCAGCAGACTTTATGAATTCGTAGAAGAAGTCGGAAACGATTTCGAACTCTCGCCGGATATAGTCTTCAACCTCAATCTTGTCCTCGAGGAGGCTGTTGTAAACATCATCAACTACGCATATCCCAAGGAAGAACACGAATCCATCTATCTTTCAGCAAGAATGCATGAAGGTTCGATAGTACTTGTCCTGACAGACACAGGCAAGGAATTCGACCCGACAGCAGCCCCTGAAGCCGACGTGACCCTCTCGGCAGACGACCGCCAGATCGGCGGTCTGGGCATCTTCCTGATCCGTCAGATCATGAACGAAGTCAAATATGAAAGAATCGAGGGCAAGAACGTCCTTACCCTCGAGAAGAAGCTATAGCATATGACACTGGAATTCGGTATCTTAAGCCGCAAGGAACTCCGTCAGGCGGCAGAACTGGCAGCTCGCGCTTTCAGTGATTACGAATATTTTACAAACTGGTTCCCGGACGATGAGGTAAGAGCCAAGGTCGAGATTTCCATAATCTGGCATTCATATAAGACCAACTTCAACCGGGTTCATCAACTTACAGCCAAATTGGACGGAAAGATTGTTGCGATTGCGGAACTCAATGATCCGGATTTCAAGGAACCATCAGTCTTATCCTATATTCTTCATGGCTGGCTCAACGTATATAAGGCCGCGGACAAGAAGTGTATTGATGATTGGATAGCGATGGACGATGCAGCAGGACAACCCTGTCACGATTACCAGAAAACGGGTCCGGGTATCTGGTATCTCAGTTCCCTTAGCGTAGATCCTTCTATGCAGGGAATCGGTCTTGGGACACAGTTGATTGACTACTATGAGAATTATATCCGCGAACGTGGCGGCAAGCAGGTGGTGTTGTTTACCAACTCACAGAAGAACCTGAACTTTTATCTCAAGCGTGGATATGAGTTATTCGATGAAAGGGTGTTTGAGTACAACGGTCACAAGATGGGAAGTTGGAGCTTGAAGAAAGTACTATAATAGAGTCAGCTGAACATCCTCTTCCCAAGTGTCCGGAGTAAAAGCATTGCCTTTTATCCATTTTGTCAACCATATTAAAATATTCCTACTGATGAAACCTTATATGTTTTCACCAGTAGGAACTGATTAATCTCGAAGATTTTGTCTTTCTCTGATTATATAAGGTTTACTATTTGATCTGTGCCTTAATGATATATTCATAATAAACCCAGTTACGTGCATACTTGAAATTTTTGAGGTTTTCAGGAGAGCCATCTTCCAACGCTATCCAACGCTCATTATTATCTAGATCCGCATCATTCAATAAAGTACCCTTAAATGCACCTCCGTTCTCATCTTCAATCAATGTCGGAGGACCCGTATGCGCCAAAGTCATTCCATAGAGTCTCGAACAATTATAGAATGCACCCTTGCAGATTGTTGTGACTTCCCGAGGAATCCAGATGGTCTGCATCTGCACACCACTGAACATATAGTCAGAAATTGTATTGACATTTCCCTGAAGGGTTACTGTAACTTTACGATTATTGCTCGGTGTCGAGAAAATACCTTCATCCTTTTGGTCACGTGCTGTGGCATAAGCCGCTGATGCAACCAGTTCACGATTGACATAGATATTAGTCAAAGGCGACTGATAGAAAGGACCACGTTCATCCGATCCCGGCTGGAATCCGATAGTAAGAGGTTCAGAGCCTGCCTCAAATCTGACAGACGCAAGGGCTGCACAATTATAGAAAGCATTATCTTTGATTTCCATCACTGTTCCAGGAATTGTCAGAGAAGTGATTCCAGATTTATAGAACATGTATGGCAACAATGTATGAACCTGCTCGCCAAGAGTCACTCCATTTCCAAGAGATTTTCCTGCGAAAGGAACATAATCTTTAGCAAACTCTTCGCTTGTCATTCCATATTCAAGCTGGCGATACAGTTTTACAGTCTGAAGCGGACAATCAACGAACAGACCTTCGTCCGTACCATCAGTATTCCATCCGATTGTAAGCGCTTGGTCTGTCGGGCTTGATTCGAAAGTTATGCTTGCCAGTTTGTCACATCCATTGAAAACATCATTCCCGATAGTGGTTACTGATCCCGGAATGGTAAGTGATTCCATCTTCACGCCGGTGAACATATAGTCAGAAATTGTCTTGACATTTTCACCAAGGGTTACAGTTACTACAGCATCGTCAAAGGACGTTGAGAAAATACCTTCATCATTTTGATCTCGTTTGTCAGCATAGCTTTCAGAAGGATCCAGTTCACGGTTGACATAGATATCAGTCAAAGGTGACTGATAGAAAGGACCGACTTGATCTGCTAAGTCTGATGCCGATTGGAATCCGATAGTAAGCGGAACAGCACTTGCCTCAAATCGGATAGAACTAAGTTTTTTACAATTGCTGAAGGCATAATCCCTTATTTTCATCACTGTCGCAGGAATGCTTATGGAGGTGATGCCAGAATTATTGAACATATTCGATAACAAGGTATGTACCTGCTCACCGAGCGTGATACCGTCCTCAAGAGAGTGTTCCGAGAAAACTCCTGTATCACCTGCTTGGATTCCATACTCGATCTGACGATTCAGACTTATCGCTTTAAGAGGGCAATCAGCAAAAAGACCTCTTGTGAAAAATTTACGCCAATTAGCACCTATAGTCAAGGATTCTCCCGTAGGACTTGGCTCGAATGTAAGGTTTGTCAGAGATGTACATTCATTGAAAACATTATGACCGATAACAGTCACTGTTCCCGGAATGGTGAGCGAAGTAAACTTAAGTCCACTTAACATGTACTCAGGGAATGTACTGACCTGACCTCCAATGGTTATTGAAACGGAAGAATTTGTGTTTCTATTGTACAAGATTCCCTCATCTACTTGATCTGCCTTAAAGGATTCCCCATCGGGATCCACATAAACAAGTTCGCGATTGAGTTTGATGGATTTAAAGTACGCATTCTCAAATGGGCCATAGTCTGCAAGGTCTCTTTTGATGCACTCAATGGTAAGAGGCGTTTGGGTCGGACTTGGAAGAAATTCAATAGATTCCAACTGTGGGCAAAGACTGAATGCTTCAGTTTTAATTGTATTGACACTACCAGGAATAGTGATTGCAGGGACTTGTGTATATCCGAATGCTCCCTCTTCAATAGTTTCAAGGCCATCAGGCAGTTCAATTGTTTTAATAGCAGTGGAATAGAATGCATTCGCCTTGATTGTTTTCAAAGGCTGGTCAAATGCAATGACATACTTACCTACTGACGAATCATAGTAGTGATCAATGATGGTTGCATCAAAAGGATTGGTCTGTTCATTTCCGAATGTTATCACTCCTGTCGGAGCATCTGCAACTTTGGTGTACCAGATCTTATTTGATGCAGGAATATTTGAGACAAACTGAAGTGCAGCCATCGGCTGGATGTTGTTTCTGGTGATGTTCACATCTTTTGTGGTCTGCTTCGTATATATGTTATCGTTCATGTCAGTAACCACAATCCTGATACCTCCTTTGATATCTACAGGCGGAAGAGCGAACCAGAATTCGGTAGGATCGTTCTTATCAGTACTAAGCACAACGCCACCATTATTGCTACAATCTAAAGTGACAGAGGTAGAAGCTTCATCAGACATTGTTGCCACAGGAATCTTATTTTCGTCTGTTACGATGGTAGCTTTACCTGCAATCTTACTCACGCCGTCAACGGCAGACAGAGTGATGTTCTTGACAGTAGCTTTACCATATAGCTTGATTACCAGATAACCGCACGCATTTCGGAAATAGAGCTTGTCATCTCCATTATCCTTTTCCGCAGCAACCATGATGTTAGCATCCTTTCCGAATGAATCAGCAGCATATGTCTGAGTTGTAGTATATGTCAGATTAATTATATCTACTTCTGCTTTGTCATCATATACAACCTTGGTATTCTCGTTGTAGGGATATACAGCCAGAAATCTGCTAAGTGTTGTTCCTGTCGTACCAGGTTTATCATTATCCTTGGATAATTCTACATTTGATTCTCCCCCTTCTCCTTTATATACATATTTAGCATTATGAATGTCATATGCAAAATATGAAATTGCATCTCCAGTCTGCCAGAGCACTTTCTTACCATCATCTCCAACGACCGTACGAGTCTGAGGCTTTTCTTCATTTGATATCGAAGCATAAAGAATCTCTGGAAGAATACTATCTGAAAATTCTTCATCGGGACTAACTTTATTTACAGGTTCGTCGCGATCGAATTTTTCGCATCCCCATATGAATGCGAAAACAGCTAAAATTGCAAAAATTTTCTTCATTACTAAATCTCCTTTCATTACCATTCCTGATCAAGATATCTCATTCCAAGATCTTCAGTAGAGGCACTTAAAATAGCCTGTTCCACTTCAATGTTCACAATCTCCATTTCCGGAGAGATGTAATTGTTTTGATTTTTGTCCATAGTTTTCTATTAAAATTGATTTATGATTATTCGTATTAATTCTTTGAATTAAAGGGGCGCAAATTTACCTCGGTGGTTTTGAATGCCCAAAAGATTGGGTCCTACATTTTGTTTCACACGGTAAACATTGTGGAAAATTTAGAATAAAAGGCTATGTAAACCGAAATGTAAACATAAGCATGTTTAAGATTACATTGAATTTACATATTTTTGTTTGTTGGATATACATTATGACTCGATTGTCTACATTGTATCTACAAGCAAGATAAAGTAATCTACGTTAATTTATAAGCTATGAGATTAAGAATCAAGGGTGTGATAGTGCTGATTTTCAGCCTCTTGACGCTGTGCTCTTCAAAGTGCTTTGCGGATGACAGTCTATTTCTGGAAGCCAGGAGGCTGCAGCGTGAGGGGCGGTTCGATGAAGCTATATCTGCATATAGAATTTATCTGACAGGGGCTACTGGAGAGGAAAATCTGACTGATGATCAGTATGCGACCTATACGGATGCCCTGGTACAGCTGATGAATACTTTCCAGAGCAAGGGCGAGCCTGTTGAGTGTATATCTGTGCTTCAGGAGGTCTTCATGTCCTCCCCTCTTTTACAAGATGAATTTCTGAGGGATTTCCATTCTGTCATGGGTTATGCTCTTTCGCGTACAGAAGATATGAGCAATGCAGAAGAGGTCACTCTTAAGGCCCTGACCTTGCCTTTGCATCGTGCAACTCCGGAGCGTTATTTCAGAGACTATGCATATGCTGCTGCAGTATTCTACAGCAACCCCGAGTATCAGGATGAAGTAATCGAATGGTGTCATGAAGCATTGATTCAGGCAAAGGCTTGCAGGAATACTTCAGGTCAGCAATGGGTCATGTCAATGCTTGGCAACCTGTATAAAAGAAACGGTGACCTTAATGGTGCATTGGAACTATATCAGCAGAGTCTGGATGATTCCAGGTCAAGAGGAGATGAACTCGGTGTGCTCAACAGTCTCAGTTCATTTACAGATCTCTTCCTGTATTGGGATATACCTGAATATGCAGATATGTATGCGTCTGAAGCTGTCGAGGTGGAAAGAGGTATGAAACAGAAGAATCCTATGGTTTCGGCTCAGACCTACATCAATAAGGGACGCGCTTTGTACCAGCTTGGTAAAGAGGATTCAGTCTCTTTTTATATCGGACAAGCTCGTGAATTGTGTGAAGCACTTCCTTACAACAGCGGAATGGTGGATATAGACCTGTTGAGTTCAGATATAATCTCTCTTCAGCGTGTGACCCGACAAGGAACAGCAGCCAATCGTGCAAAGGCGTATCACAGCCTGGCTCAGACATATCTGAAGAATGGACAAGACAGAGAGGCTGAAGTCATGCTTGACAGTCTTCAGATTATCCTCAATCATAATGACTCCCCTATCCATGTACTGCATATTGACTACAAACCGATCCTGGACCACTATCTCAAGAAGGATAACCATATAAAGGTCAGACAATATGTAGAACTGATGATCCACGAGCAGCAGGCATTCAAGGAGAGGGGCATCAACTATAATCTTGTTGAAGCCATCGTTGAACTTCAGACGGGAAACAAGCTTCAGGAGTTAAAGATCGTACAGCTCAAGCATGCTAATCAGAGGCTGTGGCTACTTAACATTACTGTGCTATCTTTGATTATAATTGCAGTTGTCGTCATTCTTCTCATATATCAGAACAGAAGACATAAGATTCAGATGAGAGATGCTGACGACAGGCACGCCTATCTCCTCCAGAAACTGAACCAGTCAAATCTGGAAAAGGAAAAGATTGCTCAGGAAGTCAACGAATTCCTCAAAGACAAGGACAACCGTCAGGAACTGGAGACATTGACACCGCACGTACTTAAGGAGAGCGGAGAAACCAAGTTCAGACAATGCTTCGAGCTGCTCTATCCCCTCTTCCTTCATCGTCTTCGCGAGAAGGTTCCTTCAGTAACCAGACGAGAAGAACTTCTCTCTATGCT
This sequence comes from Bacteroidales bacterium, assembly GCA_017549505.1. GTDB lineage: Bacteria > Bacteroidota > Bacteroidia > Bacteroidales > UBA932 > Cryptobacteroides. The sequence goes on along the minus strand of JAFYUS010000027.1, from coordinate 11,890 downwards.
TATTGCCTTGAAGCAGGATAACAAGGAAATTGCAGATCTTCTGGCAATCGCTCCAAGAAGCGTCCTGATGCTCCGCCACAGATTCCGTCAGAAGATCGGAATGAATACGGATGTGTCTCTGGAAAACTTCATAGAAGACCTGTTACGAATATAAACATTTATTATATTTGTATTACCAAACAAATACTGTTTCAGAATGAGATATAAAGTAGCCGGACATGTATTTCAGATCGATGGGACTGATCTGTATGATGCTGTGGCTGAAAAGATAGATATACCTTACAGGCCTTTTGCTGTCAGCGATGACGAACGCGAGGGGAACCCTCTGTTCGTCATGGAGCTTCAGAAGGAAGCTCTCCTCTGGCAGGAGTCTGTCCCTGTGTTTACAAACAGGGACAACGTCGAGCCAGGATTCATAGCCCTGTCCGTCTTCAAGGACGACGAGGGCTATCATTTCGAATTTACCCAGAGCTCGTCTTCCCAGGTAAACGGAAGGCTGTCCGTCAGTCTGGATTTTTCCAAGGCGAGAATGTCATTGTCCGGAACAGATATCGAACAATGGCTGACTTTCACCACTGGTGTCAATTTCTGTTACATGCTGTCCACAGCTGTCCATCAGACTGTGCTGACTCATTCATCATGTGTAGTATATAAGGACAAGGCGTATATATTTCTGGGAAAGAGCGGTACGGGCAAAAGTACCCACAGCCGCATGTGGCTGAAAGCTTTGGATGGTGTCGAGCTCATGAACGACGACCATCCGGTCATCCGCATCGATGATGCGGGAATGGCGATTGCCTACGGCTCGCCATGGAGCGGTAAAACCCATTGCTACAAGAACATGCAGGCTCCATTGGGAGGAATCGTGAGAATATCGAGGGCGCCTTACAACAAGGCGAGCAGACTGGCTCCGATACAGGCCTACGGGTCTCTTCTTACAAGCTGCTCAGGAATGTCCTGGGAGAAGGAACTCGCTGACGGACGTGACAGTACGATACAGGGAATCATAAGGACAGTGCCTTCCTGGGTGATGGAATGTCTGCCTGACGAAGACGCCGCACATGTATGCTCAAAATCAGTGACGGAGGGTTTCTGATGGAGCATAAAGTCGTTTCAAACCATATCCTGGTGACCGAAATTGACCGTCTGGTCAATGAGGGTACGCAGGTGACCTTTGTCCCTAAAGGGAACAGCATGCTCCCTTTCATACGCGGCGGACGCGACAGCGTCGTCCTGATGAAAGATGCTGATCTAGCTCCCTTGGATATTGTCCTTGCAAAGGTAGGAAAGACATATGTCATACATCGTATCATAAAGATTGACGGGGACAGGATCACGTTGATGGGTGACGGAAATATTTGCGGAACGGAGCAGTGCGGCAGAGATGAGGTCATTGCGAAGGCTGTCAGGATAATAAAAGGAAAGAAGCAGATAGACTGCACCGGAAGATGCCATAGAGCCAAAGCTTCAATATGGAGATGGCTTCTTCCTGTAAGAAGGTATCTGCTGGCAATCTATAGACGTATATTCAAATATTGATATGAAGATTATAGAAGGATTCAGACTGCGCGATGTCATGGGACAGGCGACAGTCATAGGCGAAGGAGTCGACCAGGTAAATTTCAGCAAGCTGATTACACTGAACGAATCAGCAGCGTTCCTGTGGAAAGAGGTTGAAGGAAAGGACTTTGAGGTCGAGACTCTTGCCGGTCTGCTTGTCGGAGAATACGGAATAGACGAAGCATTGGCTGCCCGTGACGCAAAGTCCATAGCGGAACAGTGGATCGAAGCCGGCCTGGTAAGATAATGAAGAACTCTCAGGAAATATTGCTGAAACTGATCCGGACCGCCCTTTGGGGTCCGGATCGTCAGGCGTTGCAGTCCCCACCTCAGTGGGACAAGGTCCTGCTTCTCGCAGGACAGCAGACGGTGCTTGGCCTTGTGGCCGAAGCCGTCCCTTCCCTCCCCGAGCAGTTCCGTCCCGATCCTCAGACGATGAACAGACTGCGCGGCGTAGCGACAAACATCTGCCGCAGCCATTCATTGCTCAACAGGAAGGTCGCTGACCTCAAGACATGTCTAGATTCTCACGACATGCACAGCGTGCTCTTCAAGGGACAAGGCGTAGCCTTGAATTATCCGAATCCATTGAGCCGTCAGTGCGGTGATATCGACATGTATGTAGGAGAGAAGAATTTTGAAAAGGCATTGAGAATCCTTCTTCCCGATTCGAAGGATAGAGCGTCCAAATATAAACATCTCAAGCACTTCAATGTAGAACAGGACGGAGTACATCTGGAGATCCATAGGATCGCAGAGATACTTCCCGGACTAAGGAAAGACAGGCTCTTCCAGAAATGGACACTGCAACATCTTGAAAGCGACCGGGTTGACAAGGTCGAGATCGGAGGGACTTCCGTCAATCTTCCTCCCCACCAGTTCAACTGCCTGTACATCATGAACCATGCATGGCACCACTTCATCAGCGGCGGCATCGGTCTGCGTCAGCTGTGCGACTGGACCATGTTCCTGCACAGACACCACGCAGATATAGATCCTGCGGTGCTGGAACACGACCTGAAGACCTTCGGTCTTACCAGGGCATGGAAGATTCTTGCAGGCGTTGCGGTCGAATTTCTGGGACTTCCTGCGGATGAGTGCCCTTTATACAGCGCAGAATTCTCCTCTAAGTCAAGCCAGGTGCTTGAAGTGATATGGAGCGAAGGAAACTTCGGATTCCATTCCAAAGACAGGAAGAAACGTCGTCCTGACGGACATTTTGCAGGCAAGCTGCATTCCTTCATCATGGGTTCACGAAGGAAGGTCAGAATATTCACCATATCACCGTCAGATGTTTTCCTCTCATGGATATATTATTTCATAAGAGGAATGGCCAATGTATTTGTCAAGGTTAAATGAAGACAAGAGACAGCATAAAGTGGATATGGCGTGCATCAGCGGGTGTACGCTCCATGGTTCTGCTCAATTCTGTCCTGGGTATGCTGTATGTAGGGGCATCCCTGACTTTCGTCGTGGTATGCAAGAAGATGATTGACGCAGTCACATCATCTTCCGGGGGGAATCTTTCCATGTACATATGCATAATGGCCGGATGCATGCTCCTGCAGGTAGTTCTGTCCGCTCTGGAACAGCGTGTGTCCAACTACAGCGATGTCATACTCAAGAACAAGCTCCGTCATGCCCTCTTTACCCGTCTGATGGAAAGCCGGTGGGACGGAAAGGAGAATTTCCATTCCGGAGATACTCTCAACAGGGTAATGGAAGATGTCAGAGTCGTCACTGAGGCCATCACGAAGTCAGTTCCTTCAATAATATCGGCCTGCATTCAGTTCTGTGCGGCATTCATATTCCTTTTCATGCTGGCCCCTGGCCTCGCATGGGCGATCCCGAGCATTCTGCTCGTTGCACTGATCATAAGCAGAAGATATCTCAGGCGGATGCGCAGGCTGACGATGGATATCAGAACGACTGAAAGCAGCATGCAGTCACTGATGCAGGAAAGCCTTCAGCACAGGATTGTCATCCATACTCTGGAACGGACCCCGTATGTAAGCGATACGCTCGCGGGGCGTCAGGATGACCTCCGCGACCAGACAATGAACAAGACAAATTACAATATATTTGCACGTTCACTGATCCAGATCGGATTCTCGGCCGGATATGCAGCGGCATTCCTTTGGGGCGTCCTGGGTATAAGGAGCGGGGCTGTCACCTTCGGTATGATGACAGCCTTCCTTCAGCTGGTAGGCCAGCTTCAGCGTCCGATAATGAATATCTCCCGTCAGGTCTCCCCTATGATCAATAGCCTGACTTCAGCCGAGAGACTGCATGAAATCGAGTCACAGCCTCTGGAAGAGCAAGGTGAACCTGAATACCTTGAGGGCAAGATAGGAATCCGCTTTGAAAATGTAAGTTATTCATATCCAGGAAGCACCAGTCCCGTATTGGAAGGCTTTTCACACGATTTTGCTCCAGGTACGGTTACGGCATTGACCGGAGAGACCGGAGCTGGAAAGAGTACGATGATGAGGCTTATGCTTGCGCTACTCACTCCGGATAAGGGAGAGGTGGTCATGTATGATTCCTCCAAGGAATCAGCGGTATCCCCTCGACTGCGCTGTAACATAATTTATGTGCCGCAAGGCAATACTCTCATGAGCGGAACGATCAGAGAGAATCTGCTTCTGGGAGATCCGCTCGCGACAGACGAGCGGCTCTGGGAGGTTCTCTATCTTGCAGCTGCTGACTTTGTAAATGAGCTTCCTGATGGTCTTGATACCATGTGTGGAGAAAAAGGAGCGGGACTCAGCGAAGGTCAGGCGCAAAGGATCGCCATTGCCCGATCTCTTCTTCGAAGAGGAGGGCTTCTTCTGCTTGATGAACCTACATCAGCTCTCGATGCAGAGACTGAGGAGAAATTTCTTAATCGTCTGACCTCCAGACTTGACGGACGTACAATGATAATAGTGACCCATAGAGCTGCAACTGCATCTCTTTGCGATGACTGTCTGAAGATTAACGTTTAAACTAAAACCGATAACCATGAAACTCTTTAAAGATGCATTGATTTATGACGGAACCGGCGCTGATGCGTTCAAGGGTGACATTCTGATAGATGAAGACAGAATTGTCAGAGTGGAAGAATGTATAACCCCTGAAGAAGGATGGGATGTCATTAATCTGAAAGGCCTTTCCGTTTCGCCCGGATTCATCGATGCACATTCCCATAACGACTGGTTCGCGATAAAGAACTCCCCTCAAAAGTACTTTGAACCGTTCATCCGCCAAGGTATAACCTCTTTCGTGACCGGAAACTGCGGATTGTCTGCGGTCGGTTTCGAACCGCAGACGCAGCATGTAGACAAGGTTGGAGGTGGACTCTTTTCATATTCGGATACAACAGGAGTGTACCCTACTGTAGCGGAATTCTTTTCTGCCATTGACCGTAATACCCCTTGTAATATAGCTGTACTTGCCGGTCATTGCACGGCTAGAGCAAGTGTTGCAGGCTATGAAAACAGACCTTTGACAGATGCCGAGCGCCTGAAGATGCTCGAGATAATGGAAAACGCAATCAAGGACGGAGCTTGCGGACTTTCCCTGGGACTCATGTACGAACCTGGAATCTATGCCGGACTTGACGAACTCAAGGATGTGGCAAGGCTTTGCGAGAAGTACGACAGGCCTATGACGGTACATCCGAGAGCCTGCTCCGCAGTCTCGATGACCTATCCCCTGCTGGGACGTCCGCATCTGCTCAGAGCTTTGGACGAACTCGTTGAAATAGCATCAGGAACCAGGATGAAGCTCCAATATTCCCACGCGATCTTTGTGGGAAGGCGTTCCTTCCGCTGCAAGGATGAACTTGTTGCCATACTTCATGGATTGAAGGACAAGGGAGTGGATATAGGATTTGACATCTATAGCGAACTTCTTGGAGTTTCTGTCATTACTGTAGTGCTTCCTGCCTGGTATCAGGCTCTGTCGCCTGCAGAGAAACGCCACTGGTTCAATAAGCTGAAACTCAATATATTGATCCGGGCAACCATCATACTTCTCGGATTCGGTTGGGATGATATTCAGATAGCCTATATCGGACCTGGATATGAGAAATACGAAGGAAAGAGCGTGGCTCAGATTGCAAAGGAGATGGGAAAATCATGTCTTGACGCCTATCTCGATCTGTGTGAGATGAGTGATTTCAAGGGACGCATCAACATGGGACCTTACAGTACTCCTGAAATTGTCAGCGAACTCTCCAAGGATGACAGATGTCTGTATATGACTGATGCGTGGGTTGAAGACCATGGCATCCAGAACCCTGCCATCTATGCCTGTTTCCCTAAGTTCCTGAAGTATTCGCTTTGCGGTACCGGAGATACAATGCCGAACACGATCCGTAAGATAACATCGGCTGTCGCAGAAAGATTCTCGATCAGGGAAAGAGGAATGATCAAGCCTGGCTACTATGCAGACATCACAGTATTTAACGAAAACAAGCTCCGGGACGGTAATCCTGACCAGGAGCAGTCATTCGGCATAGAAAAAGTCTACATCAACGGTATAAAGGTATTGGACGGTGATGTCCTGGATACAGAAGCAATCAGACATTCGGGAAGAGCGATGAGGTCTTAACGAGGCAATCTCTCGATTGCGTATCTGAACATCGTCCTTGGCATTGTCGCCTTATGAGTTTCCAGGAACTCCACCAGGAGTTCCTGGTTTCTTTTTCCTGTTTCACGAAGCATCCACCCTATCGCCTTATGCATGAGGTCGTGTTTTGTATCCATCAGCAGCTCAGCAAGTCTGATTGTATCGTCAAACTGACCGTGCCGTATCAGCATCAATGTAGACACGACAGCAATCCTCTGTTCCCACAAGACAGGAGACTTGGCGAGATCATATAAAACTTTGCGCTCTGACCGGTTTACAAGATACTCTCCCAGAATATATGGTGCCGAGAGATCGACGAGGTCCCAGTTATTGATACCTTTTGTGTGTGAAAGATAGAAGCTTACAGTTTCATCCGGAGAGATCTTATATTTCTCTCTGAGAATCAGTAATGCGCACAATCTGCATTCATGCCATTCGCTTTCAAGAAGAGTTTCCACTACATCATATGGAACTCCCTTGTATTTCTTTGCTACCTTACGGGTGCTCGGAACCACGACGCCTAAGAATCGGTCTCCTTCACCGTACTCCCCTTTTCCGGTCTTGAAGAACCTTGGCAGCACCACCTTCTTCTCGTCGTCTGAGAGGGAACGTAGCTCACGGATGATATCGGCATATGTTCCGGCATTTCTGATTGTAGATGGAGACAGATGGCAATACCCTTCAGGATTTCTGACAAGATAATCCTGGTGGTATTCCTCCGCTGAGTAGAAGCAGCTTAAAGGTGCTTTCTCAACAACAAGAGGCTTTTCATATCTTTGCTGCTGCTCATTGAAGACCTGTTCGATCACATGCTTGTCAGCCTCATCTGACCAATAAATGCCAGTCCTGTATCTTGTACCTGTGTCCTCCCCTTGACGATTAAGAAGCAAAGGGTCAATCGAACGGAAGAAAAGGCGGCAAAGCGTAGCAAGGGAGACCATATCTTCGTCATATATTACCCTGACGCATTCTGCATGACCCGTCTGATCGGTATAGACTTCTTCATATGCCGGGTCTGCAAGATTACCGTTCGCATACCCCACGGTAGTCTCTATCACACCGTCAAACTGTCTCATGTAATGTTCCGTTCCCCAGAAACACCCTCCTGCAAGATATATTGTCTTCATAACTGAATGAATTAAGGAATCATCAATCATACAAATATAGAGTATTATATTCATATGTAATAGATGAAATGATGTCATATCTCGGCAAAAATTTGTATCTTTGTATTCATATGATGACCTCAAGAACATACCATTCGCTTAATCTGGATATTGCTAGCTTTGATTCAAGTAGTATAGTCTATATTCTTCTGCCACACAGGCTTCCGGAAGAAGAACTTTCATCTTTAGAGGACTTGTCCACACGGTTTGAGACTAATATTGTCGCAATTTCAGAAATGGATTGGAACAATGATCTTACTCCATGGAAGGCCCCTGCCGTAAAGGAAGGTGAGTTCGGAGGTCACGCAAGTCAGTTCCTTGACCGTCTTAAAGAAGATATCTTCTTCAATCTGGAGCATTCGTTGAAGATCAGCAAACCTAAGAGATATCTGATCGGTCTGTCATTGGCAGGTCTTTTCTCCGTGTGGGCTGGTGTGAGGAAGGAATTGTTTGAAGGGGTCGGCGCCATATCCGGCTCATTCTGGTATGATGGATTTGCAGAGTGGCTCCAGAATCAGGCGGAACTCAAGTGCGTACGTTTCTACATCAGTCTAGGAGAGAAGGAAAAGGAAACCAAAGTCAAGAGATTTGCCAATATCGAAGCAGACACCATGAGAGTTGTAGAAATTCTTATGGCCAGGGGTGCAGATGTAACCTTTGATATGTCCGAAGGAGGTCACAACTCCCCTATCATCCCGCGAATCGAAAAATCGTTGGAATCATTCTAGTCTCATCTATATTCCAATATATGAAACTCCCCGAAAATATGTCGAAAATTGTCGGCAAGACCTACACAGGTCAGAAGGACGACGAAGGCCGTCCTCATGGACATGGCATCATGGAATATTCCGCAAATAGCGGAAAGAGATACAAATACGAGGGACATTTCGAGCACGGAGTGCGCTGCGGCTATGGAGTGTGGCATGAGAGCATCAAGTTCATCCGCGAATATGAACCATGGGAGTGGGCGCAGATGGGAGATTATGACAGCGCCGGCAGATTGATTCATCCAAACACAAGGTCCGGTCCCCGTAAGGAGGTCGTCAATTGTTGGGATGAGAAGTTCAGAGGATGGTGGAAGAATGATGATGCCGTCCATAGCTTTAAAAACAGGAAGTACGCTGAATTGGAGTCTGAGCTTCTTGAAGATGAAAAGATACTGGAATTTCTTCTCGATCTCGGGGCGGTCAGAACCTTGCCCCAATCTATTGTCTTGAAACTTCGTGAGAGCGACAAGCCGCATGCACGATATGCATACGGTGTCTGGCTTTTGACGTCGCGCAAAGACATGGACTCACGAAAAACTGCCTTCAGAATATTTGAGGAGTCAGCACATGCAGGCATAGCTGATGCTCTGCAGATGATGTCAAGAATGTACTATCTTGGTGATGTTTATGATGAGAAGACTGAAAAGTTCGTGATGGACCGTAAGCTCTCTCAGGAACTTACAGCACAGGCTTTGGAGAAAGGCAGCATTCTTGCCAAGCTCAGGCGTAACAGAGACCTGTTCTTCGGCACAGCAGAAGTTGAAGCTGATAGAGATGCGGCCATTGCTGAGGCAGAACGTGAATCATCTGCAATTTTCAGTGAATCCATCCTCTGGACTGAACGGCTTGGCTGGCTATATGAATTGGAAGGCGAGAAAGAAAAGGCTGTCAATGCATATGACAAGTGTATAGCCAATGGCTATTATCCTCCGATATTCGATATTGCTTTGATATACCTTGAGAGAGGCGATGATGAATATTATGAAACCTTGATGGAGGTCGGAATGAAACTGGGGATTCCGGACTGCCATATTCTTGGATCCGAGTATTATTCTTGTTGGGATGAACTTGACGAATATGACAGGAAGAAGGTTCATGATCGCCTGAAGCGGAATCTGCAGGAAGGCGTTGATAAAGGCAGCGGATTATGCGCATTTATCCTGGCTGATGCTTTCCTGAACGGAAAGTACGGATATGAGATGGATCTGGACAAGGGTATGGGATATGCCGACGTTGCCGTTACATATGCCTGCAGCTCTGCATACAATCTTATGATCGAGGCTGCAGAAACACTTCAGGTCCCGGAATTCATGACGGAAAACGAAATCCTGTTACTTAAGTATGAAGCTTTACGCCACGGCCTGGATGAGTATCGTGACGATGTAATAAGGAACAAGGACGCATATGTGGCGATGGGATACGGAGATGAGATAGAGAAGGTATGGATAAGTTAAGATCTCTAGTATTTACTAACTTTGATTCATGTCTAAGAAGACAATTATATCAGATTTAAGTGCTCTGAAAGGGAAAGTGACCTTTTCGGAGGAAGTGTCTGATGTCCAGGTATCACCAAAAGATTCCGATATGGGACTCAAGGTCGGCCAAAGCGTTGTCCTGATGGATTCAAACCTTAGAGGCAAGATTATCGGGCTTGGCAAGACCGTAAGAATAGAACTCGAAGATGGGCTTGTCATCGAATCAGCCTACGGAGAGTTTGCAGTCACTGATAAGACGGAGATTGCATCTCTAAAAGATACGAAGGTCAAGACGAAGAAAACCGGCACTGGATCAAAACGAACTACTCCCATGAATCCTGATGGTACCCTGACCATTGATCTGCACATCGAAGCGATTCAAGGAGGAATCAATGTTCCTAAAGGACAGCAGCTGAAGTTCCAGATGGACACTTTCAGAAGAGTTATACGCGAGAATTCCAATCGGAGAGGAATGAAGATCACCTTCATCCACGGCATAGGTGACGGCATACTAAAAGCTGCAATCCGAAAGGAACTGGACGAAGTCCTTGCCTTCAGATGCAGCTATTCGGTTGGCGACCCTGCGATCACCGTTGTCTTGATAAAGTAACCTTTATTCTTACTCTGCTGGAGTCCATTTACACCTTACCGGTGAAACAATCTCACCTGTCTTCTTCAGTTCTGCAAACACTTTGTCAACAACCTTTCTGTCAAGTCCTGACAATGTTGCAACTTCACCTGCTGCGATAGGCTTTCCTGCCTCTCTCATAGTCTTTAGTACGAGTTCCTTTTCCATATACTTATCTTTAATTTGTTATTCTTATTTTGAATATTTCTAATTTAGTGCAAATATAGAGATAAATTTTCAATATGCAAGAGATAGGTAAATAAACTTCATTTACATCATTCTCTTGAAGTTTGCTTCTTACGCATAGAAATCCCCGGCCGCCACTATTCAACGAACTTGAAAGCTTTCTTTCAATCCAGCTTTGCCTACTTCCTTAGAAAGTCTCAGATGTTTATCTACCTGGTTGGCAGTTCATCATTCTGTTATTTCAGAGACAGATACGACCATCTAGCGATTATCTACAACAAGTTCCGTTATTGATATCAGTATGAGAATTTTATTGTTTGGCGCGTACAATAATCATGTAAATATCAAAAGTTTGAAACATAGTATTCTCCGGGTTCATAACGCGTTATTTGCCTGCTCCAAGGACATGGATTAGCAGAATGGGGTTCTTGAATGTGTCCGGAAGAGGAATCTACATTTGCGGATACAAATGAGTGAAACCGAGATAGGCTTTCATTTTTCGCTCATATTGTGTAATTTCACACCGATAAATCGTAAGTATACACTCTTAAACAAGGGATAAAGCCTATTTGACAAGATGAAACTGAAGAAAAGAAAGCTCAAGTTCGCAGCTATATTTGGCATCAGCTGGTTCACCCTCCTTGTCCTGCTGGTTGACGGAATCCTGAAATTCCAGACCTTGGTCGACTATTTCGGGTCGTATGCCTTGGTGGAGATCACTCTGCTGCTATTGGTCATTCTGCCAACAGTGGCTGTATACATCTTCACGAAAGAATAACAAACAGATAAATCGCAATTTATAGAACTCCATGGATTTTAAGACCTACGGCAATACCGGATCGCCAACCCTCCTGCTGATTCCAGGGTTGGGAGTCTCATACGAGATTTTCCTGCCTCTTATCGGACTGCTGGAGGAGAAGTTCCATGTCATTGCAGTACAAGTCGATGGTTTCACGTTGGGTCAGAATACGGAATTCATGTCAATAGACGATCAGGCTCGACAGGTGGTCGAATATATCAACGAGTCTCTTGGAGGACATCTTGACATAGCCTATGGACTGTCTCTCGGAGGCAAAATCCTGTCACGGGTTCTTGAAATAAATGAGGTGGTGATAGAACATGCGATAATGGATGCTGCTCCACTGCTGCCACTTCCCCGCTGGCTTGTCGGTCCATTGAAATATCTCCAATGTGCGAATGTATGGTCGTGCTATCACTGGACAGGATTCTGGAAATGGGTCTTTCATTCACATTATTTCGATGTTTTGCTTGACGAATGCAAGAAAATATATCCGTTTGGTGGAAGCAAAGCGGTCCTTGACGGCTATACTTCAGTATATACCACAAAGCTTGAAAGCATTTCTGGACAAGACATTCACTACTGGTACGGAACAAAGGAATCCTTCGTTGCTAAACCGCAGGTCAGACATCTAAAGACCTTATATCCTGATACAAAGATTGAAATCTTCAAGGGCATGAATCATGGTCAGATTC
>JAFYUS010000026.1 GCA_017549505.1 Bacteroidales bacterium | reverse complement strand
CCTCATTATAGAAGGAAAGGTCAATCAGACCTTCTGTGTCGTAGTCAGCAATCTTTTCTGTAGCTGTCCTTACGAAATTCCAGGTCGAGTCCGGCAGATGTTCAAGTTCGAATGCTTCTTCCTTTCCGTCCTTTTCATATATGAATACAGCTTCATACATGTCTGCATCAGTCTCTGAATCAGTTTCTGCTGTCTTAAGCAATGCTCCGCTCTTATAATCGGTGTAATCCACAAGAGGTATATACATCCATGAATAAACTGTAAAGGCAAGAATGGATGCGGTGACTACGGCAAAAGGAACATATTTATGCTTCAATGGGGTACCAAGCAGCTTGACAGGGAAGAAATATGCGCATAGGAGAAAACATAATACAATGTTTTTCAGGAAGGTCTCCATATGGGTAAGGTGGATGGCTTCTCCGAAGCATCCGCAGTCCATCTCGGGGTTGAAAATGACAAGGAGAAGGGTGAGCAAGGTGAAGAATCCCTGGAAGGCAAGAGCTGCAATGCCTGATATCTTTCGCCATACGCCTGTTATCAAGGCAGTACCTATTATGGTTTCTGCCAATGCGAATGCGACTCCAAGAGGCTTGGATGCGAAGGCAAGGAACTTCAGGTGAAGGAAGTCCATATATTCCGCCATGACCAGTCCGGCACCTACCGGATCCATGAGTTTCAGGATGCCTCCGATGAAGAAGACAAGACCTGTTATAAAGCCGCAGAAGCGTTTGAGGCGAAGCAGAAGGTATCTCATAAAGTTATCTTATTGCTGAATCAACAACTGCCTGGATCTTTTCAAATATTGCACCTGGAGGCAGCATGTCGCCGTTTTCGTCCGAACAGTCGATACGGATGAACTTAGGGTCGATTTCGCACTGCCTCCTATAGATGTCGCGAACCTTCTTCTGGAACTCTATGTCAGCCTCATGGATATCCTGGCCGCCGCCAAGATACTCACGGTCAGCTCCTCCTCTCTGACTTTTCAGCTTTGATTCCACAAAGCCTATAGGCACGTCAAGGAAGATGTTGAGGTCAGGTCTCGGGAGGTCGAAATCTCCATATTCGGTATTGAAGATCCATTCCCTGAGGTCTGCGGCCTCTTCGCTGTCCTTCAGTTTTGCACATTGGTATGCGATGTTCGAATAGACATATCTGTCCAGAAGAACAGTTCCTCCTGAAGAGAGGACCTTCCTGATGCCTGGAGCTGCTCCATGTCTGTCTTCTGCAAACAGAAGCGCTACAAGCTGAGGATGGACTGCCTCATTGGATCCGAAATCTCCTCTGAGGAACCTGCTTATCAGTTCTCCATATACGGGAGCGTCATATCGTGGGAAATGTATGTATTCGAGACTTCCGAAGACGTTCTCGAGGTATTCTCTAAGTTTCTTTACCTGGGTGGACTTGCCTGCGCCGTCCAGACCCTCAAGGACTACCAGCATATGATCATCTTTTTAGTTATCATACAAAGTTAATCAAAAACTGTCATTCCGAGCGAGGCCGAGGAATCTTTTTACTATTTTTGCACACGATATGAAGACGGACAGACATATAGACATAATGGGCATAGTCAATCTGACTGATGATTCTTATTTTGCGCAGAGCCGCTGCGGAAGTGTCGATGCGGTTCTCAGGAGGACACATCAGATGGTCAGTGACGGTGCCGACATCATCGATGTCGGAGCGTGTTCGTCGCGACCCGGCTCCGCCGCGGTCGGACCGGACGTGGAGTGGAGCCGCCTTCGGCCGGCTCTGGAGGCGATGAGGAGCCATTTTCCCGATGTGCGTATATCTGTCGATACATATTACTCGTCAGTGGTGGAGCGGGTTCATGATCTGATTGGAGACTTCATCGTCAATGATATTTCGGCAGGTGAAGACGACCCTCATATGTTGACGACAGTAGCAAGGTTAGGGCTGGAATATGTTGCGATGCATAAGAGAGGGAATTCTCTTACAATGCAGTCGATGACTGATTATGATGATGTTACCGATTCTCTCGTTACTTATTTCAATGAATTTGCTGTGCGTGCTGAAGAGGCCGGTGTTAAAAAATGGATCCTTGATCCCGGTTTCGGTTTTGCCAAGACCGTAGAACAGAACTATCAGCTTCTGAATGACCTTGATGTCATAGCGGATAAAGTGTCGGGATCTCCAAGGATATTGGTAGGTGTGTCGCGAAAGAGCATGATATACAAACCTCTTGACCTTCAGCCAGATGATGTCCTTTCCGCGACTCAGGCAGTGCATATGGTTTCATTGATGAAAGGCGCTGATATTCTGAGAGTTCACGATGTGAAGGAGGCAAGGCAGACAGTACGTCTGTATCAATTTCTCTAACTTTTTTTTCGCAGATACAGAAATATAATTAAATTTGCCGATTATTGCCCTTTTGGGTAGGGGCATCCTATATGTAAATAACCAGGTTGATTATGAAAACATTCCTTTTAAGCCTTGCTGCACTGTTCGTTACAGTAGCTGCATCAGCTCAGGTTCCGTCTGTAAAGGTTGAAAATTCAAAAGGCGAGTCATTCGACACTGCCGCTCTCCTCGAAGAGGGTACTCCTATGATCATCTCTTTCTGGTCGACTACATGCAAGCCATGTATCCGTGAACTCGAGGCTGTATATGAGGCGCTTCCGGATTGGCTGGAGGAAGTTGACTTCCGTGTAGTCGCTGTCTCTACTGATGACAGCAGACAGCTCGCAAAGGCAAAGTCTTTCGCAGAAGGAAGAGGATGGGGCTCTGATTTCACCCTTCTTTTCGACAAGAATCAGGATTTCATGAGAGCGATGAACGTTACAGTCGTACCTCATGTGTTCGTTGTCGATGCAAAGGGAAAGGTTGTATTCTCGCACACTGCATACGTTCAGGGTGGAGAGGTAGAGCTTTTTGAGGCTGTCAAGAAGTCTGTCCGTAAAAAATAACTTATGAAAAAAGTTCTTCTGGCAACACTTGCTGTTGCCTTTTCCTTCGTTTCATTTGCTGACGAGAAGAAGGATTGGGGCTATGTTTCCGCCAGCCTCGAGTCCAACAACAACCTCTATGTAGAGGATGTCGTAAACAACTTCTATCCGTCTGAGCAGCCGCAGCTGAAGGACGGCAATACATTCGCGACCAACAACTATCTTAAGGTAGACTGGTATAAGGACCGTCTGTCTGCTGGAATGCAGGTGGAGGGATATTTCCCTTCTCTTGTGGGATTTGCAGTGTCTCAGAACAAGATGACTCTCAGTAACCTTTACCTTTCATGGAAGGATAAGTCTTACTCTGTTACAGCAGGTTCTTTCTATGAGCAGTTCGGTAGCGGACTGCTTTTCAGAAGCTGGGAAGACAGGATGCTCGGACTCAACAATGCCATGCTTGGCGTAAGGGCGACCTACGGATGGGAAGACAAGATTGCCTTCAAGGCTTTCTGGGGTATTCCGCGCCTGGGCAAGATAGATGACAATACTGCAATGATGGGGTACACCGATTCTTTCTTCGGACTGGGACTTACAGATGTGCAGGTGGCCGGTGCCGACTTGAGCGTTTCTCTTTCTAACCTCCTGAATATGGAGACAGTGAATCTGGATCTTGAGGGCTCTGTCATCAACAAGCACGAAGCTATGGCTGAGGCACTTGCGGCAGCGGGTTGTAAAGAGAACAACATCGGATGGTCCGGACGTCTCAACATGGAGTACGACGGTTTCTTCTTCAAGGGAGAATATGTGGACGCCGGAAAGCAGATTGTAAGTGTTCCGGCTGCCATGAACGGACGTAAGGCTGAGAACGGAAATGCCCAGCTTGTCGAGTTGGGTTATAACGGACGCGGACTCGGACTTACAGTGACAGGACGTCGCATGGAAAGAATGAACCAGAGGATCTACAATTATGCAGGTGCAGATCCTGGCTATGGTACCTCAGTCAACATGCTTTCCTATCGTCCTGCAATGTCGACCCAGTACACCTATATGCTCATGACCTTGAATCCATATAGCCCGCAGGTGGGTGACAAGGTGATCAAGGCCGGCGAGATCGGAGGACAGGTCGATGCATTCTACAATTTCCGCCGTGGTACCAGGGTCGGAGGAAAGAGGGGAATGAAGGTTCATGCAAACTTCTCTTCATGGCACTCTCTTGACGAGAAGGGATCTGTAGAAGGAAGCGAGCTTCTTTTCAGAGACTTCAGTTTCGATGTGGAAAAGCAGTGGACCAGGAAGTTCAAGAGTACACTCATGTACTGCTATCAGAACTATAACAAGAACCATGACATGACCGGACTTTACATCGGTAAGTCGCATGTAGTGGTGGCTGATATGCTTTACAAGTGGTCTTCAAAGCTTTCAAGCCGTCTCGAACTTCAGTATCTTTCGTCAAAGGACGACCAGAAGGACTGGATGGCAGGTCTCCTTGAGGTCAATTTTGCACCTCATTGGAGCGTCTTTGCAAGCGATATGTGGAACCATGGAGACACAGGCCTCCACTATTACAACGGTGGAGTAAGCTTCTCGATGTCCCACCTTCGCGTTGCAGCCGGCTATGGCCGTTACAGAGCCGGTTATATCTGTTCGGGCGGAGTGTGCCGCGCTATCCCGGCTTATACCGGAGCGAACCTCAGCCTTACGGCTTCTTTCTAGAAATAACACAAAACACTACATAACTATTTAATTATTAACTAAAACAAAAAATTATGAGAAAGACATTTTTAACTTTCTGTGTAGCAGCGCTTTCGCTCCTCGCAGTGTCTTCTTGTGGTAAGATTGAGGACAGCCTCAACAAGCTCGACCAGGGACTTAAGGATCTGGCTGCTCGTGTTGACAGGCTCGAAAAGGATCTTAATGACAAGATCGATGCTCTCAGCAAGACTGTAACTGCTCTTGATGCAGCTTATAAGGCTGCTGACGCTGAACTTCTTGCGAAGATTGAGGCTGGTGACAAGGAACTTGCTGCTGAAATCACTGCCCTTACTACAAAGCTCGATGCAGTTGATGGAAAGGTTGATGGCTACATCAAGTCTAACGATGAAGCTCTTGCTGCTGCTCTCAAGCAGTATCAGGAAGACCTCAAGAAGCTTGGCGACAGCATGACAGAGGCTCAGAAGCAGTTCGCAGATGCTGACGCGGAGATCCTTAAGGCTCTTGCTACTGTAGGCGTTACAAAGGTGGAGAAGAACGAAGACGGAAACGCAGTTCTTACATTCGTTGACGGTACTACTCTCGTAGTGGGCGCTTACGATCCGAATGCAAACAACACAGGTGTTGTTACAGTTGTTGAAGACGAGGATGGTGTCAAGTATTGGGCTGTAGTTCTTGAAGACGGTACTAAGAAGAGTCTCGAGATTCCTGTATCACACACTGAGATCGACTTCAAGGTTGACGAAGATAACTACCTCCTTTACTCTGTAAACGGTGGTGAGTGGGTATCGACTGGCGCTTACGTTGCTGACGACCAGGATTCCCTCATCGACTTCTACTGGGGTGAGACAGACGAGATTGACTGGGATACTTACGAATACGTTAAGGAAGACTTCTACACTGTAGTATTCGGTGGTGAGACTTATTATCTCCCTATCTACAAGGTTGACAACTCAGTAGTAACTATCAAGGCTGGTAAGACTTATTTTGCTTATGGTGAGGCTCAGACTATTGATGTTGCAGTTGCTGATGTAACTGAAATGTATGTTATGACTAAGCCGGACGGTTGGAAGGCTAAGCTTAACGGTACTAAGCTTACAGTTACTGCTCCTGCTGAAGCAAACGTTGCATCTGGTGTTGCTGAGTCAGATGGAGAGGTTCTTCTCCACTGTACAACAGTTGAGGGAAAGTGCAAGATTGCAAAGCTTGCTGTTTCTACTACCGAGGGCTTCAGCCTTACTGTAAACGCTGACGGTACATTCAAATTTGTCAATCCAATTCTCAATATATCTGATTATGGTGCAGATTTCGGTGAAGCTGTGATCGGTCTTGCCAATGTATCTGCATTCGAGAAGAATCCTGTCGCTTATGTTAATGCAATCACTAACGGTGAGGACCACTGGGATGATGTCGTGACTTATGTAAGCAACTGGAAGAACAACACTATGGACTGGGATACATACGAGTACACTATCGGTGGCACGTATATGCCAGGTGAGTATGAGGTAGACGTGATCGAGTCATCTGTTGCTGATCTCTACAACTATTATACTTATTCAGAGGTTCCGCGCGGAAGCCAATTCATCGTTTGGGCTGCTCCTGTAAGCAATCAGGGTGTTGTCAATACAGACGAGCTTGTATTCGGTTACTATACTCCAATGGAGGTTGTAATTGAGGCAGCAGGTGAGCCTTCATTCAACGAGGTTCCGGTTTCTCTTACTCTGTATGGTGCTGAGAAATTCTATGTTGGACATGTCGCTAAGGATCTTTGCTTCAACTGGAATACTGAGCAGTATGACCTTAAGGAATATCTCTCAATGTATATTTCATATCTCCAGTACGGTGTCAACTATATTGGAAAGGAGTTTGAGGCAGGTGAATATGAGGTTAACCTCAGTGAGCTTGTGAATGAGTTTGACGAGCAGGTTAAGCTTAATCCTAATGCTGAATACTTTGCATTCGTTCTCCCTATCATCAGCGGTAAGGCTGCTGCCGACTACTCGTTCGACGATGTGTTCGCGTTTGATTTCAAGACCAGCCCTCTTACTGCAGGTGGATCTGCTTCTGTTGCATTCGAGAATATTGCAAAGACTTATACAAGCTTCGCACTTGATATGGTAGCAGATGCTGATGTGGAGATGGTATATTACAACTGGTATACTGCAGATGAGTACAATGAACTTGATGATGTAACAACAGACCTTCTTGAGAACGGTTACATCTTCTCTGGAAACGAGGGTTCTGCTAACAAGTCTGTAAATCCTGGTGATTCTTATATCATTGCTGCTGTTGCTGTGAATGCAGAAGGACAGTATGGTGATGTTTATGAGGAGACACTTACTGCTCCAACCATTACTTACAGCACTACATTTGTTGCTAAGGTAGGTGAGCCTGTATTTACTGAGTACACTCAGTATGGTCAGACTAACTACAAGGTTAATATCCCTGTAACTGTTGAGGGTGGTGAGGCTGCCAAGTACTATTACTACTGGAATACAACCGCTAGAACAGAGGAGCAGCTCAAGCAGCTTCCATTGGGAACAAAGGGTTACTACTACTACCTTAACTCAACAGCAGTTCCTAAGGATCTCGTATTCTACAAGAGCTCGACTTCATACCAGTATGCAGTTGTTGTAGAGTCTACCACTGGTGAGCTTTCAGCTCCAGTGATCGTCACTGTGAACAACCCAGACGCAGAGTAATCTGATCAGGTTTTAAATACCACATAATTCTTTGGAGGCGACCCGTCAGGGTCGCCTCTTTTGTGTAAATTAACGGGTGCTAATTGTCTGATTGTGAAAATTTAATGTTATATTTGCAGGATAAAGAAAATTTAACAAATAGTATTTATGAAAAACTGGATGAAACTCTTTCTGAGGCCTGTTTTTGCCTTTGCTCTCGCAGCTTCGGCTCTTTCATCATGCTATGATGACTCTGCCCTTTGGGATAAGGTGACAGAGATGGATGACAGGCTTACCGTACTGGAAAATGAACTGACAAGTCAGGCTGAAGCTCTTGGTGCACTCCTCTCCAATGGAGCTACCCTTACTTCATGCGTGAAGAATTCAGATGGTTCATATACCGTGACCCTTTCTGACGGAACGAAGTTCAATGTTCTTCCGAATGGAACAGATTTTTCAAAGCTCGTGACTTATATTGAGGAGGACGGTAAGAAGTATTGGGCGACTTATGGACCTGACGGAAAGCCTGTGGTTCTTAAGGATGGAAACAAGAATATCCCTGTATCTGTCGATATCAGTGTGAAGGTCGAGGATGGCGTGTATTATCTCGTCATTGACGGAAAGGACTATGTGACCGGATACGATGCTGAAGATGTCGTACAGGTATTCTCTTCTTGTACTCCACTCGCTGATGCTTCTGGAAATGTGTATGCAGTGAAGTTCACTTTCGGCGAGGGAATGGAAGTTACTGTTGCTCTCGATGGCTACAAGGGAGTGATCTTCAAGATTTCAAATGTAAACAACGATATTCTGACCGAGTATTATGTAGACTATGGCAGGACTCAGTCCTTCCTCCTTGAGAAGCAGGGTGTTGTAGATTATGTGATGCAGGTTCCTGACGGATGGAGAGTCAAGGAGACAGTTGAAGAACTTACAGGTGAAACATATGTCAGCGTGACAGCACCTAAGGCAGAGACGGTCGCTCTTGGAGCTGCCGTAGCGGATGGAGACCTCAAGGTTGTTTCTGTGGTAGACGGCGGTAAAGCTGCTGTATCGAGGATTTATCTTACAACCGATCCTTTCAAGACATATAACGTATCTCCTCTCAAGGCTGTCATAGCCCCTACATTCGGTATTGAGAAGTTTGCATATGGTATGATGCTCACTCATGACTTCGATAAGGATGCAGTTCTTTCGAAGGTCGGGGAGATCCTTGATGCTTCAGCAGATCTTCCTGCAGGTTATTTCCTTTCTGAAGGACCTGTCGATACGACTCTTGAGGAACTTTACGGTTCGGAACTTTCTGTGGAGGTCTCATACACATTCTGGGCTGTCCCTGCATTGTACAATGACGGTAGCGAAGACGAGTCTGAAGCAGGTTACTATGTAGAGGCGGATATGCTTCGTACCTTGGTGCTCAATCCGATGTCTGCTACAGTCCAGGTTCTCGAGACAAGCCTTCTAGATGCTGAGGTAGCAGTATCAGTTGCAGGTGCCGAGTCGGTTTATGCCGGAACCACATTGATGACGGAGACGACCATAGATGAAATCGTTTACCAGATCAATAACGGTATCATCGAGCCTGTGGCAGGTCCTGTAAGATATCAGGGTCCGGCTTCAGAGTTCCCTAATGAGGAGAGTACTGTTTATATGTCTCCGGATACTGACTATATCACATGGATTGTCCCTGTCGAGAATGATAAGACTGCCTATACAGCTGGTGATGTCGTATATCAGGAGTTCAGGACAAAGGCTGTGGCTGATGGCGGATCGATCGCCCTTACAGTGGGTGAGTTTACGACTTCTGCATCTTCGATTTCTGCAGAGATCTCATCGGAAGGTGCAGCAATGATCTATTATGCATACCTTAATTCAGAGGACGGAAGCCGATATTCTACAGCTTCCAATGATGTGAAGATGAGCAAAATTCTCGCTGCAGAGAGATATGCTGAGATCAGAGATGATTCTACTGTCGCATCAGTTGATGGTATTCATCCTGAGACCGAGATGTGGCTCTATTCTGTGGCAGTAGGTCATGACGGTAAGTACGGTGAGGTTGTATGTAAGTCTGCAAAGACAGGTAAGGTCTCATTCAATGACCTTTCACTTTCTGTTGAAGCAGTTCTTGTCAAGGACAAGGAGGCGACGCTCAAGGTAACCGTCAGCGGAGGTGAAGCTACTGACTTCATCTACTGGGTCGGTTACGAGAAAGATCCTTTCTGGGCAAGTGAGAATTATTGCAACACGATGAAGACTACTGCCCAGAAATATATGGCAGCAAATCCTGATGCGGAGGAGATCACAAAGGTGATGAGACGTAACGGTCCGATTGCCGAAGACGGTACAATCACCCTTACTGAACTTTCAATGAATACGATCCACGTGTTCCTTGTGATGGCAAAGGATGCTTCAGGCAATTATTCAAAGGTAGGATACTTCAAGTTCCAGACTCTGGCTGCCGACCTTGGAGAACTCGTGCTCGAAGACAATCCGAAGTGGGCAGAAGCGAAGAAGTTCATCGAAGATAACATCAAGTGGGATGAAAACTATTTCCATGCATCTGCATCTGAAATGGGATATGCAGCGTATGCATTCGATATCAAGATTCCTACAGACCTTACAGCCTTCATCACATGTTTCGGAACGAAGGCCACCCAGATGACTGACGTGATTGTTGAGATTGAGGAGTATGCAAGCCGCAAGGTTTCTGTCGGAAAAGTGATTTATGATGAGAACGGCCAGCAGCCTACTAATCCTGACTGGTATGATGATAAGGGCAAGTTCATCCAGGGATCTCTCGTGAATATCTACGATATGTATCCTCACGGTTCTCCAACCCTTGCTGCTGTAACTTATTTCTCTTCAAACGGACATGAAGATGGTCATTGCAGTGGATGGAATGATGATACAGATTCATGCTCTAACTACGATTATTTCAAGAAAGCAATCCATGATTACTGCTCGCTTGAATATTGGAAGGAGTATATTATAGATTTCGGTAACTTTTGGTACAATGGTGACCCTGATCATGAATATAGCCGTACTCTTCAGGATCCGGCTAGAATCGAGGCGATTGCCCAGCAGTACCTGGATATCTACTATCCATATTACAAGGATGCTGAGCCTATGGTATACGTAAACGACGGATCAGCTCTTCGTGTTACAAACCGTGAGGCTATGGGTCCGGATGAAAACGGAGTGATCATGGATATGGTTACCGTAGTGCTCAAGGATGGTGAAGGCAATTACTACCAGCCTATCTATATCCCTGTTCCAAACTACTTCAAGTAAGATGAAACATAGATTGACAAGTCTTATATTTTCATGCGTTTCAGCTGTCTGCGTAGTGCAGGCAGCTGAAACTGCTGATGAAAAAGGCTATGTGACAGGAAGTTTCGAGACCAATACCAACTATTATCTCGAAGATCAGCTGACTGCAGCTACAGTACCGGACGGAAACTTCGGTTCAAACAATTACCTGAAGGTAGATTACCATAACAGCCGCTTTACTGCCGGTCTGCAGCTGGAGAATTATGCTCCGGCTCTTGTAGGTTATTCTTCTGAACTTGCTGGGGCGGAGCTTACCAATTTCAATGTGGACTGGAAGGATGAGGATTTTTCGATTACTGCAGGATCATTTTATGAGCAGTTCGGAAGCGGACTTCTTTTCAGAAGCTGGGAAGACAGGGCTATCGGTCTGAACAATGCCGTGATGGGAGCAAGACTGACCTATTCATACAAGGGTATTCTCAATATGAAGGCCATCTGGGGCGCGCCACGTTTCGGTATGGCGTATTCCGCTACCCAGGTGAAGGGTGCCGACCTCAGCTTCGCAGTTTCCGAGCTTTTCAACCTCAGGAATACATATGTGGCTCTTGAAGGTTCTGTGCTGGACCGTTATGAAGCATTGAATACAGATATGAGCATCGACGGTTGCAGTCCTAACACAACAGGATGGTCAGGCAGACTGAATGCAGAGTCTCACGGATTCTTCCTCAAGGCCGAGTATGTAGATGCCGGTCAGAAATATTATTACAATACATCGTATGCAGGAGAAGGTCAGATGTATTATCGCAAGAGAGGCAATGCTCAGCTGGTAGAGACCGGATATAACGGTCATGGCCTTGGTGTAAATCTTTCCCTCAGACGTCTCGAATGGATGGATTCGAAGGTTGTGAACGATGCTTCCTCTAATGTGAACATGCTCAACTATGTTCCCGCATTATGCACCCAGTATACATACATGCTGACTACCCTCCATCCTTATGGTGCCCGTACCGGTGAGATATCTTCAAGATTTACCAACAGCGGAGAAATAGGAGGACAGCTGGATGTGTTCTATAATGTCAGGAGAGGAACATGGCTCGGAGGAAAGAGGGGCATGAAGCTCCATGCGAACTTCTCTACATATCATACCATCGCCGAGGAAGGAACATTCAGGTCCGGCAATCTTCTTTTCAGGGACATAAGCGTGGATGTCGAGAAGCAGTGGACCAGGAAGTTCAAGTCTACTCTCCTTTGGTCATATCAGGAGTTTACGCCTTCATATGGCGCAAGCCGCACTACATGGCTTTCCAACATAATGGTTGCCGACCTCCTCTATAAGTTCAACAGCTCTCTTGCAGCCCGTATGGAACTGCAGTATCTGGTCACATTCGAGGATCAGAAAGACTGGATGGCGGCGCTTCTCGAGGTCAGCTTTGCACCTCATTGGAGTGTATATGCTGCAGATATGTACAACCATGGCATGACAAAGGTACATTACTATAACGGAGGATTCAGCTATTCGAAGTCCCGTACCAAGGTAGCTCTCGGATATGGCCGTTACAAGGCCGGATATATCTGCTCCGGCGGAGTCTGCAGGCAGATTCCTGCATATACAGGAGCAAATCTGTCAGTCACCATGATGTTCTAGCAGTATGAATCGTATATTGAATATATTTTCTGTCCTTGTCCTGTTCCTCATGGCATCCTGCCATGGATTTCAGGATCCGAACGACCTTCTCGCATCTGTTCCTCAGGGGCCATACACACTTTCTGTCGACAAGACATCGATCGAGTCGGATGGAAAGGATGTTGCTACCTTGACCATCACAGATGTCAAGGGTTTGGTGCTTACGGAAGGGGAGTATCTACGCAATACTTCCTTCTACATCGAGGAACTCGATGAATGGCGCTCCGGACTCGGAGCGCAAGATGCCCCGAATCTTTTTACCAGCATAGCTGACGGCACATATACCATCAGTGCCATGTATCAGGGAGAGTATTGCAGGAATAAGGTTACGGTGACCTCAGGTAACCGTTCCGGTTACGAGGTCTTCCATAAGAATGTCGCAATCTACAGACTTACAGGCTCATGGTGCCAGTATTGTCCATACATGACCGAGGCATTGGAAAATGTGGATGATTATACCAAGGACCATAGCATAGTCCTTGAGTTTCATAATGCCGACGAATTCTCTGTAAATTACAATGGAACGATGGACCTTGCCGCAATGCTTCTGAAAAGGTTCTCCGGTGATGGTTATCCATATGCGATATATTCGTTGGACAATGGCTCGGGAAAGAGGACTGTAAACGATATCCAGAGATTCGTCAAGGAGCAGCTTGCCGCCAATCCGGCGAAGACCGGTATCAAGGCAACGTCTGAAGTCGTCAACGGAAAGGTTACTGTCAAAGCTTCAGTAAAGGCATCGGCTTCAGGTAAGTATGATCTCGGAATCGCTCTTCTTAGAGATAATTGCATCCCTTCCGGCTCCGCACAGGAAGATGTCTACAACGATGTCGTGACAATGGTATCCGGAAACTTCTATGCGATGTCTCAGGATGCATTCGACCTTTCTGCAGACCAGGAATACTCTGTGGAGAAGGTATGTGAACATGCTGATATCGCTCCGGGAAGTTCCTTCAAGGTTGTTCTTTTTACTCTGACTGAGTCCGGTGGGAAAGTCATAATCGACAACTCTGTATCGTTCAAGGTCGGAGAAAGTGTTGATTACAGATATGCGGATGGCAGCTCTACCCAGGAGCCGGTGACTCCGGGCAGTCGTGAGGACAGGAAGATGATCGCAATGCAGTTCACTTCAATCGGATGTACATACTGTCCGATACTTTCGTCTGCGATCAAGGACGTCCAGAAGGACTGGTCCGACAAGATCATCCCTGTGTCCTTCCATCTGGATTACAGCGGTTATACAGACCCTATGACCCTTTCTGTCAATAAGAAATTCTATGACAAGGTCAATACGGGCGACAGCGACGGTCTTCCTCTTTTTGCACTGAATTTCAGGAAGAGTTCGCAGCATATAGTCAATGAGTATTCAAAGATCGTCTCAGAAATCGAATATCAGGACGAGACCTATCCGGCTGTATGTGATGTAGATGTGACAGCTGAATATGATGAAGCTGCCGGTACAGTCGAAGTATCAGCCGATTTCATGGCTGATGTTGCCGGTGAGTACCGTTATCACCTGTTCCTCGTCGAGGACGGAATTGCATACGCACAGGCAGGAGCGGACGGTACATATATCCATGATAATGTCCTGAGAGCTATCTCCGGCGACAATGTCATGGGAACAAAGCTTAATCAGGGCAACGGCCTTACCCCTGGAAAGAAGTACAATGTCACCAGGACCATGAGTATTGACAAATCATGGAATCCTGACAGGATGAGAGTTGTCGCAGTGATGCTCGACTCTCAGGATGGAGGCCAGACCTGGTGCTGTAACAATGCGGACCAGTGTACTTTATCCAAGCCGGCTGTCACAGGCCGTGAGTTCCAGCGTCATGTTTGCGTGATGGAATTTACAGGTACCTGGTGTGCCCAGTGCCCGGAAGGCGCGACCGTACTGAACTATCTTGTTGACCGTCAATATAAAGGAAAGGCTTTTGCCTTGGCTTTCCATAATAACGATATCCTGTCAGTTCCTCAGGAACAGGAACTGTTCAACATCTTCAAGTGGTCAGGCTATCCTGCATTTGTGACCGATATGAGGGATATGGGACTTCTCAATGAAGGAGGATGCGATGACTCGATAGAGAAGTCGCTTTATGATGTTCCGACCCACTCTTCCGTTGCAGTTACATCATCCGTATCTGGAACGACGGCATCTGTTCAGGCTGATATCGCCTCCCAGTCTTCGATGAACTACAGGATTGCCGCATATGTTGTGGAGGATAAGGTGAAGGGAGAGCAGACCCAAAGCACAGGACAGGTGCAGAAGGATTATACCCACCGCCATGTGGTGAGGAAGATGCTTTCTGCAAATGTGCGCGGAGACAACATGGGAGAGATTCCTGCAGGTCAGGAGAAGTCAAAGACTTATACGTTCGAGATCGATCCTTCCTGGAATCTTGCCAATCTTTCGGTCGCTGTAATTGCGATAGACAAGGACGGTCATGTAAATAATATGGCTCAGTGTGCAGTTGACGGAGGAAGCATGGGACATGAATATGTAAATAACTAAACTATATGAAAAGATTTTTTAAAATGCTGATTCTCGCGACGACCGTCGCGATGTTTGCCTCTTGCCAGGGCAAGGGCAATGAGGATGAAAACAAGACTCCCGATGGACCGGTGAGTGAGTTCTACGAGTTCCCTCTGAACGTACAGGAGGACGGTTTTGATGCGAAGGACAATGGTGTGTCCATCAATGTGTCGTCTGTCAGGGATAACAACATCATCTTCAATCTTGTTCCCGGCAGTGCCATCAAGTCTTATCGTGTGGATGTCTACCCGAAGGCTATGCTTTATAACCTCCTTCTCAATGAGGGATGTGTGGATGGTACCACAGCGATGTGTGAGGACAAGATCATCCAGCTTCTCCAGAACTCATCTTCATCAGGATCCACAGTGTTCAATTCGACTTTCGATGATTTCTCTGAGAAAGAGTTCGATTGGGCGAACTCGGAGTATTCAGGTGCAACAGTCGTTCCTGACTGTGAGTACTATGTTCTTGTCCTTGGATGTTATGATCCTGACGGTGTGAATCCTGCGTCATTGAGCATTGCAAGTGTCACTACCATGAAGAAGGAACTTGTGGGAGATCCTCAGATCGCGATCGAAGCTGAGACAGGATACCGTGCATTCATCGTAAGATACCATCCTAACGAAGACTGTAAGTTCTTCTACCACTGGATCTGGTCTACCAAGGAAATGTCTGAATATATCGACCTCTTCGGTGACAGGATGATGCGTGACTTCTGCAGGACAGCTGTTTCACAGGCATATGATGCGACTCTTGAGGAGAACCTTTATGTCAAGAGGACTTTTGACACTGCTGTTGATGTAATCCGTGAGAATACAGCAATCGCTGTAGCCGTTGATGCAAACGGTACTCCTTCATCAGAGATCATGAGATATGATTTCTCTCTTATGGAGATTCCTGAAGGCGATTTTACTCCTGTTGCGAGAATCAAGGCCGGAAGCAGGATCAGTGCTACACTTGCATATCTCGATATTGAAATGGAGAAGAACTGCATGTCATGCTTCTACCGTATCTATACTGCAGAGAATGCGGAACTTGTAAAAGGCCTTTCAGCTGACGAGAAGTATGCGGAGGCTTACAGTATAGCAAGTGAAGGTTGGGGAGTCGCCAACAATAACTTCTCTTTCAATTCAGATCTCGGAACCCTTACCGGATCGGCGTTCAAGACTTCAAACTCACAGGTAGAGCTGCTTCCTGATACGGAATACGTGGTTCTGTATGTGGCTAAGAACAACTTTGGAGAACTCTCTGAACTTTGTTTCTCTGAGCCGTTCAGGACCAAGCCTCTTGTAAGGGATAATCCGGATGCATGTATCGCGGATGTTAAGCTTGAGCTTACAGATATCTCACGCTGGGGATTCACTTACAATTTCACATATGATTTCGAGACCACTGCCTGCTACCGTTTCCAGATCGTATGGCCTTTCGATGCAGATGATCCTACTACTGAGGAAGATGACGACTATATCCGTCCTCCGCATTATCTTGATGATGCCAATGACCGTCAGAAGTGGATGACATTCTTCTACGATACATTCCAGATCGGCCCTGCAGGTCCGGTTCCTATCGTGAACATGTGGGAGGCTGAGCGCTCGAACTACGACGGATACTCTATGTATGGATACGATTCGGGTATCACATATGTGATAGCATACTGTGCAGAGGATATCAATGGCGTGGTAGGTCCTGTGAAGTTTGCTCAGGCTACAACGACTGCTCCTAATCCAGGCCCTAACCCTGTTGTGACTATCGAGGGACTTACTTACAATCCGCAGACCGGCGAGATCGACGGACGTTTCGTCGCTAACGAGGATGCTAAGATGATCAAGTATTTCAGCGTTACATCGTCTGATGCAAGTCTTTATTCAGCTTGTGCCCTCAATGACCTTGTCAATACAAGCAGAAGAGACTATGAGACTTATATGACTCTTTGGGAAAGCCAGCTTATCCAGCTTGGTCTCAGCTCGAATGCAGAGTCGATACCGTTTACTGAGAACGTAGATCCTAAGTCTACTGCTCCGGCATTGATCGCTGCAGTTGCAATCGGTGAGGAAGACGGTGTTGATGTATACAGCCCTGTGGCTGCCAAGATCTGGCATAAGGGCGAATTCAAGGATCTTGCCGATTTTAGAAATCCTGAGGAATAACCTGAATCCTTATAATTATGAAAAGAAGATTTTTGATACTGGCAGTTGCCGCTGTATGTTCGCTTCTGCCCTCATGTACAAAGGAAAACCCTTTTGATGATACTGAAATATGGGAAGCCATTGAGGCTCTCAAGACCAGGATCGCCGCTGTAGAGAAGAGTGTAGCAGAAAATGTTTCTGCAATCCAGTCAATGATTTCTGTCGGAAGCATAGCTTCCTGGGAATATGACGCCCAGACAGGAAAAGGAACCATCACTCTTGTGGATGGAAAGAAGATAACTGTCAACCAGACAACCAAAGGTTATTCCTTGATTACAGTCGAAAAGGACAGCGAGGGTAACTATTATTGGGCTATCTGTAAGGATGGGGTTTCCAGTCCTCTTGAGATTGACGGTAAGAAGGTGCCTGTAACAGTAACCCCTGCGCTTAAGATATCAGATGAGAATGAGTGGCTGATTTCAGTTGACGGTGGCAAGACATGGGTGAAGACAGGTATCCTGTATCAGGATTCAGAGCAGAAGCCGGATGCTCCTGATACTCCTGTGGAGCCTGATACTCCAGAGGTTGTCTTCTTCCAGGACGTTAAGCTTGATGGAGATTATCTTGTGCTTACCCTTGCCGACGGCACACCTGTAAAGGTAGCCGTCATCGGTGAGGCAACGTTCACAGCTGCAGCAGAAACCCTCTGGTTCTCCAGAGTGTCCATGCAGAAGTCTGTAGCAGTGGAAATGGTAAATGTCAAGGCATTCACTATTACCGAGAAACCTGAAGGCTGGAAGGTAAGCATGGACGACAGTTATATCTACGTGACTTCTCCTGCAGATTTCACAACTGCTCCTAAAACCGGAACGGTAAAGGCTCTTGCAGTATTTGAAAATGGCAGCCCTGAAATTCTCCAGCTTTCGGTGGCATACGAGCCGATGTTCAAGATTTCTTATGTCAACGGAGCTGTATCCGTAACTCTTTCCGAAAATACAGGAGAGGACTTCAACGGATACGTTCTCAAGGCATGGAAGAAGGCTGATTATTCTTTGGAAGCTGCTGTAAGTGCGCTTAATGCAGATGCTGCATCTCATGTGTTGTACGAGGGAAGCAACTCATATTCTCTGTCTGATCTCGTTGCAGATTATGACGAGGCAGAGGACTATGTTGTGATTGCAGCTCCATATCTCCCTGGCCTTCAGGTTGTCCAGGGTGCTCTTTCTTATACCGCGTACGACATTCAGGCCATAACATGCAGAGGCTTGGGACAGCCATGGACATTCAGCAATGTCAAGTATGATTCTGCTGAACTCTATGCTGTAATGGATGAGGAAGGTTTCTTCGGTGGCTTCTTCAGTCTGGCAGACTGGACAAACTATGGCCGTGATAACTTCCTTGAGACTCTTGCAACAGGAGTAGCTGCTCCTTATACCATGACTTCGTATAGAGGCCCGGCAAATGCCTTCCCTACAGGCGAAGTTTACAGCAATATCATACCTGCAACAGAATATGTCGTATGGTATCTTCCGGTGAATGAGAGTGAAGTATACACGGCTGATGACTTTATCCTTTATACATTCACAACACCTGAGATTTCGTTTGATTCATCAATTGCCGCCCCTCAGGCTGTAACCCGCGATGTTACAACTTCAGGCTTTACTGCAGATGTGACTCCTGCAGACGGAGCATACAAGACTTATGCTTCAATCATCAAGTCTGCAGCAATTCCTGAGACAGAACAGGAACTGGTGACTTATCTGATCAATGCCGGCAACTTTTCTGCCGGAGCAGAGGTCAATACAATAACTTCGTCATCTTTTACTCCGGAGGATCAGGTGTACCTTGTTGCGGTTTCAGTTACTGAAGACGGCAAGTATGGAAACATCACAAAGACAGAAGTCAAGCTTAAGGAACTGGTGTTCACTTCAGAACTTG
The DNA here is from genome assembly GCA_017549505.1 of Bacteroidales bacterium. Taxonomy (GTDB): domain Bacteria; phylum Bacteroidota; class Bacteroidia; order Bacteroidales; family UBA932; genus Cryptobacteroides. The sequence goes on along the minus strand of JAFYUS010000026.1, from coordinate 72,212 downwards.
GAGTTGAGGTTACAGATATCCAATATGGCTTAGGAGATGTTACCCTCAGCCTCAGCTTCAAAGGAGATGCAGAGAACCTTATATATTCTGCTGCTACCTACACTTATTATGAAGATGAGTCCATGCAGAAGCTTATGGCCTTGAATCAGCTTGGCTCAGCAACATCTGTAAAGGTTGAGAAACTTGACGGCAAGCTCTATCTCACAGGACTTACACTTGGTGCCGAACATACATTCTATGCAGTTGTGACTGATGCAGAAGGAAGATCTTCATATCTGTATAAATATACCTTTGTACCTACAAACAATATTGACTACGTCACAAGCAAGAAGTCAAATTATAAGTATGGTATGCCTCAATTTACCAGCACTGTCAAGGGAACCGCAGCATCGTATACCTTGACTCTTGATGTAGAGATGCCGGCCGAGTGCAAGAAATACTGGCTTTTCAGAGGTAACTATGAGTATTTTACAGGTGATGAGTGGACAGATTCTGACAAGCTTGTCACACAGCAGTATATGGAGGTGACAGTCCATGAGACATCGGAAAAAGGACTTGTTTATGAATTCATGAACGGAACTTCCCGTATTTATACCGTATGGCTCGATGACAAGGGAGAGTATCATGCCATTTATGAATATAATCCTAGAAAGAACTAAGATATGAAGAAGTTGCTTTTCTTAGCAGTAACAGCCCTTACTCTCCTGGCATCATGTGCCAAGGATGAGTTCGGGATTACTGACATAGATAATCCACGTGCCGAGAAACTTGTTGCAAGATACGGCGAGACAGTAAGCGTTACATTCCAGGCCGGTGCGGCATGGGAGGCTGATATTGTCCTGAAAGAAGGAGAAGGTTGGGCGGAAATTGTCCAGACTTTAGGAAATGAAGGGGCCGGTAAAGGTACCGTACGTATCAGATTTGCAAAGAATGAAGTCGGAGTCGAGCGTGTCGCAGAACTCTACCTTACCTCAAACGGAGTACGTGAACTTGCTGCGACATTCACCCAGGCGGCAGGTGATGATACATCTGCAATGTCAAAGTACCTGAATGAGTACATGCACAAACGTCTTGTTGACGAGTACCTGTGGGCTGATGAGTACAAGAAGCTGAACCACGATTTTGAGGTTTCCTATGACAAGTATCTTTACACCCATCTGACCCAGCTGGGTGACCTGAATATTGAAGACGGCGGATATTATAGAGACTACTCTTCTTCTGCAGGAGAGAGGTATATCTATTCATATATTTCAGAGGTGGCGACAACCAAGACTATCCCTACAAAGGCAGGAGAACTTACTTCTACCCATGGTCTTGGTATCGGCCCTCTCTTCGCTTCGATTTTCGAGGAGGGCACAAACTATATAGGTCTTACAGTAGGTTATGTATATCCCGGATCCCCAGCTGAAGAAGCTGGTCTCAAGAGGGGAGACACCATCTGGAAGGTCGGCGGCACCAGAATTACCAAGAGTAATTACCAGTCGTACATGCAGGAACTCTTCTATACACCTACCGGTTCATACTCATTGACTTATGCCAGATATGTGGCTAATGATGACCAGCAGAGATATGATCTCATAACTGAGAACGTAGCAAATATGACAGCAGGAACATATGGTTACAATCCGATTCTTTTTGCTGCCATCATGACCAACAATGATGTCGATTCTGAAGACGGTGGTGATACTCCCGCATTCAATATCGGATACATGGCTTCGGAGAGTTTCGATTCATCCGCGCAGGAAGTCCTCGAATATCAGATCCAGCAGTTCATCGATGCTGGTATTACTGAGCTTATCCTTGACTTGAGATTCAATGTCGGAGGTGAAGTGCAGCAGAGCCGTTACCTTTCAAGCTCTATAGTCGGACGAGAGTACGATGACAAGATCTTCTTCAAGGCAGAGTTCAATGACGGAAAGCGTGAGGAGTGGAAGTTCCTCAGCGGTCCGTCTGAATCGGACCACCTCGGCAAGGCTCCTTCGATGAATCTCAAGAGACTTTGGGTCATCATGTCAGAGAATACAGCTTCTGCATCCGAGCTTGTGATCGGAGGACTCAAGGGAGTGGATTTCCCTGTCCACCTTATCGGCAGCCAGTCAGAAGGAAAGAACGTGGGTATGGTCGTGACTCAGGAAGTCTATAACGGACGTCGCTTCGAATTCGCCCCTATCACATACAGAGGTCTCAATGCAAAGGATGAATATGGCCCTAAGGACGGATTCTATCCTGACTCAGGCAACTCTCTGAATAATCAGAACAACAATTATCAGGATGACGTCGATAATATGTTCCCGTATTCATTCGGAGATTGGGGTAACTTCGATTTCAATATTGCGCTTTATTGCTGCTTCTGTGATATTCTTGGCATCGAACGTCCGGATTACAAGGCAACAAAGTCCGACCTTGGTATGAAGGCTCATGCTGCCCAGATCCAGAATGAGGTAAATCCTCTGGGTACTACAGTCATGACTCCTCAGATCGGACGATTCGGAAATGTCATCTATCGATAGATTTCAGATATAGGATACTGTCAGGACCTTCGTTGAAAAGAAGGTCCATGATTGAAAGATCGGATTGGAAGCCGTGTTTTCGGGCAAAGACCTGGAAATACGGCTTTTCAAGTTTCATCTCCTTCAGAATAGAATTCGGACGTTTCGGGTGGATCTTCTCACGCAGGTCCTCGCAACTGATGGCTGATGCGTCGGGGAGTGTCATGATGCCTTCTCTGGAGAATTCATCGCTTACACGCAGATCCACCGCCAGTCCTGTCTTCTCGATGAAGAATTTTATCAGAGCCATATTGAAGTCGAAAAGCTTTTCCGGTCTGCTTTCCATGATCTCGAACAACTCGTCCTGATAGTATTCAAAATATGCAGAAGTCCTGTATGCAGATATTATTGCCCTTTCGTGCTGCTGAAGCCATGGAGTACTCCAATCTATCCTGATCTCTGATATAGGCAGCTTGTGTGTGCCTCCTTCGTGTACAATAGGGTATGAGAGAGCCTGCACTCCGTCTGCAGCGTAAAACCTGCATCTGTTTCTATAGGACTGCTTCTGGAAGTTTTCGCAAGCTTCGATATAAACGACTGACGGGGACAGTTCAAGCGAACTGTCTCCGTCACGTCTATTGCTCAATCCTTCCATTTCCTCTGCAACGGCTGCAAACCAGGAAACGGGCGGCATGTATGCTGTTGATAATAACTTCGGCACTTTAGTCTATACTGCCTTTTGTTGTGGTATCGGCTCCTCTGATGATACCTCTCTTTGAGTTGCGGATGAACTCGATGATGGTATCTCTTTCTTCTGACTGAGGGAATCCTATCTCAATCTTTGCGAGAGCGTCAGAGAAGTTGTTTCCGCTGCTGTAGATGATGTCGTACATATCCTTGATGCTGCGGATCTGATCAGAAGTGAAGCCTCTTCTGCGGAGTCCCACGATGTTGACACCTGCATACGAGAGAGGATCACGTCCGCAGAGGATGTATGGCGGAACGTCCTTGTTGATTTTACATCCGCCGCCGATGAAGGCATGCTTTCCTATCCTTGAGAACTGGTGAGCTACAGAGCTTCCTCCGATGGTAGCCCAGTCGTCGACATCAGTCTCACCTGCGATACCAACGTAGCTTACGAGGATACAGTTGTTTCCTACTGTACAGTCATGCGCAACGTGAGTGTATGACATAAGGAGAACGTTGTTGCCGATCTTTGTGACACCTCTTCCGCTTGCCTTTGTTCCGCGGTTGATGGTGGCACACTCGCGTATGTTCACGTTATCTCCGATCTCCACATATGTGACCTCTCCGTCAAACTTGAGGTCCTGAGGGATGGCTCCGATTACTGCTCCAGGGAACACTGTGCAGTTCTTGCCCATCTTTACATAGTTGAAGATAGTTGCATGAGGAAGAATCTTGCTTCCGTCTCCGATCTCGACGTGTTCTTCGATATATGCGTATGGTCCTACTTCTACATTTTCTCCGAGCTTTGCATTCGGATGTACGGTTGCGAGAGGATGGATGTTTGCCATGTCTTTATCTGTTTTAGAGTGATGCTCTTACGGCTTTTGCCGCAGTTGTATTGATTCCGTGTCCTGCCTTTTCTGCAGTGACCTTTGCCTTGAGGAAGCCTCCGCAGAGTCTGAGGTCGCCGATAAGGTCAAGAAGCTTGTGTCTTGCGCATTCGTTGCTGAAACGGAGCACGAGATTGCTCAGGTAGCCGTCTTCGCGCACTTTGAGAGCCGGTACATCGAAGAGTCTTGACATTCTGTCGACCTGTTCGTCGGTAACAGGATGTTCAACAATGACGATCGCATTGTCGACATCACCTCCCTTTACCAGCCCGTTGTTGAAAAGGAATTCCAGTTCATGGAAGAATACGAATGTCCTGCATGTTCCGATCTCTTCGGCATATACGGTCGAGTCATCCCATACTGCATGCTGTATTCCGAGAACCCTGGAGTTGAAGTCGATCTTTATGTCGTATGAGAACTCCTCGGCAGATTCAATGCGTACTATGGAACCTTTTTCGTTATGGATCTCTACGGCCTCCTTGAGCTCGATATATCTTCTTGGAGCATCCTGGGTCTCGAATCCGTCATGCCAGATGGCATCTATATATGGCTTGGCGCTGCCGTCCAGAATCGGTACTTCCACATTGTCAATGTCGATGATGGCATTGTCTACTCCCATTCCGGTAAGTGCAGACAGAACGTGTTCTATCGTCATCACTGATGCTTCTCCGCATGAAATGGTAGTGCTTCTGGCAGTGCTGGATACATTCTCCGCCAATGCAGGCACATAAGCATCTTCGCCTATGTCTGTCCTTCTGAACCTGATTCCGGTGTCAGCCGGGGCAGGTTTTATCGTCATCTTTGCCACTCTTCCTGTATGAAGTCCTTTCCCCTCGAACGAGTAGCATTTCTTAAGTGTCTGTTGCAATTGCATTATGATAGTGTCCTCTTTTTTCAAAATCAGCCTGCAAAGATAGTTAAATTTTTTCTATATCACTACTTTTTACCTGCTTTCTTGAACGCTGCGTAGCTTCTCATGTATTCCATGTAAGGAATACCCGGAGTACCGAAATATGACTGTCCCGGTGTCTTTACATTGGATATCAGTCCTGTCTGCGCTCCGAAGGAAGTGTTGTCGGCTACGGTGAGGTGTCCGGCGATACCTACCTGACCTCCGATTATACAGTGTTCGCCGACCTTCGATGAACCTGCGATTCCTGACATTGCCGCCATCACCGTATTCGGTCCGACCTCCACATTGTGGGCAATCTGACATAGATTGTCGATCTTCGTGCCCTTCTTTACGACCGTCGATCCCATCTGGGACTTGTCGATACATGCGTTGGCTCCGATTTCCACATCATCTTCGATGATGACGTTGCCTGTGTGCTCTATCTTTTTCCATGTACCGTCTTCGAGAGGAGCAAAACCGAATCCGTCCGCTCCGATGACTGCGTTGGCGTGGATGGTGACCCTGTCTCCGATGACCATTCCCGGGTAGATGCGTACTCCCGGATAGATGGTGCAGTACGATCCGATCTTCACATCGTCTCCGATGTATGCGCTTTCATAAATCTTTGTACAGTCTCCGATCACGGCCTTTCTTCCGATGTATGCAAAATCACCTACATATACCTTCTTTCCGAGCTTTGCGCTCCATCTTACACGGCTTCTGCAACCTCTGTGCCTTCTGTATGAACGCTTCTTTGCGGTCACGTAGTCAAGAAGTGCAGCTACTGCTGCGTATGAATCATCGACCCGTACCATTGTGGCCGATACAGGTTCCTTAGGTTCAAAAGTCTTGTTGACGATTATCACGTCTGCCTTGCACTTGTACACGTAGTGCTCGTATTTCGGATTTGCGAAGAAGCATATCGCTCCCGGCTTGCCGCTTTCGATGCGGGCGAATGTCGTTACAATGGCTTCAGGGTTTCCTTCCACCGTGCCGTTCAGTATTTCAGCAATTTCCCTTGCTTTGAATTCCATGATATTGAAGGTTCAGGTTCAATAATTTGCGTTATTCTTATTTTATTCGTACATTTGCACCGTGAGAATGATTCAGGGGGCAAGGTTGCCCCCTTATTTTATGCATTGACACAAAGTGAAAATGAACGCTTCGGTAATAATAGATGCAATCAACGATGAAATCGTTGCACGCGGGTGCTTCATTGTTGACGTTTCGGTCAGCAAAGATAATGATATTATCCTTACGATAGAGTCGGAGGAGGGAACAATCGAACTTGATGACTGTGTTTCGCTCAGCAGATATTTCGAGACTAAGTTTGACCGTGAGACGGAGGACTACTCCCTTACTGTAAGCTCTGCAGGTCTGGACCAGCCTTTCAAGGTGTTCCGTCAGTTCGTCAAGGCTGTGGGAACCAAGGTGGAAGTCCTTCTGAAGGGGGGAAAGAAGATGGTGGCTGTCCTTGAGGCGGCGGATCAGGAGAGCATAACTCTGAAGTATTCTGCCAAGGAAGCCGTGGAGGGAAAGAAGAAGAAGGAGATTGTCGAGCACGTGGACCGTTATACCATGGATCAGGTCAATGCTGTAAGACCATACATTGAATTCAAATAATAAAAAACATAAACACAAATGGAAAAGATCGGACTTAAAGATGCTTTTGCAGAGTTCAAGAACCAGAAGAACATCGACAGGGCTACGATGATGGGCGTACTGGAAGATGTGTTCAGAACTCAGATTATAAAGACTTATGGATCAGCAGATAACTTCGACATCATCATCAATATCGACAAGGGTGACTGCGAGATCTATTGGAACAGGGAAGTGGTTGAGGAAGTAGAGGATCCAAATACACAGATCGCTCTCGAGGACCTCGAGGATGACGATTATGAAGTAGGCGAGACATTCGCAAAGAAGATCGAGCTTAAGGATTTCGGCCGTAGAGGTATCCTGAACATCCGTCAGAACCTTCAGGGCCGCATCATGGATATCGAGAAGGCAAACCTTTACAACAAGTATGTAGGAAAGATCGGTGAGATCTTCACAGGTGAGGTTTACCAGACATGGGCTAAGGAAGTGCTTATCCTTGACGAGGATGGAAACGAACTCCGCCTTCCTAAGTCAGAGCAGATCCCTGGAGAGCACTTCAAGAAGAACGATACTGTAAGGGCTATCATCAAGAGTGTGGAAATGAAGAACAACACCACTCCTTACATCGTCCTTTCAAGAACAACTCCTGAGTTCCTCGAGAAGCTCTTCGAGCAGGAAGTTCCTGAAATCTATGACGGCCTCATCACAATCAAGAAGGTTGTACGTGTACCGGGCGAGCGTGCCAAGGTTGCGGTTGAGTCATACGACGAGAGGATCGATCCTATCGGAGCATGTATCGGTGTGAAGGGATCCCGTATCATCGGAATCGTCCGCGAGCTCCGTAACGAGAACATCGATGTCCTTCAGTGGACAAGCAACACCCAGCTCCTTATCCAGAGAGCTCTCAGTCCTGCAAAGATTTCGTCAATTGTTCTTGGCGGTCCTGAGGAAGAGAAGATCAAGGTATACATGCTTCCTGACGAGGTCAAGAAGGGTATCGGTAAGGGCGGATGCAACATCAGACTTGCAGGTATGCTCGTAGGAAAGGAAATCGAGGTGTGGAGAGAACTTCCGAAGGATGAGATCGATGAGGAGGAAGAGGATGTACTTCTCGTTGACTTCAATGATGTCATCGAAGACTGGATCATCGAGAAACTCCAGAATATCGGATGTGATACAGCCAAGAGTGTTCTTGCACTTTCTCCAGAAGACATCGCCAAGAGGGCTGACCTCGAGGATGAGACAGTAGAGGAGGTTCTTGACATACTCCGTGCTGAGTTTGAAGACGAAGAATAATGACAAAGGGCTAGACAATATATGGCAGAAATCAGATTAAGTAAACTTACAAAGCAATTCAGCATCGGACTTGCACGACTCGTTGACTTCCTCAACGAGCAGGGAGCTGGTGTGGAGATGAATCCGAACGCAAAGGTGTCGGATGAGTATCTTCCGGCTATCGAGGCTAAGTTCGGTGAAGACCAGAAACTTAAGAGGGATTCGGAGAAGGTTACGATCAAACTCAAGGAGATCATCGAGATGGGTTCGAGAAAGAAACCTGAGGCGGAAGAGGATGATGTACCGGAAAGAGAGGTCGTCATCAAGAGCAATACACTTAATGAGGAAAGACCGTCAGAGCCGGCTCCTGTAGAGAAACCGGCACCTGCGCCTGTACAGGCTGAAGAGCCAAGGACAGTTGCAGGACCAAAGGTCATTGACAAGATCGATCTTTCCCGTTTCGATAAGAAGAAACCGGCTCCAGCACCTGTTGAAGAGAAGCCGGAACCAGCTCCAGCTCCTGCCCCGGCTCCAGCTCCAGCTCCGGAGCCTGCACCAGAACCGGTGCCTGCACCGGCTCCTGTACCGGAGCCTGCTCCGGTACCAGCTCCCGCTCCTGCCGTTCCGGCAGAGCCGCGTGAGGTAAGGGTAGAGGTGGAGAGACTTGCCGGCCCTAAGGTTGTCGATAAGATCGACCTCTCTCAGTTCGACAAGAAGAAGAAAAAGAAGAAGAGAGAAAGAATAGGCAAGGAAGCTACCCAGAAGGTGGATGTCACAAAGGTAGATGCATCCAACAACGGTGGCAAGAAGGATAAGAAGGACAAGAACCATCCTAATGCTCAACAGCAGCAGGGAGCAGGCAAGAAGGACAAGAAGAGCCGCCGCGACCGCGGAGGTGACAAGTTCAAGCCTATGACTGAGGCTGAACAGGAAGAGATGCAGAAGGAGATCCAGAAGCAGATCAAGGAGACATATGCCCGCATGAATGAAGGCAAGAAGAGCAACTTCGGAGCAAAGCACAGGAAGGAGAAGAGAGAAGCTGCATCACAGAGGATGCAGGAGGAGATGGAGATGCAGCAGCTTGAGCAGAAGGTGCTTAAGGTAACTGAGTTCGTGACGGTAAACGACCTCGCTACTCTTATGAACAATACACCTGTGACAAAGGTCATTGCTGCATGTATGAGTCTTGGTATGATGGTGTCCATCAACCAGCGCCTTGATGCAGAGACACTTGTGCTCGTGGCAGAAGAGTTCGGATATGAGGTTGAATTCGTTACGGCAAACCTTACTGATGCCATCGCTCAGGGCGAGGCGGAGGATACTGATGACGATCTCGTTGCAAGACCTCCTGTCATTACTGTCATGGGTCACGTAGACCATGGTAAGACATCCCTCCTTGACCATATCCGTAACGCTAATGTAATCGCAGGTGAGGCAGGTGGTATCACACAGCACATCGGTGCATATCATGTGGAACTTCCTGATGGTCAGAGAATCACATTCCTTGATACCCCTGGTCACGAGGCCTTTACGGCGATGCGTGCCCGTGGTGCAAAGATGACCGACGTAGCAATCATCATCATCGCAGCCGATGACTGCATAATGCCTCAGACCATAGAGGCGATCAACCATGCACAGGCAGCAGGTGTCCCTATGGTGTTTGCAATCAATAAGATCGATAAGCCTGGTGCAAACCCTGACAAGATCCGTGAGCAGCTTTCCAACATGAATATCCTCGTTGAAGACTGGGGCGGAAAATACCAGTGTCAGGAGATTTCAGCCAAGAAGGGTATAAATGTAGACCTTCTTCTTGAGAAAGTACTTCTTGAGGCAGAGATGCTCGAACTCAAGGCAAACCCTAACCGCAGGGCTTCAGGAGCAGTCATCGAGTCATCACTCGACAAGGGACGTGGATATCTTGCTACCATTCTTGTACAGAACGGAACGATGCGCGTAGGTGACGTGATGCTTTCAGGATGCTTTACCGGTCGCGTCAAGGCTATGTTCAACGAGCGTGGACAGAAGGTGGAAGAGGCAGGACCTTCGACACCGGTTTCTGTTCTCGGCCTTAACGGTGCGCCAACAGCAGGTGAGACATTCAATATCATGGCTGATGAGAAGGAGGCGAAGGATATCGCCAACAAGCGTGAGCAGCTCATCCGTATCCAGGGTATCAAGACCCAGAAGCATATGACTCTCGAGGAGATCGGTCGTCGTATCGCTATCGGAAACTTCAAGGAGCTCAATGTCATCGTCAAGGGAGACGTGGACGGTTCAGTCGAGGCTCTCTCAGACTCTATCATCAAACTCTCTACCGAGGAAGTTCGCGTGAACGTGATCCACAAGGCCGTGGGTGCAATTTCAGAGTCGGATATCCTTCTGGCAGCAGCTTCAGATGCGATCATCATCGGTTTCCAGGTGCGCCCTATGCCTTCGGCACGTAAGCTTGCAGAGAAGGAGGAGATCGAGATCCGTCTCTACTCTGTCATCTACGACTGTATCAACGAACTCAAGAGCGGTATCGAGGGTATGCTTGAGCCGGAGCAGAAGGAGGTTGTTACTGCTACTGCTGAGGTTCAGGAGACATTCAAGATATCTAAGGTAGGTACTATCGCAGGATGTATCGTACGCGAAGGTAAGCTTCAGAGAACTGCCAAGGTGCGCGTGATCCGTAACGGTATCGTGGTTTACACCGGTGAACTCGGTTCTCTCAAGAGATTCAAGGATGATGTCAAGGAGGTTGCTATGGGTCAGGACTGCGGTCTTAACATCCAGGGCTACAATGATATCAAGATCGGAGACGTTGTCGAGGCTTATACTATCGAAGAGATCAAGAGGACGCTCTAAGTTGTTCTGATAAAAACTGAAGGCCCGCATCACGAGAAGCAGAAGATTTGGGAAAATGCTTCTCTTAGATGCGGGCCTTCAGTTTTTATTACCCTTTTCGCTTTGCGCAGCCGGGGGTGGCATGTCAACTGCGTTAGCAGTTACTTTTATTATCTTATATACTTTTCACTAAAGCGCTGCGGGGGCCTTCCGTTTTTTAGAACAGCTTCTCGCTAAAGCGCAGCGGGGCTTTCGGCTTTTGTGCGTTTTATAAGTTGTTGATTTATAGGGTTATATGCAAAGTGCGTGCTCCCCAATGGTGGCACGCACTTTGTGTAAGTTGTTATTATTCAATGTTTTGTAAGTTGCATTACTGTGGCGGTTTAGAAGCGCCAGCCGAAGGTCAGGAGGGCTTTCCAGTCTGAACGGGTGATTACGAGTTCCGGTACTGGTTCGGCGATGGTGTCATCTTCGTTGAAGATGTAATCGGCGTATGGCATGTAGTACTCGTTGTTGTAGGTGTTCTTTCTGATGGCGAAATCAGCGAAGAACGAACCTTTTGAACTGTAACCGAGGCCGAATGCCATGTTGCTTCTGTATGTACCTGTAAAGTGCTTTTCAGGCGAATTCGAGAATCCGTATCCTCCGCGCAATGCCAATGCTCCAAGCTTCAGCTCTGCTCCGAAACGCCATACGTTCTGCGCACCGAATATCTCCTTTATGGCTCCGTTCACTTCTTCAAGATAATCGCTGTTGCCACCATACTCCTCCATGAATTTCATCTGACTGTAGTCGCAGTATTCATAATCGGCACTCAGGATTGCGAAATTGCCGACTGTGTAGGCAACACCGAGGTTTGCCTTGAACGGGCTGTTGAATGCATAGCTGTATTCTCCTTCCGGACTGTTTGCATAACCGTTGTAAGCGGATGATGTGAATTCGGTAGAACCGCTGTACTGCCACCTTTCAAGAATAGTATTTGTGGTAGGCGTCTGGATTGCGGCTCCGATGCGGAGACCGTATCCCGGTGTAAGGATAGCTCCGATCTTTGCATATATTCCTGAAGCTTCCGCCGAATACCAGTAGCGGTATTTCATCTGGCTGAAATACATATATTCTCCATTATCCAGAGCAATCTCAAAGTCTGCAGGATCCACGGCCTCTTCCTTGAAATACTCGTCATATCCGTAATCAAGGGATGTGATTCCTATGTTGGCTCCGATATAGAGGAAGTCAGAGATGTTTCCTCCAAGGTTGAAGAGATAGTCATGTTTGCCTCCTGTCACTCTTCTTCCGTATTTCTGCTCGATGTCTCCTCCAAGTACGATGTCTCCATTGTCGAATACAAGCTCGCTTGCTCCGACATATTCGTCATCATTGCCACCGAAGGTGCTGATCATGCCGCTCTGGTATCCCATCACAGTACTCCAAGGATAATAGTCGTATGCACCGGATGAGTTGAGGTCGCTCGCAAGATAACCGTTTGCTTCAACTGCCATGGCTCCCATGAATGTGGTTGTAGAATTAAGTCCCTTTGCGTATACGTCCTGGCTGAAGTCGGCGCTTTTGTTCGCTATGAATCCGAATGTGACGTTCTTGAGACCCGATGTGCGTCCGGAATCCCAGTTCAATGTCAGACCCATGTTAGGAATGCTGAATGATGACATCCTGCTTTCCATCCTGTTTTCGAAATATGGAAGTGTTCCGTCATCGAAAGGAGACACTCCCTGCGCTGTAGATGCGGAGAATGTCATTCCCGGGGTGATGGTGAACTGTGAATATCCTGCCACTGCGCTTCCGGCAGGGTTAAGGGTTATCGAACCCAGGTCACCTCCCAGTGCGGTGAAGGCGTTGCCCATTGCGACAGATCGTGCCGTCCCCTCATAATTGTCTTCGCTGAATAGCAGTCCGTCGTATGCACTCTGCGCATATCCTGTGATAGCTGCAAATGCCAGCATAACTGTAATCGCTGTCTTTCTCATGATATATCAGTCTTAATGGTTTTTCCTTATCTTCTTCCGCCCGATGAACCGCCTCTGCTGCCACCGCCATAGCTTCCGCCGCCAGAACTTCCTCTGCTGTATCCGCCGCTGCTTCCGCTGCTGTAGCTTGACGATCTAGTTGATGTCGATGATGAGCTGCGGCTGTAACTGCTTGATGATGAGTTGCTGTTGTAGCTTGATGAACTCCTTGATACAGTCGAGCTGCTGCCTGTCGTACCTCTGCTCTGGCTGCTTGAACCGCTGTCTCCTCTTGTGTATGAAGCGTTGCCTGAGCCGGATGATGACGACACAGAAGGTCTTCTGTATGTCGGTCTTGTCGCTGCTGAGCCTGATGGCTTGGAAGCTGTACTCTGGCTGCTTGATGAGACAGCAGTGTTCTGTCTTGTCACGCTCCTTCTTGCTGCAGATGTGCCAGAGGATACCTTTGTGGCGCTGGAACTGCGTGAGGTGCTGCCGGAGCTTATTGTGCCTCTGCTTGTACTGCTGCTTGTTCCGGTTCCTCTTCTGACTGTGGTCCTTGTCCCGCTGTCTGTAAATACCCTTGTATCAGTCTGGGTCTCGTGGCGCGGTCCGTACCATGTCCTGCTTCCGAAATGTCCGCCGCTGCCGATGCCGGGACCATGTCCGTGGCCATGATGCCAGTGTGGGCCGAATCCTCCGTACCATCCGGCATAATGCGGATACCATGGGTAATGCATTCCCCAATATCCCGTGTAGTACCAAGGGTCGTTCCATCCCCAATAGCCCCAGTAGTTCCATGGATCATACCATCTTCCCCAATAGCCGCCGTAATACCAAGGATCGCTCCATCCCCAGTACCATGGGTCGTGCCAGCTGTACCTCCATGGAGACATGCTCCAATACGGACCCCAGTGCCTGCTCCAGTACCATGAGCTTCCGATGCTGTATGGCGTGTAGTAGGACCATGGGTTGAGGTTGTTCCTCCAGTCATAGGGGTTTTCTCCGACTGTGACAACAGTACTGCCTATGCTCTTGTCATATTTTATGGTGGCAGCGTAGTTGTCAGGAATCATTATGGTGTCTTTCTTGTCACCGAAAAGATATATCGGAGATTCCTTGGTCTGTGCTATGAGTGCTTCTGTTTCAGCCTTGCCGGCATTCTTCTCCTCTTTAGTAAGGAAGTCCGGAGTGTTGGCGTAGATTCCGTCCTGGAATTTCTGCCCGTCCGCAGATGATATCAGGCTGGTGAATGTTCCGCATGAAGATAGGATCAATGCGGCGGCAATCATCATAACTGAACTCTTTTTCATATTCTTTTCTCCTTATATGATAATAATTTCGTATCTTCGCATCCTGGTTTGATATGCAATAACTGTACCGCTTTTGCAGCGTTGCAAACCAATGCATTCAAGCACAATGATAAGCAAAAAAACAATAAAAAGCAAAATACAATGGCAAAAGAAGTAACCAAGAGATCGGACAACTATTCACAGTGGTATGACAATCTTGTTGTAAAGGCAGACCTTGCAGAGCGTTCTGCAGTAAGAGGATGTATGGTGATAAAGCCGTACGGTTATGCAATCTGGGAGAAGATGCATGAGGTGCTTGACAAGATGTTCAAGGAGACAGGACACGTAAACGCATATTTCCCGCTTTTCATCCCTAAATCGTTCCTCAGCCGTGAGGCAGAGCATGTAGAGGGATTTGCGAAGGAATGTGCAGTGGTGACCCACCACAGGCTCATGGCCGATCCGGACGGTAACGGTGTCGTTGTAGACCCTTCGGCAAGACTCGAGGAGGAACTTATCGTACGACCTACATCGGAGACAATCATCTGGAATACCTACAAGAACTGGGTTACTTCATGGAGAGATCTCCCGATCCTCTGCAACCAGTGGGCTAATGTAGTACGTTGGGAGATGCGTACCCGTCTTTTCCTCCGTACTGCCGAGTTCCTCTGGCAGGAAGGACATACGGCTCATGCGACACGCCAGGAGGCTGAAGAGGAGACAATGAAGATGGTGAATGTATATGCTGACTTTGCACGTAACTATATGGGTGTGCCTGTAGTAGTCGGACATAAGAGCCCTAATGAGCGTTTTGCAGGCGCTCTCGATACAATGACAATCGAGGCTCTCATGCAGGACGGCAAGGCTCTTCAGGCTGGTACATCTCACTTCCTCGGACAGAATTTCGCAAAGGCGTTCGACGTTCAGTTCACAAACAAGGAAGGAAAGCAGGAATATGTATGGGCTACATCATGGGGTGTTTCAACACGTCTGATGGGAGCTCTCATCATGGCTCATGGTGATGATAACGGTCTTGTGCTTCCTCCGAAGCTTGCACCGATCCAGGTCGTGATGGTTCCTATCACAGGTAAGGATGAGACAGTGAACAACGCTATCCTTGACAAGATGTATTCTTTCAAGAAGGATCTCGAGGCTAAGGGTATAAGCGTGAAGATCGATAACCGCGATACTCTCCGTCCGGGCTTCAAGTTTGCAGAGTGGGAACTCAAGGGTGTTCCTGTACGTCTTGCAATGGGTGCACGTGACCTTGAGAACGGTACAGTCGAGCTTGCACGTCGTGATACATGCGAGAAGTCTTCGCATTCTCAGGAAGGAGTGGCTGATGTGATTGCAGCGCTTCTTGATGATATCCAGGCAAATATCTATGCTAAGGCGCTCAAGTTCCGTGATGACAGCATTCGTAAGGTCGATACATGGGAAGAGTTCAAGGAAGAGATCACCAAGGGTGGATTCCTTCTCTGTCACTGGGACGGTACTCCGGAGACTGAGGAGAAGATCAAGGAAGAGACAAAGGCTACTATCCGTTGTATCCCTGTTGACAGTGCTGTATGTGAGGAAGAGGGTACATGTATCTACTCAGGCAAGCCGTCAAGCCGTCGTGTTCTGTTTGCTATTTCCTATTAATATATGAAGAAGATAATTGTAGTTTTGGCCGGTGTTCTCACCGGTGTATGTGGTTGGGCGCAGAATAACGATGCGCTGAAAGCTGTCGCCGATGCTGCAATGGAGATAACTGCAGCTCAGGAAGAAGCTCCAAAGGTTGTGAAGCCTAATTATTGGACTGAATCTCTCAAGACAAACATAAAGTTCGGTCAGACATCCCTTACAAACTGGGCGGCCGGTGGAGACAATACTGTTACTCTTCAGGCTTTCGTAGATGGTAATGCGAACTACAAGAAGAACGACCTGTTCTGGAACAACCGTCTTCAGCTTGATTACGGATTCGTATATGCATCATCGAAGCCGATCCTCCAGAAGAGTGACGACAGAATCTATCTCGAGAGCAAGTTCGGATACAAGAATGCCAACATGAAGAACTTCTCCCTTTCTGTCAACTACGACTTCAAGTCTCAGTTCAACACAGGATATGACTACCTGACTCCTTCTGTTCCTGCGGATGCAGAAGGCAATGTTCCCAATCTGAATGACCTTAAGCATAAGGATCAGGTAAAGCTTTGGAAGGATGCCCGTAAGATCAAGTCCGGATTCCTTGCTCCTGCATATACCAATCTCGCGGTCGGTATCGATGTGAAGCCCGCAAAGTGGCTTTCGCTCAATATCGCCCCTGTTACAGGAGGTGTCGTGATCGTAAGGAACGAGGTGCTGAGAAAGAACTACGGTATGCATCTCAAGGATGAGTACATAGATGCGGATCTGAGCAATGTCACAGCGGATGATCTTGGTTCTTATTACAAGAGTGCACGTTTCGAATTCGGTGCCCAGGTCAAGGCTGATATCGCATTGAATGTTAACGAGAATTTCAAGTATACCTCGCAGCTTGTACTCTTCTCCAACTATCTGGACAAGCCTGAGAATCTCCGTGTGAACTGGGATAACCGTTTTGATTGGAAACTTGCCAAGTATTTCTCCCTGACCTTGACAACAAATATGATTTATGATGACAAGGTGATGATCTTCAGTGAGAAGGACGGGCTTACAAAACAGAGGGTACAGTTCAAGGAATCTATGCTCTTTGGTTTTACCTGGACAATCGCAAGCAAGAAATAATGTCTGATAAGAAGACACTTCTGGCAGTTAGCGGCGGCATTGACTCCATGTGTATGGCGGAGATCTTTGTCCGCCGTTATCCTTGTGAGTGCCTTGCTGTAGCACATTGCAATTTCAGACTCCGTGGTGAGGAAAGCGACGGAGATGAAGAGCTTGTGCGCCTGTGGGCGGAAGAACACGGCGTCAGGTTCCATGTCAGGACATTCGACACCAGGGAATATGCAGCAGACCATGGCGTCAGCATCGAGATGGCCGCCCGTGAACTCCGCTACCGCTGGTTCGCCGAGCTCTGTACTTCAGAGGGGTATGATGAAGTGGCTGTCGCCCATAATGCAAACGACAATGCGGAGACATTGATGCTGAACCTGCTTCGCGGTTCAGGCATCAAAGGACTTACGGGGATGTCTCCGGTTTCGGACATCCCGTATTCCGAAGGGGCGTCAGCGAAGCTGATACGCCCGCTTCTGGACATGACGCGTAAGCAGATAGAAGGATTCGCCCTTGCCAACAGGATCCGTTATCGCAACGACAGCACAAATTTCTCGTCCGAGTATAAAAGGAATATGCTCCGTAATGAGGCTTTCCCAATATTTGAAAGGATCAATCCTTCATTCATCAGGACAATTAATCGCGAGATGGGATATCTTTCAGAGGCGGAGGAGATAGTTTCTGACTATTGTCAGAAGGAGATTGCTGCCATTTCAGCTGATGCCCTGTCACGTCATCCTGAGGGGCGAAGCGACGTGAGGATCTCTTATGACGATCTCTTGTCCAGAAAACATTGGCGCTACCTCCTTTACCATATCCTGGAACCTTACGGATTCAACTCCTCTACCTTGGCTTCTATGGAGAATCTTCTGTCTTCTGACAGAACCATCTCGGGCAAGCGCTTCGAGGCTGATGACTATGTGGTACTTACAGAGAGGGGCGGATTTCGCATCGCCCGGAAGATTGCCGGCCCTGCCGGCAATGATATAATGCCGGTAAGAGGTGCGGGTACATACCATTTCAACGGCATGGCATTCAAGGTGGAAGTCTTGGACTGGACAGCCGACATGCCGCTCAAGCAGCCGGAAGGCACGCTTGTCCTTGACGCCGAAAGACTGAAATTCCCTTTCGTGCTTCGCGGATGGCGCGATGGAGACTGGCTGGTTCCTCTTGGAATGAGGGGAAAGAAAAAGGTCAGCGACCTTTTCGCTGACCTTAAGTATGATTCTTTGATGAAGACTTCTGCAGTAATGATTGCAGATGTTCAGACTGAGGGGATGGCTGAATCCGGACATATTGCCGGAGTAGCCGGGGTCAGGATTGATGACCGTTATAAAGTCCGCCCGTCAACACATTCTGTAGTCCGCATCACTATTCTACGGTAATGACGTAAGGCATGCGTGCGTATGCCTTGCCTGAATCCTGCTTTCCAAACTCCTGGAATGCATCTGCAATACCTTCAAATGCTGTTCCTGCAAATGCATTGGTCTCGCCTGTGAGTGACTCAAGAAGTGCTTCCATAGGGGTCTGAGGTTTTGGATATCCGACTACCTGTACGTCCTGTACGCCGGTCACGCCCTCAATCGAAAGCGCTGCATAGTTGATTGCATCTTCGATTGTTCCGATCTCATCCACGAGTCCGATTCCGAGTGCATCCGCTCCGCTCCATACGCGACCCTGTGCGATCTCGTCAACTCTTGCAACAGGCATTCCGCGGCCTTCGGATACGAGCTTGGTGAACTTATCATAGATATTCTCTACCGAAGCCTGCATATAGTCAAGCTCCTTCTTGTCGAGAGCTCTGAATCCGTTGTACATGTCGCTGTGCTCGTTTGAGTTTACAGGAGTTATGTTCACATGCAGTTTGTTCTTTACGACGCCTCCCAGATCAGGAATCATGCTGAATACTCCGATGGATCCTGTAAGTGTCGATGCATTGGAGTAGATCTTGTCGCAGTTTGCTGAGATCCAATATCCGCCAGATGCCGCATAATCTCCGTATGATGCAATGATCGGCTTGTACTCCCTGAGAAGGTCGAGCTCAGCCTTGATCTTTTCAGATGCGAGTACGCTTCCTCCGGGAGAATTCACTCTCAGTACGACAGCGTATACGCTTGAATCTTTTCTTACGTCAGAAATTATCTTTGCAAAACGGTTGCCGGCAACGTTTTCCTTTGCATCTCCGTCAACGATGTCTCCGGTAGCATAGATGACTGCAACCTTCTTCTTTGCCTTGAAGTTCACTGTGTTCTTCAATGTGGCATAGTCGTTAAGAGAGATTCCCTTGACATCCTCATATTTGTCCGCTACGAAAAGGTCGCAGAGTTTGTCTTCGAGCTGGTTGTAATTGAGAAGCTCGTCTACGAGTCCGTGCTCCACCCAGTCGGTAGGGAAGTTGAGCTCGAGATTGTTGAGGAGCGCGTTGAGGTCATCTGCGCTTATTCCTCTCGACTGTGCGATTTCAGATGCCCATGTACCCCAGAGGGACTCTACCATCTCCGTGTTCTGCTCGAGATTCTCCTTGCTTGATGAGTTTCTTACGAACATTTCTCCTGCTGACTTGTATTTTCCGTGACGGATCAGCTGGACGTTGACACCAAGTCTGTCAAGGAGATCCTTGAGGAATATCATCTGGGAGCTGAGACCTGTAAATGTATTCATGGCGCCATCATGCGGAGTCATGAAGATCTTGTCAGAAACAGATGCGAGGTAGTAGCTTCCGTTTCCAGGGTTCTCGATATATGATACGATGGCCTTGCCGCTCTTGCGGAAGTTGACGAGAGCCTTGCGGAATTCTTCTATCTGGGCTGTTCCGCCGCTGAGTCCGTCCGGCTTCATGTATATGAACTTGACTGCAGGATCGGCAGCGGCAGCATTGATTGCGTTGATGGCATTATAGATGCCGAGAGATTCCACAGCTGTTCCTCCTGCCATAAGCACATCCATAGGATTGGCTTCGATGCTCTGTTCGCTCAGAGTGAAGGTGCTCATGTCTATCTTGAGGACTGCTTCCCTAGGCATTACCGGCTGACTTTCGCCTAATGCCGCTACTGCTCCGATCATGGCGAATGAGAGGAAGAACGCCACAAATCCGAAAATGAAAAGACCCGCTATGACAGCAAGGGTCATCTTTACAAACTCTTTCATGATGATTTGATTTTAGTTCGTTTATGATGTATGTTGATCTGCAATATTTGACGCATCAGATACAAATGTACTACAAAAATATTTTAGTTTAGAGTGTTTTTCGTAAATTTGCTGATTGATTTGAAGATAAGTAAGCTTGTTAGACTATGAAAAAGGCAATAATATACATTTTCGCAGTCTTGATGACTGCAATCGGCGCATCTGCCCAGGTAGTGGACCAGAACGGACAGGTTGTCGACACCACTTCGATTTACGGAGAGCGTGCAGACAGCCTTGAGGCTGCTGTCTTCACTACAAGACAGGCAGGAAACTATCTTTCTAAGATGAAGGAAGTGCGTACTGAAGTGATTTCGGCTGCAGGCCTTTGCAAGATGGCTTGCTGCAACCTTGCTGAAAGTTTCGAGAACTCTGCCAGTGTGACTGTAGGATACTCCGATGCAGTTACCGGAGCACGTCAGATACGTCTCCTCGGACTTTCAGGAGTATATACCCAGATGCTTGACGAAAACCGTCCGGTCATGCGAGGACTTTCTGCTCCTTTCGGACTTTCTTATGTTCCCGGACAGTGGCTTGAGAGTATCCAGATCGCCAAAGGTGCATCATCTGTCATCAACGGTGTCGAGTCTATGACCGGACAGATCAATATGGAGCACCGCAAGCCTACCGATGAGAAGCCGCTCTTCATCAATGCAGCTGTAATGAGCGATTCTAAGGTGGACTTCAACATAGCATCATCACTTCAGATGGGATACAAGTGGAGCACAGTCATTCTCGGTCATGTCTCGGGAAACATCAAGCCTCACGACATGAACAACGACAGTTTCCTCGATGACCCTATGATGCTTCAGTTCAACCTTGCAAACCGCTGGCTCTATCAGGCGGACAACGGAGTGCAGGTTCGTTTCGGAGTCCGTGCCCTTCAGGACAGCAGGCTCGGAGGACAGATTATGAAGGGTATGCACGGAGAGAATGCATTCTATGACAAGGATACATATCAATTCGGTCCCCGTACCGCGGACAAGGTTTATCCATGGGGTTCAGATATCATGAACCGTTCTATGAACGGATATCTGAAGGTAGGAATTCCGCTCAGTGAGGACAATTCGCAGAATATCGCATTCGTGGGAGATTATTCATACCAGGATATGGACTCGTATTTCGGATCGACCAAATACATAGCAGACCAGCACTCGTTATTCGGTAACCTTCTTTACCAGAACGAGATTAACGAGTCGCATAAGTTCACCTTGGGCATGAGTGCGACATATGACCGTTATATGGAGGATTTCAGGAGATTTGTCGCGCTTCAGGATGTTTCCGACAATGGCCTTACCATGATGGCGATAGGAGGATTCTTCGGAGAATATACCTATCATGCAGGTGACAAGTTCTCTGCAATCGCCGGATTGAGACAGGATTTCTACAAGAAGTCTGGAGATAAGATTGTCGGTAAGTTCTCTCCGCGCGTGACCTTGAAGTATATGCCTGTTGAGGAGGTGGTGATCAGAGCGAACGGAGGACGTGGAGTAAGATATGCAACTCCTCTGATCGACAATATCGGCGTCTTTTCTACAGGAAAGGCATTTGTGGGAGCCTTTAATGAACATATCCTTGAAGATGCATGGACATTCGGAGGTAACGTCACATATTACCTTCCTTTCGGATCTTCATCCAATACATATCTTAGCTTTGATTACTTCAGGACCCAGTTTGCCCAGCAGATGATTGTGGATTACGAGCATCTGACAAATGCCATAGATTTCTATGCCCTGGATGGAAACAGGTCTTATACAGATAATTATCAGCTTGATTTCTCGGTGGATCCGGTGGAAAGGTTCAATATCACAGTTACATGTCGTTATACAAACGCTATGATAGAGCTTGCAGGTCAGGGACTGGTCGAGAAGCCTATGACTAGCCGTTTCAAGGGAGTCCTCAATATGCAGTACGCCACTAACCTGAATAAATGGATCTTCGACTTCACCGCGTCCCTCAACGGCTCATGCAGGGTATATAACTTCATGGCTGACCTCAAGGATGCTTCCGGTAACCTTATATATAAGGACGGACGTACTCCGGTTTATCCGCTTCTCTACGGACAGGTGACCCGTCGTTTCAAGGGTTGGGATGTATATGCC
Organism: Bacteroidales bacterium; assembly: GCA_017549505.1. GTDB lineage: Bacteria > Bacteroidota > Bacteroidia > Bacteroidales > UBA932 > Cryptobacteroides. The sequence continues at coordinate 50,280 of JAFYUS010000026.1, read as the reverse complement.
GGAGTGGAGAACCTTACCAATTTCCGTCAGAAGGATGTGATCCTTGGTTATCAGGGAAATGATGCCGGTCATGTAATACCTGAACAGCCGTCGTTTGATGCAAGCTGTATCTGGGGACCGCTTATGGGCTTCAAGGCGCATGTCGGATTCCGTTTCACACTTTGGAAGAAAGCCTGACTTGTCATCCCGGGCTTAGTTCGGGATCGTTATGAAAAACAGATTAAACAATAAACGTATGAAAAAGATTATCATTATGATCATGGCTGCCCTTATGGCAATGCCTGCAGTTTCAATGGCTGACAACAAGCCTGCAAAGAAGAAGAAAGGAGAAATCAAGGAAGTGACTTTCGTGGTTGAGATCGACTGCGAGAACTGTGCTAAGAAGATTACAGAGAACGTTTCATTCGAGAAGGGTGTGAAGGATCTCAAGGTCTCTGTCGCAGATCAGACTGTTGCTTTGAAATATGATGCTGCCAAGACTTCTGAGGCTGTTCTCAAGGCATCGATCGAGGAGCTTGGATATGCTGTCAACGGTGTTCTTGCTCCTGGACAGAAGGCTGAGCATCATCATGACCACGAGCACGGACATGACCACAGTCATCATCACCATAATTAATGTGTACTGAATGAGGCTGAGATTTCTTATATATGCTGTCTGCCTTGCAGGTGTCATGATGACAGCTTGCAATAAGCCATATGACGGAGAAGGTGAACTTGAATTCATATGGTTTGAAGTGAGCGGCAAGGTTGTCGATATGGCAGGAGCTCCAGTCAAGGGCATAACGGTGATGGCAGAATCTGCCGAGTCGGTGGAGACTGCACATGATGGATCATTCACTGTCAATGGCGGCGGTAAGCCGACAGAAACGACGATGGTCAGTTTCGTTGACAGAGATGATGACGGGAAGAAGTATGTATCCAGAACAGTGATGGTCGACCTTGTCAAATATAAGGACGGCCATGGCTGGAACAAGGGATATTACAGGAATAGGGATGAAGTGGTGGTGACCTTGACGGAAGATGCAGTCATCACTCCTCCCACCTTCGACTCCGGGTCATTACCGGAAGAACAGCAATGAGATAGCCTATGATGGCTACGCCGGCAGCGGTTATAGCTATGTCGGCCCATGATAAAAGTATAGGGTATGCCTGGACGACATAAAGTCCGGGCATCTTTATTATTCCGAAATGTTGCTGTATCAATGACAGTGCAGTACCGATGACAGTTCCGGCAGCCAGTCCTGCGAGAGATATCATCCAGCCTTCAAGCACGAAGATCCGGCTTATCAGTTTTCTTGTAGCTCCCATGCTGCGTAGGGTACGTATGTCGTCTTCCTTCTCGATGATCAGCATGGTAAGGCTGCCGAAGATGTTGAAGGCGATGATTATTATGACGAAAATAAGGATAAGGTAAGTGGCAAGCTTCTCGTATGTCATCATCTTATAGAGGACCTCGTTCTGCCTGTATCGGTCCTTAACTTCGAATCCGTCTCCCAGACGCCTTGATATCTCTTTCTGCAGGTCCTTCAGCACGCTTCTTTCTGTACCCTGGGCAACCCTTATCTCGACTGCAGATACCTCGTCGTCATATTTAAGGAGTTCACGCATGACCTCTATAGGTACGATCATCAGTTCACTGTCCACCTCTTCGTTGACGGTGAAGACTCCGGATGGAAAGACTTTAACTGATTCAAGAGCGGATCTTGGGTCGGCGATGGATATCCTTTTAGTGCGGGAAGGATAATACATCTCGATAGGGGAGAGGAAACGTGGGTTTATGCCCATTTCATATGCGAGCGTACCTCCGACTACACTCTGAGGGATATCCCCTTTGTAGAGGCGGAATTCACCGTTTCTGATATGGTCAGCCAATGGACTTTCCTCTGCATATATCCAGTCTACTCCCTTTGCCTTTGCCAGCCCCTGGTTGCCGTCATAGCTGATGAATACATTGTCTTCCAGTATGCAGCACATGCTGAGCACTTCAGGCTGGTCATATATCCAGTCGTATACATCTCCTTCCGGAACGAAGACCTTTCCGGATGAAGGCGTTATAAGAAGATCGGGTTCGACCGTGCTCATCATTGATCTGATGAGCGAGTCGAACCCGTTATAAACCGAAAGAATTATGATGAGCGCAGCCGTACCGACAGCCATTCCGATGGCGCTTATCGCCGAGATTATGTTGATCACATTATGTGACTTCCTGGCGAAAAGGTATCTTACAGCTATGAACGGCGCTAATCTCATTGATAATTATTGCACTATGCCGTTTTGCTATTTTTTCAATAGTTCCTCTATGTGTTCCACATAGTCAAGAGAACTGTCAAGGTAGAAGTTGATTTCAGGAACTATGCGGAGCTGCTTGCCGACCTTGCTTCCAAGTTCGCCGCGCAGTGCTCTACAGTTCTCCTCGAGGACTTCCATGACAGCCTCCGCTTTGTCTGACGGGAATACGCTGACATATATCTTCGCGACCGAAAGGTCAGGACTGATCTTCACGCCGCTTATGGATACGAGAGCACCGCCAAAGGCAGCCATGCCTTTGCTGCGGATGATCTCGGCCATATGCTTCTGGAGCTCCTTTGCGACCTTGAGCTGTCGTGTGCTTTCTGTATTCTTTTCCATTTACTTTACGACCTTGATGATGAAGTAGTTCTTCTTACCCTTCTGAGCGAGGATGTACTTGCCGTTGATGAATGATTCTTCACCGATCTGAGCATTGATGTCAGCTACTTTCTCCTTGTTGATGCTTACGCCGTTAGCCTGAATCATCTTGCGGCACTCACCCTTTGAAGGGAATACCTGTGACTCTCCTGCAAGCAGGTCGATTACTCCGAGAGGGAATTTCTCTGCAGCTACCTCAAAAGTAGGTACTCCGTCAAATACGGCGAGGAAGGTCTTCTCGTCAAGATTCATGAGGGCGTCCTTTGTAGCGTTGCCGAAGAGCATGCCTGAAGCTGCTACTGCGTTCTCATACTCTGCTGCACCATGTACCATTGTAGTGACTTCCTTTGCAAGGAGTTTCTGGAGCTCACGACGCTCAGGAGCCTCGGCGTGCTGTGCGATGGCAGCGTCGATTTCCTCCTTTGTGAGCATTGTGAAGATCTTGATGTATTTTTCTGCATCTGAATCAGATACGTTGAGCCAGAACTGGTAGAACTGGTATGGTGATGTGCGCTCAGGATCAAGCCAGATGTTACCCTTCTCAGTCTTGCCGAATTTTCCTCCGTCAGCCTTTGTGATGAGCGGACATGTAAGCGCAAATGCTTCCTTTCCAAGAATACGGCGGATGAGCTCCGAACCTGTTGTGATGTTGCCCCACTGGTCTGCACCACCCATCTGAAGGGTACAGCCCTTGTGCTCGTAGAGATAAAGGAAGTCGTATCCCTGAAGAAGCTGGTATGTGAACTCTGTGAATGACATGCCGTCACGAGCCTCGCCCGAGAGTCTCTTTTTCACTGAATCCTTGGCCATCATGTAATTCACTGTGATGTGCTTTCCGATTTCGCGCGCGAAATCAAGGAAAGTGAAGTTCTTCATCCAGTCGTAGTTGTTCACAAGCTCCGCCTTGTTTTCGGCGTCTGACTCGAAGTCAAGGAACTTGCTGAGCTGTGCCTTGATGCATGCCACGTTGTGGTTGAGTGTAGCCTCGTCGAGGAGGTTACGCTCCTGAGACTTCATCGATGGGTCACCGATCATACCGGTCGCACCTCCTACGAGGGCGATCGGCTTGTGGCCGCAGTTCTGGAAATGCTTAAGGATCATGATGCTGACCATATGGCCGATGTGGAGCGAGTCTGCTGTAGGGTCGATACCTACGTAAGCCGCAGTCGAACCTTCCATAAGCTTCTCCTCTGTTCCAGGCATGATATCCTGGATCATGCCTCTCCACTTAAGTTCCTGTACAAAATTCTTCATATATGTTATCTTTTTATTTATTACTCACTGTTTCATTAGTACGTCATTGCAATAGTACGTCATAGCGAGGAACGTAGCGACGTGGTAATCCTCGCAGATTGCAATCCACAAAGATACATATATTTCACTATATGTCAAAAACAATCCTCCCGGATGGTGTTTCTGTATGATGGGATGCTTCAAGAGTCCGATCTTCTTTTTTGGCGGTTCAGACTCTTCAATATGGTTAATGATTCGATTAGAGTTTGATTTCAATGATTGTCGCTTCAAGTGCAGCCTCTAATTTGGCGATGGTCTCAAGAGAGAGGTTTTCTCTTCCTTTAAGTATCCTTGAGATATATTGCTGACTACAACCGACTTTTTCAGCAAATTCTTTTTGTGTAAATCCCTTTGTCTCCATTTCATCAAGTACTCTCATCGCAATTTTCTGAGAATACCTTAGCCATCCTTTATTCTCAACACGAAATTGTGCTTCCTCTTTCCATCTTGATGGACTTGAGGATTTATGTGCATTGAGTCTTTCGATTGTTGAGTTCATAATATTGGGTCTATGTTTAACTTAAATAATCTGTAAAACTATCCTCATCAACGATATTTTCGCTTAGCAAAAACTGACGCACTTTCTCCATTTTATGCAGTTCCTTCAAGGTGTGTTCGCGTTCCTGCATCGTTGCAGTCAGTTTTATTGCTCCGCCCGTGACGATATATATGCCGGCTGATAATCTCAGTGCATATATTCGTAGCCATGATGGGTGTTTTCTATTTTTCTTTAACCTTGCTTTCTCTTTTCCTAACAGCATTTCGGCTGTTCTGTTATTATCCAATGGCCTGAATATCCGCTCCAGATCCGCATCTGGAGAAATATCCATAATCAAGCATTGAAGACTCTCGCTATCCTCAATCGTATCATATATGGCGTCATTAACATCTGTTATCTTGAAGTAAGATGACAGATCGTTAATGTTCTCCTTGAAGAATCCTCTCAGCCATGCTACATCACTCCACTGATCGAATAATCTGTATAAGGCATTCTCATTATCTCCCTCATATCTCACAGCCCAAAGTCTGCCGTCTTCAGTTATATCATCAAAAGTCATATCTCAAAGAATTTTATGCAAATATAATCACAACTTTTAATAGTACAAATAAAAGTTGTATTCTGCGCCTGTCATCCTGAGCTCCCAGTTTTCTGGCTCCTCCCCAACTTGATGTCACAAATTGTGACTTCAAGATCTGTTCATTGCCCTATTTAAGACATTCGTTTCTACTCCGTATGGTTCCCATACCTTGTTTTTATGCCGTATGTAAAACAAAAAACGCAATACGGGCTTATACGACTATACCCATATCGCGTTGCGGGACTCTTCCTTCCGACCCGCGGTGTCCAGACTTGCTTACCAAATTATAGAAAAATTTGCTTTTTCAAAATGGGGGTGGTAACTTTATATGCTGATAATCACATATCTCGAGTAATTAACCACATAAACTGATATACCATGAAGAAGATTCTGTTACTGGCGGCACTCTTGCTTTCAGTTGTCAGCTGCTATGATGACTCCAAACTCTGGGAGTCTATTGAAGATCATGAGTTACGTATTTCGGAACTGGAGAAACTCTGTACCGAGATGAATACCAACATCGCTTCCCTGAAGACAATCGTGACCGCTCTTCAGAACAACGATTATGTGACAGGTGTGACCCCAATAATCGAGAACGGTAAGGAGGTCGGCTATACTATTGAATTTGCCAAATCAGAATCTATCACTATTTACCATGGCAAGGACGGTGCTGATGGTCAGGATGGAGCTCCTGGTACAAACGGTCAGGACGGTTCTACTCCAGTGATCGGTGTCCGTCAGGACTCTGATGGCAGGTACTACTGGACCCTGAACGGCGAGTGGCTTCTTGATGAGGCTGGCAAGAAGATCCCTACAACGGGAGCTGACGGAGCCGATGGAGCACTGGGAGCTGACGGTGCTCCGGGTCAGGATGGTGCTGATGGAAAGGACGGCATCACACCTCAGCTCAAGATCGAGGACAAGTACTGGTATATATCATACGACAATGGTGCTACCTGGCACCAGCTCGGCAAGGCAACCGGTGAGGACGGCGCACATGGTGCGGATGGTGCACCAGGCCAGCCAGGCGCTGACGGTCAGAATGGAGCCGACGGCAATGACGGTGACTCTTTCTTCCGGAGTATTACCCAGGACGATGAATTCGTGCACTTCACATTGGCTGATGGTACTCTGATCAGTATTCCTAAGAGAATCTCACTTTCAGTAGTGTTTGATGCTGAGGATTTAGTGGTCATGGGAGCAAATGCCACAAGAGACATAAGGTATACAGTGATCTCTGTTCTACCGAATGTGAAAGTAGAGGTCCTGTCATCAAGTGATATAAAAGCTAAGGCTATTCCAAACGGAGCAGACTCAATGACAGGAGTTATCAGGGTCAAGACCGGATCTGAAATTGACGAATACAGCAAGGTTGTTGTGCTGGTGTCGAACGGAGAGAAGGTCATAATGAAGACTTTGACATTTGAAGAGGAGGCCATTGAAGTTCTGGACGATGCACGAGTTGTAGGCCCAGCAGAGGGAGGCATAATAGAACTCCTCTATCTCTCAAACGTAGAATGTGAGGCTATTATCCCAGAAGAAGCAAAGGATTGGATAAGCGTTGCGCCTTCAACCCGCGCTATGGAAACGCATACCGTTACCCTAAAACTTGAGCCAAACAAGGGATATTATCGAAGCACAACTATAACTGTTCAATCTCCTGACGGCTCATTGAAATTGGAGTATATTGTTGAGCAAGATGGCGACTTGGGTGTAGAGATTGACCCTACTGCTATCCCCGATAATGAGATTTGGTATAAAACTTCGAATGATGATATAGTTTGGGGGCTATCAGAAAATGCTTTTGATAAAGAGATAATATCGAATACATATTCAGGAGGAAAAGGTGTTATTAAATTATCGGGGGAACTAAAAATTGTCAAAAGTTTAGCTTTTGATAATCCTTTTAATTTAAAGTACCTAATTCTGCCAAATAAGGTTGAGAGTATAGAGGATCAGGCATTTGTTGGAGGGGAATTAGACTCTTTATATATACCTTCCAATTTGAAATATATCACTGGATATGCTTTTGCTGGAAGCGAAGTTGGACATTTTGTTGGAGATTCAAGAGTGCAGGGAAACGGCAAATTTTTGGTAGTTGGGGACACCCTCAAGGTTGCATCAACAATAAAAGAAAGTGAGCTAACTATTCCTGGATCAATTAGGGTAATAGGAAGCCACGCCTTATGGATGAATAATCCTGATATTACAAAAATAGTAATAGAGGAGGGTGTTGAAGTAATCGAGCCTTATGCTTTTTCAGGATGTAAATCGCTTGAGTATGTCTATTTGCCTAATAGCCTAGACGATTTACAAAATTCTGTTTTTGATTATTGCGACAAGATTTGTCTATTTCATGGACCAGCAAAATATGTTTCCAACGATGGCAAGACAACATATCGCTATGTGCCATATTTTGGGGGTGCTAATACTGCATATCTGAAATTTATTTCAAATATTGCAAAAGCAAATTTAACAAATTATACGATTGAAGATGATATTGACGGCGTTGATCCTGAGTCTTTTTGTCGCGCATATAGCCTTCAGAATTTGACGATTAATAGTAAGACGATTTATTTTAGTGGTGATACTTTTGATGAATGTTATAACCTTGAGCGTATTATGGGACAAGGTGCGACGATAGACGGCCGAGGCTATGTTGGCAGTGGTTCATTTGGTATGGAGTGTTCATTGGAGAATGCTAAGTTATTAGTGTTTGCAGGAAAGGGTATTTCTGAATATGAGGTTGGTGATTATTGTCGGGAAATCGGATCTGGTGTTTTTGCATATCAGCAAGATTTGAAAACCATTAAATTCTATGATGAAATTATTAGGCTTGGTTCTAACGTGTTTTGGGGTTGCCAAAAATTAGAAGAGGTTACACTCCCTGCAAATTTGCAGTATATAGGCATACATACTTTTATGGAATGTCCAAATCTAGAAGCAGTATATTTGCGTTCTCCTATTCCACCAACTTTAGAGCAATATGGTACTAATGTGGAGGATATATTTGATTTGGTGAACAATGTGGGAAATCTTAAGATTTATGTGCCAGAAAATTCAATAAATTTATATAAAAGTACATTTCCTTGGAGTCGTTATTCAAATTATATTGTAGGATATAGTCCTAACTATGATTATTATGTCTCTACCGACTATTCTCAAGATGGTAAAGTAACCACTTTGCAAACCGCCACAAAGGGTGATGGTATCGACATCATATTGATGGGTGATGCATATTCTGACCGTCAGATTGCCGATGGTACTTATGAGGCGGATATGGAGAACCTTTACAATAATCTCTTCACCGAGGAGCCTTATAAGTCATTCAAAGACCACTTTAATGTTTACTATGTAAATGTGGTGTCAGCTACCGAGGGTTATGAGTATGGCAATACAGCTCTCGATGGATATTTTGGCAGCGGTACATTGGCTGGCGGAAATGACAATGCTGTATTCAATTACGCCCTCAAAGCAATTTCAGCGGAAGAGATGGATGATGCTCTGTTAATTGTAGCAATGAACTCCGACAACTACGCTGGTACTTGTTATATGTACTATCCCGAAACCAATGCTGATTACGGCAAGGGCGTATCGGTATCATACTTCCCCAAGGGAGGCGATGCCGAGACATTTGCCCAGCTTCTCCACCATGAGGCGAATGGTCACGGATTTGCAAAGCTTGCTGATGAGTATGCCTATGAGGATATGGGTGCAGTTCCAAGCGATTATGCTGGTCAGATTCAGGCACAGCAGAACAACTGGGGCTGGTGGAAGAACGTGGACTTTACGAGCGATCCTGAGCAGGTGCGCTGGTCTTACTTCCTTGACGATGACCGTTATGCAAACGAAGGCCTAGGCGCTTACGAAGGCGGTCTGACCTATTGGAGCGGAGTATGGCGCCCGACAGAGGACAGCATCATGCGTTACAACACAGGCGGCTTCAACGCTCCGTCCCGCGAGGCTATATACTACAGGATCCACAAACTGGCGTATGGAGACAGCTGGGAGTATGACTATGAAGATTTCGTGGAGTATGATGCAGTCAACCGCTCAACTTCGGCATCCGCTCCTGAGAAGACCCGCAGAAACTATGTTGAAAGAACTTTTGAACCGACAGTGCCTCCTGTAATTGTAGGAAAATCCTGGAAGGACGTGAAGTGATGAAGACCTTGATCAAGATATTTTCGATACTCTTTCTTGCAGTGCTGCTTACTTCATGCGGCACTGCTAGAAAGGCAGGGCGCGAGCAACAGAAGGAACCCGAGATCCAGCAGGATACCCTGCCTCCGACCCACCCTCCTGTAGTCGTACCCCATTCCTGGCGTGAAGCATAGTGTTTCATATGGATGGGAAGGGCTCATGACGGGTGGCAGAAATGCCCGTCATGTGACCGGGCATAAAACAATCCTCCCGGATGTGCGCGAGCGGAGCATTTTCCCTATGCTCCTGCGGAGCGAGCCACATCCGGGAGGATTGTTTCAGTATGTAGGGCTTACCAGGCGAAATCGAAGACGATGTCGCGAGGGATGCCTGCGTTGTTCACGAGTGCAACCTCTGCAGCAAGTGTCTCGCGGATGCTTGCGTTTTCTGCAGCATACTTCTGGGCGAACTCGAAGTTTCCGGTAGCCTGAGTCTCAAGGATAAGCGCAGCCCAAGAGTCGATGGCTGCGGCTGCTTTCTCGAAGTCTACGACATACTTGCCCTCAGCGTTGCGGCTGAATGCGCCATGATCCTCCATGTAGTTGAAGCACATCATGTTGGCCTTGCCGTGTGATGATGCCGAGCCGAAGCGTACGGAACGTACTATGCCGGCGATGAAGGTGGCGATTGACTCCTCCTTGGTGATGTCTGTGATCTCACCCATCTCGATGAGCTTGTTAACCATGAAAAGACCGAGGATGTCAGCCTTAGCCTCTTCCCATGAAGTCTTCTGGTCTCCCATCGCCTGATCCACTGTACCCTTTCCGTTAACTGTCTGCTTAACTCCAAGGCCGTGCGCAACCTCATGGAAGGTCACATTCCAGAAGAATGCGTCAGCGGTGAGATACTTCTGCTGGTCTTCCACAACGAGAACCTCGCCGATAGGCGCGAGGATCTTGTCAAACTTCGCCATCATGCTGTTGTACAACTGGAGACGACGTGCGCCTTTGGCTGCATGGACTCTCTCGTCGTTAGGAAGGTTGATGGCGATTGTCTTGCTGCCGGCGTTGCAGTCGCCTGCGTAGTAGATGGCATCGTATACGTTGAGGTCTGAAGATGTACCAGGTACGAAAGTCTTGTACTCAGGAGCGCAAGGGAGCATCTTCTGGAGGGTAGGGAGGAGGGCAACGTACTTTGCAAGGTTTGCACTGCGTGTCTCGTCCTTGAGGAGGATGAAGCACTCGTAGGCGGCCTTTGCCTCGAAGAGGTGGTCGTCATAGTTCTCGATAGGACCGATCACGAGGTCCATGTTGCAGTCCTTCATGTCCATCCAGGCCATGTCGCTGGCGAGATAGTCGTCAGTACGGAAAGCCTTTACGCGCTCTGTAAGGTATGTGCGCATGCCCTCGTTGGTAGTAAGGGCTGCAGCTTCTTCAAGAAGAGCGCATACCTTCTCCAGTTCTTCCTTGTACTCGTCGCGGTACCATACGGTCTTGAGTGCTCCGTTCTCGTCGCGGCGGATTACGGTATACAGGCTGAGCTTGTCCGGATCCTCGAACGCATTCCACTCCTCCATTGTCATGTCCTGAGGGTAATACTGGCAACCGAGAGGTTTCGCTCCATATCCCTTGATGAAAGGCTTGTTGTCATCGAGATGGTCCCATGCTCCATAGTTGATGAGGGCATAGTCCTTTGCATATCCGTCAGGAAGAGCCTCGATCTCTGCCTTGTCTCCGAAAGTCTGTTTCCAGAAGAGTCCGTCCATGATCTCTCCCGCCTGGCGGAAAAGGTCCACGATCTTCTTGTCATTCTCAGAAAGTGCGTCATAAAGCGGCGAGCTTACCTCCACCACAGCGTAACTTTCCACCTTCTCCTTCAACTGCGCGTCGTTATTCTGCACGCAAGCAGCCACTGCAATCGCAGTGGCTGCAAGTATGAATATCTTCTTCATGTCAGATTAGAAGCTTACTGCGATTGCCTTGAAGCTGTCAGCCTTGAGAGCTGCACCACCGATAAGACCTCCGTCGATGTCAGGGCAAGCGAAGAGTTCCTTAGCGTTTGTAGGGTTGCATGAACCACCGTAGAGGATAGAAATCTCTTCTGCGAGCTCACCGAACTTCTCAGCAAGTACCTTGCGGATTTCTGCGTGGATCTCCTGTGCCTGCTCTGCAGTTGCAGTAAGACCTGTTCCGATAGCCCAGACTGGCTCGTAAGCTACTACGACCTTAGCCATCTCCTCAGCTGTAAGCTCGAAAAGAACGTTCTTTACCTGTGCTGTAACAACCTCGAAGTGGCGTCCAGCCTCGCGCTCGTCCTTCTTCTCGCCGATGCAGAAGATTGGAGAAAGACCCTCAGCAAGAGCAAGCTTCACCTTCTCTACGAGAGTAGCGTCAGTCTCACCATAGTACTCTCTTCTCTCAGAGTGACCGAGGATCACGTACTGGCATCCGATGCCTGAAATCATGTTTACAGCAACCTCACCGGTGTAAGCACCCTTTACATGGTCAGCGCAGTTCTGTGCTGAAAGAGCTACAGGTGTACCCTTTACAACTTCAGCTACAGGATAAAGGTGAGTGAATGGAGGAGCGATGATGAGCTGAACGTCAGCCGGTACCTCAGCTGAAGCCTCTACTACTGCCTTTGCGAGCTCTACGCCCTCTGCAACTGTTGTATTCATCTTCCAGTTGCCTGCTACGATGTGTTTTCTCATTTTCTTGTATGTTTTAATTGTTTGTAATTCTTTATAAGCGGCGCAAATTTACAATATTTTTCTCAAATATCATCATTAAAGTTCCCTGACCACAATGCCTATGGCTTCAGTGTCGCACCATAGCCAGATATGTCCTTTGGAATCGGTCTTCTCTACACTGAAAGTCAGTCCGTTTCTTGTTCTCGTGGTATTAGGAGTGGTCCATTTCAGGTCCCCCTTTACAGTCTGCCCTTCGGCAGGACGGCTGTCACATCTGAGAGTGAACCAGTTACCCATGTTGTCATCGAAGACACGGAACTCGTTTCTTCCCGGATTGTAGCCTGTCTGGAAGGTCGCGGGGTCGTAGACGAGCATGTCCTCTCCCTTGACTGTCAGAGATATATCCTCCCTTTGAAGAAGGATCTCATCTATGTCATACCTCCTGCATCCCGTCATGCAGACAAGTAATATTGCAAATAATAATATCTTCCTCATGATTTCAGCCCTATAAAGAAATGATAATCTCCTTCATCACCTTGTCGATGCTTCCGTTCTCCCAGAATATGGTCGCCAGCAGTATGCCGCTTTCCTTCAGTGTATAATATCCGTCTCCTTCGCGGACTATCGGTTTTCCGTTGAATTCCCAGCGGATTTCTGCTGCTCCGGCAGCTCCGTATACCCTCAACGGCGATCTGACTCCGCTTCTGAAGGTACCGTCGCTGTTTCTTTCCATACTTCCCAGATAGATGAACGGCCATGATGACGAAGGCATCCTTTTTGTCATGACGGATGTCTTCTTCTTTTCACTTTCCATTCCGTCAGAGATGAACACCACATCTATTTCGTATGTCTTTCCGGCAGGCTCGAGGCCTTCCAAAGTGAGGGAGTATTTTCCGGTAGCATATGGCATGACCTTCAATGTGTCCTTGTCGGCTCCCGGACGTCCCCAGAGGGCTACTGCTTCACCGTCATATGGATAGCTGCTCTCGAACTTGACGATTGCCGCATCTGCAAATACGTCTTTGGTGAAATTCACGGCTACAGGAGGTATGCGGATATCGTCGTCGCCTATGAAGTTGAAGCGGATAGCGTCACCGTCTTTCCTGATCGAAGTTATAGAGTTCTTCTCTCCTTTGTTGATTGACTCCGTACTGCCTGAAGGATAGAAGATGCCGTCAATGCTGCTGCTTGCCGCATAGAAGGCTTCTATTGTCTGAAATCCGTCTTCGCGTCCGTCTGCCTCCATAAGGTCAGCCTTCTGATTGTCCGGGTCCGTGTTCACTTCGTTCCTTGCAAGCCATCCGTCATAACTTCCTTCAGTGAGGTCTATCATGTATGCCAGCATGCCGCTGCCTCCGATGAACCTGTCCCATCCCTTGTTCGAGCGGCATTCAAGCAGGATGAACCTGTTGTCATCTTCGGTCGTAATAAGATATGATGAGCCTGTCTGGTTTACGGGATCCAATACATATGTTCCGGTCTTCTCAAGTATTGCAGGTTCGCTGATGCCTGCTATGATTCTCTCTATTGCGTTGAAATATGGAGGAGTGTTTCCGAGATTGTTGTAGTTTCCTCCGTCCATGAGCGAGGTTTTTGTCCATAGTCCTGCTGCTATTCCTCCGCTTTCCTCATAGTCGGTGTCGTAGAAGTCGGGGAGTCCCAATGTATGTGCATATTCATGGCAGAAAGTGCCTATGCCGCTTATGAATTTATGTACATTACCTTCCTGATCATAGGCTCTTGTGAGTTCTGATGTACATGCATATCGGTCGATGACTGTACCATCGAGTTCCAACTTTATCCCTGCTCCGCTGTAGATGTACCATGCGTGCGACCATATGCACTCCTCATCCGCGCCTTCGGCTTCATCCTCGCCTGCAAAGAAGACGAATACATTGTCTACTCTTCCGTCATTGTCGTCGTCATAAAGGGAGAAGTCGATCTCATCATCAGCAAGCCTGCATGCCTCTGCAATCATGTCTGCCGGGGCCTTGTCGTTGTCATCACTGCCATTGCTTCCGTAATATGAGCGGTTCCTGGAGAGAGTCACTATTTCGCTGACATGGAAATCGAATTCCATAAGTCCGCCGAACTGGGCGTCGAAATACTCCTTGGCACTTCCGGTCGCTCCGTTTACGGAATATCCTTCTTCCTTCAGAAGGTCCTCGAATTCAGCTTTTGTATGTTCAAACCTTACATCCCTGAAGTTCGCCAGAATCACGATACCATGCTTCACCATAGGTCCGTCATCTTCCTCACCTTCCTCGCTTCTGGTCAGTATTCCTCTCAGCTCCTTCATCCTTCTGTATATGGACGACTCGCCGCCGATTGATGACGATCTCCTTCTTTCTCTTGCCCTTTCCGACAGTTCTCCATATGGGATGAGGCTGCTTTCCGCCAATATGCCTGACGGAGTCTGACTTCCTACCCTCCAGCCGCTTGATCTCTTTGTCCCGTCTGCATCATATATGGCATAGCACCACCAGCCGTCCTGTTCCTGGATTATGGCGCGGCCTTCTGTGTCTGTCTTGATTCTTGTGAATTCGTCGCCCTTTATCTTTGCCTGAAACATGCTTCCGTCCGGCTGCCTTATGTACACGGCAGAATTTCCCGCAGGGCCGGCGTATGAAGACTGGCAAGCGAGTATAAGCACGAATGTAGCAATGATATGTCTCAATCTCATAAAAAGTTCAGTTCTTGTAAAAACGTCACTATATTTGTAACAACTTGCATATTTACACATTTTTTATGAGACGGCCAACATTATCTGTATTAATCGCACTCTTCCATCTTTTCTGTTTTGAAGTGTCCTATGCCCAGGACTCTATAGTCAGGATGATCAACGATGGAGGTAAATTTGACTCCTGGTGTGTCCGTGAAATCGAAGAATCAGCCCTTATAGGCGGTCAGACCAAATATCTGTATGAATTCTTTGGCTCTCCTGCAGATACATTGAAGACCGGTAAGCAACCTTTTTCGGCTCCTGACGGATATCTCTGGCGTACAAACAATGTTCTGGCTGTCGTTGCCGGAATAGTCAAGACGAACAACACTGTCTATCCGGAAAAGAGAGGTGACGGATATTGTGCGCGTATCGAAACTCACGTAGAGAATGTAAAGGCCCTTGGTGTGGTAAATATGGATGTGACCTGTCAGGGTGCCCTTCTTGTCGGCTCGCTCCCGGAGCCGATAAGGGATACAAAAAGTCCTATGTCAAAAGTGTTCTATGGCTTGCCTTTCAACGGAAGACCCAGAGCGCTTCAGCTGGATTATAAGGCGGATGTAGGTAATGAGACGATAAGAGGTACAGGCTTCTCAAAGCTGAAGCCCATGGGGTATCCGGATCATGCCCAGATCATTGTGATACTGCAGAAGCGTTGGGAAGATGCGGATGGAAATGTTCATGCTTTGAGAGTCGGTACGGGAATCGAAAGGATCACCAGGGACGTGCCCGAATGGGTGAACGGCCATAAAGTCATTGTCCATTATGGCGATATCACTGCCGAGCCATATTTTAAGGAATATATGGGTCTCAACAATGACCCGGAAACAGCCTTTCATGCGTTGAACAGCAGGGGAGAGAATGTTGTAGTTTCAGAGGATGGATGGGCTGATGCAGATGCGGAACCGAATCATATGATCATTCATTTCATCTCCAGCTGCGGCAAGGCCTTCTATGGGGGAGTGGGCAATACATTATGGGTGGATAATGTCAGTGTCCTGATGTGATGTAAAAAAAGTGAAAAATTTTATTGATTTCATGCAACGTTTTAAAATGACATTGCATCTATATGTCAGGTTTAGGTTTTAGTACACGTTTAAAGGGGCTCTAAGCAGTGATGCTAGAGCCCCTTTATCTTTGTTCTTTGAAGGAAAAATTATTTGGTAGCCTCTACAGATACCTTTCTAAACTCCTTCATAGCCTTCATGAGGTTGAGAGCAGCCTTGCGTGCACGTGCACCAGCAGCCTTATTACCCTTTTCAACCTGAGCCTCAGCGTTCTTTGCGAAAACTTCGTACTCTGCCTTGATCTGATCTACAAGTTCTTTCATTGTTTTAGTGATTTAAATGTTCGTGATTGGTAAAAACTTCCGCCAAGTTATGAGATTTTTTTATAAAAAACAAGTTTTAAGTCTTAAAATTGTTGTTTTCAATGCTTTGGCTTACTGTTTCTGTTCGTCCTGTGACTTTTTAGGACGTGTATTCACGACATTCATCGCCCTGTCTGCACCGATGGTGGCCCATGCCTTTACACCTTCTATCACACGCTTGCTGATCTCTCCCATCTCTTCCATCTCTTCCTTGCTCAATTCGCCGAGTACGTAATTGACCTGCTGACCTCGTCCGAATTCGTTTCCGATACCAACACGGATGCGCGCATAGTCCTGAGTCCCGATCAGTTCGTTGATGTTGGTAAGACCGTTATGACCTCCTGCACTTCCGTTCTTGCGCAGACGGAGTGTGCCGAAAGGTATGTTAAGGTCATCTGAGATGACCATGAGATTCTCTACGGGAATCTTCAGCTCGTTCATCCAGTATCTTACTGCCTTTCCGCTGAGGTTCATGTAGGTTGATGGCTTGAGAAGAGTGAATTTCCTTCCTTTGAATGATATCGTCGCCGTATAGCCGTACCTGCCTGATTCAAAAAGAATATTGGACGCCTGAGCCCAGGCGTCCAATACCATGAATCCCATGTTGTGTCTGGTGTTGGCATATTCGACGCCGATGTTTCCTAAACCGACGATCAAATAATTCATACCAACTCAGATTACTTCTTCTTACCAGTAGCCTGCTGCTCCATCTTAGCCTGCTGAGTTGCACGTGTAGGACGTACAGAGCAGATGATGGTTGCCTTAGGAGATACGATGGTAACGCCCTCGTAGTTGAGGTCACCGGCAACGATCTGCTTGCCGATCATCAGGTGAGTAGAGTCAACCTCGAGGAGGTCAGGAAGGTTCTCCATCATAGCGCTTACGCGGAGCTTGCGGCTTGAAACGAGGAGCTTACCACCCATCTTTACACCCTCAGAGTGTCCTACAACCTTGACAGGAACCTCGATTGTAACAGGCTTGTCTTCAGTTACGAAGAGGAAGTCTACGTGAAGAGCCTCGTCGGTTACAGGGTGATACTGTACTTCGTGGATTACTGCATGACCGCTTCTTCCGTCAGAAAGCTTGAGGTCGATGATGTAAGAGTTAGGAGTGTGAGTGATGGTCTTGAGATCCTGTGCGTCGATGGTGAAAAGGATGTTCTCCATTCCGTGTCCATAGATGTTGCAAGGAACAAGTCCTGCTCTGCGTACAGCCTTTACAGCTGCCTTGTTGCTGGCCTCGCGAACCTGGCCATTGAGTTCAATGTGCTGCATTGTAATGAAATTTTTAAAAATGTGTTACTCAGTTTTTGCGTCGTGCAAAAACCCCATTGCACCAAAAAGCATCAGCGCTTTTTATGGGGCTGCAAAGATAGATAAAATATTTTATTTTACAAGCGCCGTCGCCTGATTCCATTTAAGCGTCCTGTAATACTTGTCCAGTTCAGCGTGTCCGTTGCTTGGAAGATACATGCTGAATCCGCTGAATGTATTGATGTAGAATTCGTTCATGAACGAAGGAGTCGCACCTTTATATAATATGCAGCCGTCAATCGCCTCGAGCAACGCCTTCTTTTCAGTGTCTGTGATTCCTGCATTTTCCAGTATGCTCTGAAGGTCGTAGAACCAATGCTTCGAAGATCTGTAGAACCGCTGTACATTCTGAGGGTCCATCGTATGCAGCTGCAACGAGTATCTTTCGAACAAGGTCCTGCAGATCTCGGAGACAGGTTCCAGATTGTTGCAGTCTATCAGAGATATTGTGGCTGACCGGTATACTCCCGACTGTACATCATATTGGGTGAAGTAGTCTTCGCAGACGCTGTACGCGTCAGACGAAGGTCTGTTTCCCAACAGGTGGGAAGCCAGGGTGGTGTAGTTGAATCCTTCAGCCAGTACCTCCGCCTGAGAGAATCCTATCATGTCGCATTTCCCGGCAAGTTCGTATGCGACCTCGATTCCTCCCATCAGACAGGCGTCGAAGAGGATGTAATCCAGTTTCATAGGGATGGCTTCTGCAAAATCGCGGATATCCATTTCATATGACACGTTCCCGTCAACATCCTGGCCTATGCTTTTTACTGCAGGAAGCCCCGGCTCCTGTTCCGGTTCCACATAAGGAACCGGTGACGGGGCGCCACGTCCGTGGAGCCCCCGTCCTCGCATGATACCTTCGCTGAAGGTATAGTTGTCGGGCTTTGAATAGAAACCTTCGGGAAGATAACCGGTTGCGTGTGACGAGAATATCAGTCCGTAACTTTTGGCCTGGAATGTTTCCTTTACATATGACAGGACATCATGGAACTGGGCTGCTGATGAGGATATCGTGTCGGGAGAGTATACTTCAAGTGTATCGCGTATGACTTCTCCGGACGGATCTGAGTATAATCGGAAAAGAACAGGACTGGTCTTGACCGTGTATTGGCCGCGGGATGACGGCAGATGGCTGTACACCAGGATCACGTCGTCTGCCCTGCGCTGGCGTGGAACCCAGCCTTTGCAGAGGTCTTCGATGTCCTCCTTGAGATAGCTGCTGATGGAATTGAAGCCTGCGGAATAGAGCAGCAGTACCTTTCTGGTATCTGTGTTCATATCCCTGTCAGCCCCGTTTCCGGAACCGGAAACTGATGTTCCGGGAACCATCTCATGCTCCCAGTCGGGAGAGCATGATGATATTGCGGCTGCCAACGCCGCAATTAATGATGATACTATGAATATATGTGTGCGTCTTCCTGGCATCCGGCTTTTCTATTTTTAAAACGTGCAAATATAAGTATTATTTGACATAATTAGTATCTTTGCATGATATTGCCAATTAATGAAGTACAGATATGAAATTTTCAATCAAAATGGTTTTAGGTGCAGGTCTTGCCGCGACCTTGATGTCCTGCTCGGACAAGGCGGCTCAGGAAGGTGAATTCAAGTATCTTATCGATGAATTCGCAGATCTTAAGATAATGAGATATCAGGTTCCGGGATGGGATGCGCTGACCCTGCAGCAGAAGGAATATGTATACCATCTTGCAGAAGCTGCAAAATACGGTCGAGACATCATCTGGATGCAGAACAACAAGTACAACCTTGATGTACGTAAGGCTCTCGAGAATATTCTCGTCAACTATGACGGTGACCGTACGTCACAGGATTGGGCGGACTTCGAGACATATGCCAAGAGGGTGTTCTTCAGCAACGGTATCCATCATCATTATGCGGAAGACAAGTTCTTCCCGGAGTGCCCGCAGGAATATTTTGCCGCTCTGATGACAGCTGTAGGAGATGAGGCGAAGTGTGCAGAGCTCCTTCCTGTAATGTATGATCCTGCAATATTTCCGGCACGCAAGGATATGCATGCCGAAGATATCGTGGCTTCTTCGGCTGTGAACTTTTACGAAAACGTGACCCGTGCTGAAGTTGAAGCTCTTTATGCGGAAATGGTTGACCCTACAGACAAGACACCGGTGTCATACGGACTCAACAGCCGCGTAGTGAAAGGTGAGGACGGGGTTGTCCGTGAAGAAGTATACAAGGTAGGAGGTCTTTACGGCAAGGCTCTCAAAAAGATCAACGCCAGTCTGAAGAAGGCTGCAAAGGTTGCGGAAAACGACATGCAGAAGGCATATATCGCAGACCTCATGGAGTATTACAGGACAGGTGACCTCAAGCTTTGGGATGAGTATAATATCAAATGGGTCAATGATACTCTCGGTACTGTAGACTTCGTCAACGGTTTCGTGGAGGACTATAATGACCCTCTCGGACGCAAGGCTACATGGGAAGGCCTCGTGAACTTCAAGGACAATGAGGCTTCGCGCCGCGCTGAACTGATCAGCGACAACGCCCAGTGGTTCGAAGATAACTCTCCTGTAGACTCAAGGTTCAAGAAAGAGGAAGTGAAGGGCGTGACTGCGAAGGTCATCAACGTTGCCGTGCTTTCCGGTGACTGTTACCCTGCGGCTCCTATCGGAATCAATCTTCCTAATGCGGACTGGATCCGTCGCGAACATGGTTCGAAGTCAGTGACCATCGCAAACCTTACAAATGCATACAATATGGCTGCTCAGGAATCACCTAAGAGCATGCTCAGCGAGTTCGCATGGTCGGAAGAAGAGATGGCTATGGAGAAGAAATACGGTGCGCTTACCAACGATCTCCATACCGATCTTCACGAGTGTCTCGGTCATGGATCAGGCCAGCTTCTGCCTGAGACTTCTCCGAACGCCCTTGGTGAGTTCAGCTCGACTCTCGAGGAGACTCGCGCAGACCTCTTCGGTCTTTATTATCTCGCAGATCCTAAGCTTGTGGAACTCGGCATCCTTCCTGATATGGAAGCATACAAGGCTCAGTATTCAAGTTATATCCGCAACGGTATCTTCACCCAGTTTACAAGAGTAGCCCTAGGCAAGAAGAATATGGAGGCGCATATGCAGAACCGTAAGCTCATCGCTGACTGGTGCTATGAGAAGGGCCGCAAGGATAATGTGATCGAGAAGAAGGTACGCGACGGCAAGACATTCTTTATCGTAAATGACTATGAAGCTCTCCGCGGTCTTTTCGGAGATCTCCTTGCAGAGGTTCAGAGAATCAAATCAGAAGGTGACTATGCTGCGGGCAAGGCTCTGGTGGAGAAATACGCTGTCGATATCGATCCGGATCTTCACAAGGAAGTTCTCGAGCGTTATGCCACCCTTGAGCTCAAGCCGTACGGAGGCTTTGTCAACCCTGAGATTGTCCCTGTAAGGAAGATGGGAAGAATCGTGGACTACAAGGTTGTCTACGGAGATACATACCTTGAGCAGATGCTCAAGTACGGAAAGAAGTACTCTACTCTTTAATGCTTCTGAAGGATTACAGAAACTATCTCAAGATAGAGCGTGCGATGTCGCCGAACACGGTGGCATCGTACTGTTGTGATGTAGAGAAGTTTCTGGAGGCCGTGAAGATCAAGGATGTAAAGGATCTGAAACCGGAAGTCATCCTTGATTATCTTTCTTCATGTCAGGACCTGAGCAAGAGGTCACAGGCCCGTCTTCTGAGTTCCCTCCGGTCATTCTTCGGCTGGTGCATCGTGGAAGGCATGATTGCAGACAATCCGTGTGACATGGTGGATTCTCCTAAGTTGGGACGTTATCTTCCTGACGTGCTTTCTGTGGAAGAAGTCATCTCGATAATCGACTCAGTTGACTTGTCTACATGGAACGGACTGAGGGACAGAGCGATACTCGAGGTCCTTTATGGCTGCGGATTGAGAGTCTCTGAAGCTGTGGAACTTAAGATCTCATGTCTGTATTTTGATGAAGGTTTTATCAGAATCATAGGTAAGGGCAACAAGGAAAGGCTTGTCCCGATAGGTGAGATTGCTGCAGAGGCTGTAAACGAGTATCTCGGTCGTAGACCGGAAGCGGCAGATACAGCATCGGAGGACATCCTTTTCCTGAATCGTTTCGGACGATCTCTCAGCCGTCAGTCCATGTTCAAGATGATAAAGAAGCAGGCGCTCATTGCGGATGTCAGAGCGGAAATATCCCCTCACACATTCCGTCATTCGTTCGCTACCCATTTAGTCGAGAACGGAGCTGACCTTCGTGTCGTCCAGGAAATGCTCGGACACGAAAGCATAACGACGACGGAGATATATACACATGTGGACAGCACTACATGGCATCGGGAGGTAATGGAACATCATCCGAGGAAAGATAAAAATGAAGATGAAGACGGATGTCAATGAAAATACACTAAATTTGCAGATTCATAAAAACAAAAGATAAGAAATGGACAAGAACAGTTACGCATTGGGCATGAGCATTGCCCACAATATGATGACATCAGGCATCAGGACAATTGAATTCGATGATTTTGCAGCAGGTGTAAAGGCTGTGCTTACCGGCGCAGAACCTGCGGTTTCATTCCAGGAGGCAGGACAGCTTCTTGATAAGTATTTTGCAGAGCTTGAGGCTGAGCAGAAGGCTGAGGCAGCTGCAATGAGCGCTGCAATGCGTGAGGAAGGAGAAGCATTCCTTAAGTTCAACGCCGAGCAGGAGGGTGTTGTTGTTCTCCCTAGCGGTCTTCAGTACAAGGTGATCACAGAAGGTCAGGGCAAGAAGCCTAAGGCTACAGATAAGGTAAAGTGCCATTATGCGGGAACCCTTCTCAACGGTGTTCAGTTCGACAGCTCATACGACCGCGGAGAGCCTGCAGTGTTCGGCCTCAATCAGGTGATTGCCGGATGGACAGAAGGTGTCCAGCTCATGTCTGAAGGCTCGAAGTATGAGTTCTACATCCCTTACAACCTTGCGTATGGCGAGCATGGCGCTCCAGGTGCTATCCCTCCTTATGCAACTCTCAAGTTTGTCGTTGAACTCATCGAAGTTCTCTAATGATATCATCCCCGGCTTGTCCGGGGATATTTGCTATGGACTTCATGGAAATATTCACTCTTGTTACGGGAGTGATATACATAATACTGGAGATACGCCAGAAGAACTTCATGTGGGTGGTCGGGGTCTTTACCAGCCTTGCTGCCATGTGGGTCTTTTTCAGGCAAGGGCTATACGCGTCCTTTGGCCTTAATACCTATTACCTTATAACTGCCTTCATCGGTCTTTGGCAGTGGGGTAGGGATAAGAAGAAAATAGCTTCTTCAGAGGCTGTAAGCGGTGGTGACGTCATTCATCTGAACCGTCTTCCGATGATGACGTTGATTGTCAGCCTGCTTGTCTGTATCGCAGGAACCTTCGCTCTTGCCTGGGTGATGCAGCTGATGGAAAATCCGATGTCGTACCTTGATTCGGCCGTCGCCGTGCTTAGCGCAGTGGCGACATGGTGGCTTGTCCGCTCATATATCGCCCAATGGTGGATATGGATCCTCGCCGATACCATGAGCACGATCCTTTGTGCGACTCAAGGAATGTGGTGGATGACAGCCCTTTATGCTGCATATGCTCTCTCTGCGGTTTACGGCTACATCCATTGGAAGAAGCACGGCAGGTATATTCCTGATAAAGTCCTGTAATACAGGTATTTGTGATGAAACGCCTGCTCCATATGACGCAGGCGATTTGTGGTAAACGATTGAAATTCAGATTGATATGATAATTATTGCGGACGGCGGGGCGACCAAGACCGCATGGCGGTCTGTCGATAAGGACGGAGTGGTGCGGTCGGCTGATACGTTAGGAATGAATCCGTCCACTTATGGTGCGGACCATTTCCACACAACAGTCGGTCAGGCTATGCCTGTGCTCAATCCGGATGGTGAGCATGTGGATAAGATATATTTCTATGGGGCAGGTCTTGTGACCACCGCTTCCGTAGCGCCGATAAGGGACGCCCTTCAGAAATGGTGTCCTGATGCATTCATTGATTTCCGTTCGGACCTTCTTGCCGCTGCCAGGGCGCTGTTCGGTGACGGTGAGGGTATAGTGGCCATAATGGGCACCGGGTCCAACAGCTGTTTATACAGAGACGGAAAGATAATGCAGAACTATAAATCCGGCGGCTATATCCTGGGGGATGACGGAAGTGCAGCTGCGCTTGGAAAGGCCTTTATGTCGGACTATGTCAGGAGTCTGCTTCCTCTGGAGGTGGATCTGTTGTTCCATAAGGAATATGAGATGCCGTATCAGGTGGTTGTGGAGAATGTATACAGGAAACCAGGAGCCGCTGCCTTTCTAGGTTCGTTCGCACCCTTCATCCTGAAAAACATAAATGAACCTACAGGGTATTTCCGATCGCTTGTGGAGGGCTGCATGGATTCTTTCATGAAGTACGCTCTTGCACGTTATCCGCATAAGTCCGGAGACGGTATCAAGGTAGGAGTCATAGGCTCCTTCGGCTGTGCCTGCGAGGAATATGTGCGTGAAGCCGGCAAGAGGTACGGTCTTGAATTTGAGACGTTTTTGACGTCGCCGATAGATGAACTTGTAAGATATCATGGCGTATAAGGAACAATATCCATCCAGACTGCTTGAAGAAGCAGTCGATGCTATCGGCTCCCTTCCGGGAGTCGGACGCAGGAGTGCCCTGCGTCTGGCCCTGCACCTGCTGAAGCAGCCGCAGGAAAATGTTCATCATTTTACGGCGGCGATAGACGCCCTGCGCGACAATGTCCGCTATTGCCGCAACTGTATGATGATTTCTGATGATGATATCTGCTCGATCTGTTCGGACCGTTCGCGCGACCATAGGACAATATGTGTGGTCGAGAGCGTGAGGGATGTCATGAGCATAGAGAAGACAGGGCAGTATCATGGCGTATACCATGTGCTCGGCGGCATCATATCTCCGATAAACGGAGTCGGTCCGTCCGATCTGACTATCCGTCAGCTGACCGACAGGGTGGCGGCTCTGATGTCTCCGGAAGCAATGTTTGATTCTGACGGAGCACCTGCAGAAGTCATACTGGCTCTGAGCGGTGACGTTGAAGGGGAAACGACGTCCTTCTATATATACAGACAGATAGCGCAGTCCGGTGTGAAGGTTTCGTCGCTGGCTCGAGGACTTGGCTTCGGAGATGATCTTGAATATGCCGATGAACTCACTCTCGGACGTTCCATCGTCAACCGTCAGATCTTCAAACCATGATTCCCGTCATTCCGAGTCTCCTCTCGTCATTCCGAGTCTCATCCCGTCATTCCGAGCGAAGTCGAGGAATCTATATTTGGTATTCTGAAACAAAATCATTAAATTTGCAGGCTAGCCTTTTTGTGCGCTAGCCTGTTTCGTATGTTATAAACCCGTTCCGACGACTGGCCGGAGCAAAAAACGGAGGAGGAGTATGATTGAAATCTTCTACAAAGAGAACGGACAGATGATGGTTTCCCAGTCGGAAGCCGATTTCGCTACCATTCCCTACGACAGCGTGATATGGATTGACCTTTTTGCCCCTTCGGGAGAAGAAAAGAGGGCTGTCGAGTCGTTTCTAGGAACTACGATCCAGAATCGTGCGCAGGCGGAAGAGATCGAGATATCATCACGTTTCTCCGAGACGGAGCAGGCGATATTCGCAAATACAAGCTTCCTTATACCCGGTCCTGACGAGTACACCGAGGAGACCGTGTCATTTATCCTTACCGACCATATCCTTACTACATTGAGGGAATGTCCCCTCAAGAGTTTCACAGACCTTCAGAGGAGGTTGATGGCATTTCCTAAGATGTATGAATCGGGCCATGTGGCTTTCCTGAGCATTATGGAACAGCGTGTCGACCTTGATGCGGACATGGTGGAGCTCGTGTCGAAGGAAATCAACCAGTACAACCGAAAGGTGAGCGTAGGAGAGGATATCAGCGAAGAATTCCTTATCGACATCAACCTCCTGCAGGAGAATACAATGCGTATCCGTGAGAACATCATCGACAAGCAGAGGGTCATCTCAAGCATTCTTAAGAGTCCGAAATACCCGAAGGAGTATCATTCGAGACTGAACGTCCTTTTGAAGGATATCTCATCCCTGATCAACCATACTGACTTCGGCTTCGAACGTCTGGAGTACCTCCAGAATACTGTTCTCGGTATCATCAACCTCGACCAGAACAAGATCATGAAGGTCTTCACTCTGGTCTCCCTGCTCTTGATGCCTCCTACCTTGATTGCCAGCTTCTTCGGTATGAATGTCAAGTTCGGATGTTTCTTCAGCGGTTCGGGTTGGGCATGGGTCGTAATCATGGCTCTGATGATGGTTTCTCTTGCCGTAATCTTCTGGGTTTTCAAGAAGCGCAGGATGTTCTAGAAACTTTCTGTCAAAGTATTTGAAATTCCGAAAATTATCCATATTTTTGCACGCTTTTTTGCCGAAGCGTGCTTTTTTATTGTAAGTCGTTGAGGCAAGGCACAATAAATAATGTTTAACCCACTAGTTTGTTTTTTAATTTTACAATGGAAGAAAACAAGACAGTTGTTGAGGCTGCAGAAGTAGCAGCTCCAGCAGTAGAAGAAACCAAGAAGAGCGTTCTCAACGCTTCAGTTGCTCCAGAGGAGTTCGACTGGGATGCATTCGAGAACGACGATGTGTACGGTGCTTCAGTAGAGGAAATCGCTGAGCAGTACAACCAGACACTCTCAAGAGTAGTTGAGGGTGAAGTTGTTGAGGGTGTAGTTACAGCCATCAGCAAGAGAGAGGTTATCGTTAACATCGGTTACAAGAGCGAGGGTGTCATCATGGCTCCTGAGTTCCGTTACAACCCTGAGCTCACAGTAGGTGACAAGGTTGAGGTATTCGTTGAGAATACTGAGGACAGAAAGGGTCAGCTTATCCTTTCACACAAGAAGGCACGCCAGCTCCGTTCTTGGGATATGGTAAACGCCGCTTACAACGCAGGCGAGATCGTAAAGGGTTACGTGAAGACCCGTACAAAGGGCGGTATGATCGTGGACGTATTCGGAATCGAGGCATTCCTCCCAGGTTCACAGATCGACATCAAGCCTATCCGCGACTACGATCAGTATGTTGACACAACTATGGACTTCAAGATCGTGAAGATCAACCAGGAGTTCCGCAATGTTGTAGTTTCACACAAGGCACTTATCGAGGCTGAGCTCGAGCAGCAGAAGAGCGAGATCATCGGCAAGCTCGAGAAGGGTCAGGTTCTCGAGGGTACAGTCAAGAACATCACAGGTTACGGTGTATTCGTTGACCTCGGCGGTGTTGACGGACTTATCCACATCACAGACCTTTCATGGGGCCGTATCAACCACCCAGAGGAAGTTGTTGCTCTCGACCAGAAGATCAACGTCGTTATCCTCGACTTCGATGAGTCTAAGAAGAGAATCGCTCTTGGTCTCAAGCAGCTTTGCCAGCACCCTTGGGATGCTCTCGATGCATCACTCAAGGTAGGTGACAAGGTTAAGGGTAAGGTAGTTCTCATCGCTGATTACGGCGCATTCGTAGAGATCGAGCCAGGTGTTGAGGGTCTTATCCACGTTTCAGAGATGTCATGGTCTCCAAGACTCCGCATCGCTTCTGAGTTCCTTAAGGCTGGTGACGAGGTTGAGGCACAGATCCTTACTCTCGACCGCGAGGAGAAGAAGATGTCTCTTGGTCTCAAGCAGCTCGTTGCTAACCCATGGGAGAACATCCGTGAGAAGTATGCAGTAGGTACAAAGCACACAGCAACTGTTCGCAATATCACTAACTTCGGCGTATTCGCTGAACTCGAGGAGGGTATCGAGGGTCTTATCCACATCAGCGACCTTTCTTGGAACAAGATCAAGCATCCGTCAGAGCTCGTAGCAGCAGGTGACGCTATCGAGGTTACTATCCTTGGCTTCGACGAGGAGAACCACAAGCTTTCACTCGGTCACAAGCAGCTCCTCCCTAACCCATGGGATGAGGTTGAGGCTAAGTATGCTGTTGGTACTGTAGTTGAGGGTAAGGTAAAGAACATCAGCGACAAGGTTGCAGTTATCGCTCTCGAGGCTGAGGTTGAAGGCGAGTGCTTCGTAAGAGACCTCGTTAAGGAAGACGGTTCTATGCCTGTAACCGGCGAGACTCTCTCATTCAAGGTTATCGCTCTCAAGAGAAGCGCTAAGAAGGTAGCTCTCTCACACGCTAAGACTTACGCTGCTGCTGTTGAGGAAAGAGCACAGAAGGCTGCTGCTGAGGCTGACAGCACTAAGAAGGCTGTTAAGAAGATCAACTCGAACATCGAGAAGACTACTCTCGGTGACCTCGACGCTCTCGCAGCTCTCAAGAGCCAGCTCGAAGGCAACAACTAATAATGAATTTCACTCTTAATGTTCTGGGCACGGCTTCGGCCCTGCCCACGACTGAAAGATATCCAAGCGCCCAAGTACTTGATGTACGTGGGCGCTTGTTTATGATTGACTGCGGCGAAGGTGCGCAGATGCAGATCCGCAGGGCTAAGGTGTCTTTCCTGAAGATCGAACACATATGCCTCAGCCACATCCATGGAGACCATATCTTCGGGATTTTCGGTCTTCTTTCCACTATGGGAATGTTCGGAAGAAGCTCAGTCCTTAATATATATGCGCCTAAGTCCTTCGCTCCTGTTCTGGAGTTCTTTATGGCTCATTTCGGAGATGGTGTCAAATATGAGATTAACCATGTCATACTTGAGATGTCAGAACCCGAAATCGTCTATGAGAACAGGACTGTCGAGCTCCTTGCTTTCCCTCTGAACCACCGCGTTGAGACATTCGGATTCATTATACGTGAGAAGATGCCGCCTTATAATGTACGTAAGGAGGCTATTGCAAAGTACGGACTGTCTGTCGCTGAGATAGGACGTCTTAAAGGAGGGGAGGATGTAGTCCGCGAAGAGGACGTGATTCCTTTGGCAGAGGCTGCGTACCTTCCATATGTCCCAAGAAGTTATGCATACTGCAGCGATACTGCTCCATTCCCTGAACTTGCGCAGTGGATAAAGGGAGTAAGCCTTCTTTATCATGAGGCTACTTATCCGGCCGATATGGAGGAAATGGCTCAAAAGAACTTCCATTCGACTACCTTACAGGCTGCAAAGGTTGCCCTTGAGGCTGGGGTGGGACGTCTTCTTGTGGGACATTATTCGTCCCGCTTTCCGTCCGTAGACTTCTTCCTTGATGAGTTGAGAACAGTATTTCCTGATACGGATCTTGCCCATGATGGCGATGTCGTGGAAATTCCTTATCTTCGCAATGTATGAAGATAAAGTTATTGATAATATCCCTGTTCATAGGCCTGTCAGCCTATGCTCAGCATAACCAGAAGTCTCCGCAGGAGATATACATAGAACAGTTCGCCACCCTGGCGGTAGAGGAAATGTACCGTAGCGGTGTGCCTGCCAGCATAACGCTTGCGCAGGGGCTCCTGGAATCCAGGTACGGACTGTCGGAACTTGCGGTGAAGGGAAACAACCACTTCGGAATCAAGTGTCATAACAACTGGACAGGAAAGAAGATATATTATGATGACGATGCCAAGGGCGAGTGCTTCAGAAAATATCCTTCTCCTGAGCAGTCATATCGCGATCATTCTGATTTCCTTCGTTATCGTGACAGATATAAGTTCCTGTTCGATTACAAGACGACAGATTACAAGTCATGGGCTAACGGCCTTAAAAAGGCCGGGTATGCAACTGATCCTTCCTATGCTTCCAAGCTCATCAGAATCATTGAAGATTACAGGCTTTATGAATATGATGACAAGCCTGCTTCGTTTGCGAAGGCAGACAGAAAGTCTAGGAAGGAATCAAAGCGTGTGACTGTAAAGGTCCCTGATGTACTTCCTCCTTCTCCGACAGAGATAGAACAGACCGAAGCCCTGACCGAAGCGCAGCGACAGGATTTTCATTTCAGCATCTCGCGCGAAGTATATAAGAGAAACGGCGTGCCATTTGTCAAGGCTATGGAAGGGGAGAGTTATGCTTCGATTGCCTCAGCTAATAATCTTTTCCTGCGCGAAATCCTGAAGTACAATGACCTTGCGGCAGAAGCTCCTATTGCTCCAGGGACAGAAGTATACCTTAAACCGAAGAAAGGGCAGGCTGTAAAAGGTCTGGACAAGCATGTCGTTGAAGAAGGAGAGACCATGCGTTCCATCGCTCAACGCTATGGAGTCAGACTGAAGAATCTTTATAAGATAAATGAGATGGCGGATGACAGTATCATCCGCGAAGGAGATATAATTAAATTGAGAAAGTGATGAAACGTAGCCATAAGATCATCATATGGGTGTCTGCAGTCCTGGCGGTTCTTGCAGGTGCGGCAGGATATGTCCTAGGAATGTATTACATCGATAATAAGCAGTCTAACTTTACAAAGGACTATGTCCTTTATGTCCGTCCGGAGACCACGGTTTCGCAGATTGTCGACTCATTGCAGGCTGGGGCAGGTACTGTTCGTCCACGAAGCATCGAACGTTGTTTCAAGAAGATGGAGGTCGCTTCCAATATGAAACCTGGACGATATGTAATCGAGCCTTCTGCGACAAGCATATATGTGGCCCGGATGCTGGTATTCGGATGGCAGACTCCGCAGAATCTCGTCCTTTCCGGTACCATGCGCAGCAAAGGACGTATCGCGAAGAAGATAAGTACGCAGATGATGGTCGATTCCGCATCTGTGGCGCAGGCTCTTGATTCGTCTGAGTTCCTTAGTGGCTACGGCTTCACTCCGGAGAATGTCTTCGCTATGATTCTTCCCGATACATATCAGATGTACTGGACTGCATCTGTAGAAGAAATATTCGACCGCCTCAAGAAAGAGTACGATGCATTCTGGACTCCTGAACGCGATGCAAAGGCCAAGGCACAGGGCCTGAGCAGGATGCAGGTCTCGATCCTCGGATCCATCGTCAGCGGAGAGACCCTCAAGGACTTCGAGTATCCGAAGATTGCAGGAGTCTATCTGAACAGATACAAAAAAGGAATGCGACTTCAGGCTGACCCTACAATCGCATTCATTCATGGTTATACTCTTGACCGCATCCTGAAGAAACATCTTACAGTAGATTCTCCGTATAATACCTACAAGTATGCAGGACTTCCACCGGCTCCTATCAATGTGCCTCCTAAGGCATGTCTGGATGCGGTCTTGAATCCAGATAAGCACGGTTATATCTACTTCTGTGCAAGCGCCGCCTTCGACGGTACCCACAAATTCGCCGTGACATACAACGAACACCTCAAGAACGCCCGCGAATTCCAGCGCGCCCTTACTGCCCGCAACCGCGCCAGAAAGGCGGCTGCTAAATAATTCTATCAGATCTTCACGTTGCAGTAATGTCCGCCGAAGCGTTCGAACGCTGCGCGGTCGAGAGCTTCGCGGTGGTCGGGATGAGCGATGCTTATGAGGAGCTTTGCGCGTTCCTGCATCGATTTTCCGTAGAGGTCGACTGCTCCGAACTCGGTCACGACATAGTGGACATGAGGCCTTGTGGTAACCACTCCGCCACCCTCGATGATCACTGGAGCGATTTTGCTTCCTCCTTTATTTGTGGTCGAAGGCATCGCGATGATCGCTTTTCCCTCAGGAGCGAGTGATGCACCATAGATGAAGTCGACCTGTCCGCCGACTCCGGAGTGGAATCTCAAGCCTATGGAGTCAGCACATACCTGACCGGTCAGGTCTATCTGTACGGCCGAGTTGATGGCTGTCATCTTAGGGTTCTTTGCTATCACGTATGGATCGTTTGTGTATCCTACATCCTTCATCAGAACCATAGGATTGTCGTCTATGAAGTCGTATACCTTCTGAGAACCCATGAGGAAGGTCGATACCAGCTTGCCTTTATCAGTAACTTTGTTCGCTCCATTTATGATGCCCTTTTCTACGAGTTCCAGCACTCCGTCTGCGAACATTTCTGTATGGACACCGAGATTCTTGTGATTGCCAAGCTGGGCGAGCACTGCATTAGGGATGGCACCGATTCCCATCTGGAGACATGCGCCGTCATCGATGAGAGCTGCGCAGTGCTTTCCGATTGCAACTTCGACTTCGTTCGGCTCGCTGAAATGAGCCGGTTCAAGAGGTTCGTTTCCTTCTACGAAGATATCGATCATATCCATCGGGATCATTGCGTCTCCCCATGCTCTAGGCACATTCGGGTTAACTACTGCAATCACCGTCTTTGCACATTCGATGGCAGCCAAAGTCGCATCTACTGATGTTCCTAATGATACATATCCATGCTTGTCCGGAGGACATACCTGAATCATCGCAACGTCGCACCTGAGTGCTCCGCAGCGGTAGAGTTTCTGCGTCTCGCTGAGGAATACCGGGATATAGTCAGAATATCCGGACTGTACGCTCTTGCGGACGTTTGCTCCTACAAAGAATGCCTGGTGGAAGAAGATTCCTTCGAATTTCGGGTCTGCATACGGAGCAGGTCCTTCGGTATGGAGGTGGTGGATGCGTACATCCTGAAGTTCTCCTGCCTCTCCTCTCTTGCAGAGTGCGTCGATCAATATGCGGGGAGCGCTTGCGACGCTGCTAAGATGAATGTGGTCGCCTGATTTTACGACCTTTACCGCCTCTTCGGCTGAAACGAAATGTATCTCTTTACGCATGGTTATGTGATTATCTTGCCAAAGATAGTTATTTTTTGCAGAATTGCTAACTTTGCATGTTGTCACAGATAATACATTATGCATACTAGAGAAGAAAAGCTTCAGGCATTCGGCAGAATCCTGGATGTACTTGATGAATTAAGAGAAAAATGTCCGTGGGACAGGAAGCAGACCAACGAATCTCTGCGTCCGCAGACCCTCGAAGAGGTATATGAACTCAGCGATGCTATCCTCAAAGGCCAGGAGCATGAACTGTCGAAAGAACTCGGAGATGTGCTTCTGCATGTCCTTTTCTATGCCAAGATAGGGGAAGAAAAGCAGCATTTCGACATCGTGGATGTAATCAATTTCCTTTGCGACAAGCTCATCTATCGCCATCCACATGTGTTCTCGACCGCAGAAGTCGGTGGGGCAGAGGATGTCATAAAGCAGTGGGAAATGCTCAAGACCAAGGAAAAGGACGGCAACAAGACTGTCCTTTCCGGAGTTCCGGACACGCTTCCGCCGCTCCTTAAGGCTTACCGCATGCAGGACAAGGCTCGAGGCGTCGGATTTGATTGGGAGAAGAAGGAAGATGTATGGGATAAGGTCAAGGAAGAGATGGGAGAATATCAGGCAGAGCTGGATGCCATGGCAGTGGCTCAGACTGAAGATGAGAGGGCAGCAGCATATGACCGTGCTGAAGATGAACTTGGTGACTTCCTGTTTGCTACAGTGAATGCGGCAAGACTATATGGACTGAACCCTGATACTGCTTTGGAGCGTACTTGTGCTAAGTTCAGGCGCCGTTTCACATATCTTGAAGAAAAGACAATCCGCCAGGGACGTAATCTCACTGACATGACTCTTGCGGAGATGGATGCTATCTGGGACGAAGGAAAGGCTAAAGGCTTATGATATACGATTGGCAGGAAAGGACGGCAATGCTGGTAGGAGAGGAGGTTCTTGATCATTTCCGCAATTCTACGGTTGCTGTAATAGGAGTCGGTGGGGTAGGAGGTTATGCCGCCGAGATGATAGTCCGTGCAGGAGTCGGCCATCTCATCATCCTGGATAGCGATGATGTGTCGGTCACCAACAAGAACAGACAGCTGCTGGCTCTGGATTCGACTGTCGGTCGTCCTAAGTGTGATGTGCTGGCAGAACGCCTGAAGGATATCAATCCACAGCTGGACCTTACAGTCATAAAGGAATATCTTGAGGCTGAGAAAGCAGAAGAGGCCCTGGGCTCTTATAAGATCGATTTTCTTGTAGATGCGATAGATACGTTGGCCCCTAAGCTCCATCTTATAAAATACTGCGTGGACAACGGCATTCCGCTTGTCTCGTCAATGGGAGCCGGCGCCAAGTTCGACGCAACCAAGGTGCGCCTGACCGATGTGTCGAAGTCGTTCAACTGCCCGCTTGCATATATAGTCCGCAAGCGTCTCAGGCACATGGGGATAAAGAAAGGATTCCAGGTGGTTTTCTCTGAGGAATTGCCGGATAAGGAATCTATAGTTCCATGCGAAGACCGAAACAAGAAGTCGCAGGTAGGGACGGTTTCATATATACCTGCGGTATTCGGATGTGTATGTGCGCAGGCTGCGGTGCAGCATCTTATGAATAAGGTCGCTCCACAGGAGTGAAAATAAAGATGTTTTTGTTATCTTTGCGCGATGTTGTACAGGGTAAGAGAAGTTGCTGGTAAAAGGGATCTGAAACGATTCATCAGATTCCCTGAGTCTCTTTATAAAGGATGCTCCCAGTATGTTCCGCCTTTGCATAAGGGCCAGGAGCACGAACTCATGCATGCTGCTTCCCTTAGGTATTGCCAAAGGAAGATGTGGCTTGCAGAAGATGCCTCCGGAAAAGTCGTCGGACGCATATGCGCGATGATAAATCCGAGATACAACGAAAAATATGGTACCAGGAGAGTCAGGTTCGGCTGGTTTGACCTCATTGATGATGTTGAAGTGGCACGTGTGCTCTTCGATGCTGCCGAGACCTGGGCGAAGGAACATGGTATGGAGGAAATCCATGGCCCGTTGTATTACAATACCTTGGGCCGTCAGGGCATGCTGGTAGAAGGGTTTGACAAGCTTGCTCCTTTCTCATGTCTTTACAACCATCCCTATTATGCGGATATAGTACAGGAACTGGGATTCGAAAAGGAGTGCGACTGGATACAGTATATGATGCCGGCAGACAAGGGTTCGGGCAACAGGCTGAAGGAGATATCGGATCGTCTGATGCAGAGACATAATCTCCGTATAGCAGACTTTGATGTCTTGAAGAAAGACAGGAATATGGTCCGACAGTTCTTCAGGATGTATAATGAATCCTTTGACGGTCATGTGTATAACTTCGTGCCGTTTACGGAAGATGAAGTGGAGGAGGAAATCGACCAGATCATCGGACAGCTTGACAGACGTCTCTGCTGTGTGATAATGGATGCTGACGATGAGATTGCAGCTTTCGGTATCGCCATGCCTTCGGTGTCGAAGGCAATGCAGAAGGCAAAGGGCAGTCTTTTCCCTTTCGGATGGTATCATGTGCTTAGGGCGATGAAAGACTTTACCTGTCTGGATCTGATGCTGGTAGGGGCAGCACCGAAGTGGCAGAATACAGGAGTCTCGGCGCTTATACATGGAATGATGGCGCAGCAGGCGCAGGAATGTGGAGCCAGATGGGCTTTGGCAAATCCACAGATAGAGACAAATACGGCGGTTAACGTATGGACCAGGTATGACCATGAGTTGTGGATGCGTCGCCGCTGCTGGATAAAGAAGATAAAATAGACATATATATGGCAGAAAATTCACTTTTGGAGAAGGTCTTGGGCCTTCAGGAAAAATATCTGGCACTTCAGGCGCAGCTTTCGGACCCTGAAGTGATTTCGGATATGAAGAAATTTGTACAGCTCAATAAGGAGTATAAGGAACTTACTCCTATCATTGAGGCTGGTCTGGAATACAAGAAGATCCTTGAGAACTATGAGATGGCCAAGGAGATTCTTGCAACTGAAAAGGATGAGGACCTTAGAGAGATGGCTAAGGATGAGATCGCTCAGATCGAACCTACCCTTCCAGAATGGGAAGAGAAGATCAAGCTGCTTCTTATCCCGGCTGACCCGCAGGACAGCAAGAACGCCATCCTTGAGATCCGTGGAGGTTCAGGTGGAGATGAAGCCGCTATCTTTGCCGGTGACCTTTTCCGTATGTACACCAAGTTCATCGAGACCAAAGGCTGGAGAATGGAAATTACCAGCCAGGCGGAAGGTGCAGCAGGTGGATTCAAGGAAATCGTATGCAAAGTTTCTGGAGAAGGTGTGTATGGCGTCCTTAAGTATGAGTCAGGCGTTCATCGTGTCCAGCGTGTACCTCAGACAGAGACTCAGGGTCGTGTCCATACATCTGCAGCTTCTGTAGCTGTTCTCCCGGAGGCAGATGAGTTCGATATCGAACTCAATATGAACGATATCCGTAAGGATACCTTCTGTTCGTCAGGTCCTGGCGGACAGTCGGTGAACACAACATACTCGGCTATCCGTCTTACCCATATCCCGTCTGGAATCGTAGTTCAGTGCCAGGATGAGAAGTCGCAGCTCAAGAACTATGACAAGGCTCTCCAGGAACTCCGTACACGTCTCTATAATATGGAGTATGAGAAGTACCTTGCGGAGATTTCTGCAAAGAGAAAGACAATGGTAGCAGGCGGTGACCGATCAGCAAAGATCCGCACATACAACTATCCTCAGTCACGTGTGACCGACCACCGCATCAACTACACGATGTACAATCTTCCGGTCTTCATGGACGGCGCAATCCAGGAAGTTATCGACCAGCTTCAGATCGCGGAGAACGCTGAGCGTCTTAAAGCTGCTGAATAATCCTTTTAAAAAAGATAAAGAGATGCTCCAAGGTCTGTAAAACGACTTTGGAGCATACTTTACTTATGATACAGCCCCTGATTTTTATAGAACAGGACTTTCGGCTGAAAATTGACTGTCTCAGCTTTGAATCTTGAACCTGGAGGACAGCCGTCATCGTCCAGGCCTGAGTCAAAACCCGAATAGGATGAAGGCACTATCTGTCTGTATCCCGATCCTGTCGGCCAGCTGACAGGGTCGGAAGTCTTGTAATCATATGACAGAGACCCCGAAAAACTTATAGCTATCGGACAGCCATTCATGCTTTCCATTCTGACTACTATCTGCATACTTTCCGGCTTAAGGTACTCTCTGAAAGTTCCTTCCATCATTTTCGGATTTCTGAATTCGTCTACATTCCATGCATCTTGGACTGAATAATACTTGTGAGTGCGAAGTTGCGCAAAGGCATCTGATATTGTTCCGTTGTCAATTGACCGTGGATCTGTGTCTATGACTATTGTCTGACTGGTACTGAACTCCTGTTCATGTGTGAAATAGTGTCCCCATATAGTATTGAAAGGATCTTGAACGGATACGCATCTGATATGTCCCGTGAGAGTACCTGATATGGATATGTCAACCGTTACTGTTTCTGATGCTCTGGCTGTGAGCTCGTTCTTTTCATTTATTCCGAGTTCAACCTTTATGATATCGTTGAATTCATCGATGTAGTCTTGATTCAGGAGATCACCATAGTCACTGAAATCGGTTGTTGTACCGTTGTATGTGTCAAACAGGTCAATAGAGTAATTATTGGTATACATCAATGCTCCGCAGTTTCCATAACCATCCTTACCATATAGAGCCATATGAGCAGGTGTGTCGTAGAGGTTAAGTTCACCGGATATTCCTCCCATCCATGCGTCGTCAGAGTAGAGGTAATTCACGTCAAAAGTATGGAACATAGCCTTTTGTGAGGGAATGGCATTCTGTTCGACGTCATCGTCATAAGCAGGATAGCATCTCTTGCCATCTATGATTACTGATGGTGAAGATCCTTCTTCAAGAGAGCATACCGATTCCGGCATTAATGATATGAGCAGAGGATCTGTACCAATGTGCCCCTTGATATCCCTGCAAAGTATGGCTGAAGCCCTTTGTGGGTCAGGCTCTTTGTTCATACTGTTGAGTTTGAGCCCTTTGATGGCCAAAGGAATGTTTGAAGGATTGTCAATGACGTACATGAATTCAGTCCCTAAGGTAGCCTTGAACTTATCAGGCACAGCCATAAAGGCTATCTCCATATTTCGGGTTTCTATATCCATCATGTGATCTGTCTCAATCTCTGTAGAGGCTTCCGTGAAGTTCAATTGTATGATATCGCGGCCGAGACTTTCGGTAAGCAATCTGTTCCATTGCTTATCCTCCCCATCGTTGTCCAGGCTTAATCTATAGCATACTGCATAGCTGTCGCTGCATGAATCTCCCGGTATTTCTTCTATAGTGGCATTTTCAGTCAGAGTAAATCCGTATGCGGTATTCAATATGTTCATATTCCATCTGCATATGCTGAAGTCACATCCGTAATAATGGCCCTGGTTGAGGTTATATCCTTCATCATCCACAAGGTAGAGACATATGTCCATGGAATCTCCATTGATTTCGATTCGGCTTTTTCTATCAAACCCTTTCACAGGCTTGTCTGCATATAATCCTTCTTCTCCTGCTATTATTCCCGGAGTGTGAACGGTTCCGTCATCCAGCACGTACTCTTTCTTTCCTGTCTTGGAATTGATGATGAGTATGTCGTATCTTCCTTCGGATATACAGGTTCCGGTAGCCTGATATTTTCCTTTACCAAGATTTACAGGCGTGTCAAAACGGATTACTGTATTGCCGTTGCTGTCGATTCCTTCCAACGAAAAGGCATTATCCCTCTTCTTCCAATACTTCTGACCGTTTTCATCGAAGCTGAAATTTATCATGATGTTTTCGGTTACATAGAAGTTGTCCTGTTCATGGAAGTTGTCATTCAAGGACGAAGATGCTTCCCACGAGACACTTTCCATTTCAGAGGCATCTATTTTCCAGCTTATTCTGTCAAGACTCTCCTCTTCAAGATATAGTGTCAGGTTATGGAGGCTGTTTCTCCTTATGTCAAAATTACTTGCAGCATCTTCGCCAAGGTAAAATCTGTATACTACCTTACCCTCATAGTCTGAGCTTTCATTCCATCTTCCCTCCATTTCGATATAGGTGCACAGTTCAGCCTTCTTTCCTATACTTTCCGGAACCTTGCTCCATGGATCCGTATTGTCGGGGAGCAGCAGTCCCTGGCAGTTTTCCGTGACATATAGAAATATGCTCTCACCAGCTATCAGGCGGCTTATGTCCTCATCACTGGCATAGTCTCCGTCTACTGCTTCATCAGCATAGAGAATCCTGCTGCCTCCTTCCATGAAAGGACGTATCACTCCAGCTGTCTGACATAAACGGACAGATGTTATTTCCAGCCCTTTGAGAACTCCTGTTTCTACAGAGAAATCAACTTTTGAAACCAGTCTGGACAGTTTTGCATAAAGTGTAGTCTTTTCTCCGGCCTTCAGTACAGTCCTGTCTTTCCAGCACATTGGCAAGGCCTGCCCTAACTGGGCTATATCCTCTATGGAATGGAAAGCGTCACCTATATCCTGCTCCTTAATCGGTGCATCAAATTCACCCATGTTTGCAGTTACATATATATTATATGTACCAGCTCGGAGTTCCATTTCTATTTCATCTGCCGATCTTGCAGTCTGTGCACATGCAAGCCTTCCGTCCTTTTCGTCATAAGCCATCACACAGATATTCTTTATCTGGTCCTCATCCGGTGATATCGAACTTCTTGTATCATTGCTTCCCAGAATATGCAGGCCCATCTTTGATGTGAAGTCATCTTCTGATTTTGATTCAGGACTTTCAATGATTTCGTTGCAACAGGCCGCCAGACAAAAGGATAGTGCGGCCATGACTGATATTTTCATATTTTTCATGCTTTGAGTTTTTCCGCCAAAAGTATCTCAGTTGGTCGTGAACTACACCAAATCATAAAAAACATTCATCATCTTTTTCTTTTTTTTATCCTCTGAGGCTACACTAAAATTTATTTTAGCATACATAAATTTATTTTATCATCCATATCCGCGTCTGCGTCCTCCGAGATGTAACGATTTTGATACCGGAGGAGCAGATATGTTACAAAAAGCAACCAGGCTTTCAGTCCGAGCGAAGCATATACCTATGCTCTTGCGTAGCCGGACTGAAAGCCTGGTTGCTTTCTTGAATCAGCAGATCTTACTGCTCTTCCACGTCGTTTTCGTCGTTACCTCCCTGGTAAGGACCCTGAGCTCCTGGCTGAGGACCTGCCTGACCTGCCTGAGCAGCCTTCGCCATGTCCTCAGAAGCTGCATGCCATGCTGCCTCGAGTTCTGCGTTGTACTTGTCGATGTCAGCGATGTTCTGTGCCTTTACAGCCTCCTTGAGAGAATTCATTGCGCTTTCGATAGCTGCCTTCTTCTCTGCAGGAATCTTGTCGCCGTACTCCTTGAGGTTCTTTTCAGTCTGGAAGCACATTCCGTCAGCATTGTTGATCTTGTCGATGCGCTCCTTCTCAGCCTGGTCAGCAGCCTCGTTTGCTTTTGCCTCGTCCCTCATTCTCTGGATCTCGGCTTCAGAAAGTCCTGATGAAGCCTCGATACGGATGTTCTGCTCCTTGCCTGTAGCCTTATCCTTTGCAGATACGTTGAGGATACCGTTTGCGTCGATGTCGAATGTCACCTCGATCTGAGGAACACCTCTTGGCGCTGGGGCGATGCCGTCAAGAATGAAGTTGCCGATAAGCTTGTTATCCTTTGCCATAGGACGCTCTCCCTGAAGAACGTGTACGTCTACTGCAGGCTGGTTGTCTGCTGCTGTAGAGAATACCTGTGACTTCTTGGTAGGGATGGTTGTATTTGCTTCGATAAGCTTTGTCATCACACCGCCGAGAGTCTCGATACCGAGAGAGAGCGGAGTAACATCGAGAAGAAGTACGTCCTTTACATCACCTGCGAGCACACCACCCTGGATAGCTGCACCCATTGCTACAACCTCGTCAGGGTTGACGCTCTTGTTCGGAGCCTTTCCGAAGAATCTTTCTACTACGGCCTGGATGGCAGGAATACGTGTAGAACCACCTACGAGAAGTACTTCGTTGATGTCAGAAGCAGAGAGACCTGCATCCTGAAGCGCCTTGCGGCATGGCTCTACTGTTCTCTGGATGAGGTTGTCAGCGAGCTGCTCGAACTTGGCTCTTGTAAGGTTCTTCTGGATATGGAGAGGCATGTTGTCCTTCAGCATGATGAAAGGAAGGTTGATCTCTGTCGAAGTCTGGCTTGAGAGCTCGATCTTTGCCTTCTCGGCAGCTTCCTTGAGTCTCTGGAGTGCCATAGGATCCTTCTTGAGGTCGATGCCGCCGTTCTCAGAAGCGAATTCCGATGCAAGCCAGTCGATGATCACCTGGTCGAAGTCGTCTCCTCCGAGGTGGGTGTCACCATTTGTAGAGAGTACCTCGAATACGCCGTCACCAAGTTCCATGATCGAAATATCGAATGTACCGCCACCGAGGTCATATACGGCAACCTTCATGTCCTTGTTCATCTTGTCAAGACCATATGCAAGTGCTGCGGCTGTCGGCTCGTTGATGATACGCTTTACCTCGAGACCTGCAATCTTTCCCGCTTCCTTGGTAGCCTGGCGCTGTGAGTCAGAGAAGTATGCAGGAACTGTGATGACAGCCTCTGTAACCTCCTGGCCAAGGAATTCCTCTGCAGTCTTCTTCATCTTCTGAAGGATCATTGCTGAGATCTCCTGTGGTGAATAGAGACGTCCGTCGATGTCTACGCGAGGGGTGTCGTTGTCGCCCTTCACTACATTATAAGGTACGCGTGCAACGTCGCCTGATACCTGGCTGTACTTCTCACCCATGAATCTCTTGATAGAGAAGATTGTGTTCTTAGGGTTGGTGATAGCCTGACGCTTTGCAGGGCTACCGATCTTTCTTTCTCCACCGTCGGTGAATGCTACAACTGACGGAGTCGTTCTCTGTCCTTCGTTGTTGATGATGACGGTAGGTTCATTACCTTCCATTACTGCCACGCATGAGTTGGTGGTTCCAAGGTCAATACCAATGATTTTTCCCATAATATTATATTTTTTAATTTATTTTCAGTTTGCCCATGCTATTATCGAAACTTGTGCCAAGACCAGGAAACGTAAAATATATGCCAAAATGTCAGTTTTTTCGTGACATCGCTCTTTCTTAATGACAGAATTGCTAATTTTGCGACATGATTTACAGAGAATTGTCGCGCGAGGAGTTTGACGACCTCGCAGCCAGAATACTTTATGAAGACAACCATCTTCTTGTCGTGAACAAGAAGGTCGGGGAGATTGTCCAGGGTGACAAGACTTCGGATGAACCTCTTACAGAAACCTATAAAGCCTTTATCGCGCAGAGGGATTCCAAGCCCGGTCAGGTGTTTATGGGACTGCCGCATCGCCTTGACCGTCCGGTCAGCGGCATAGTGGTGCTGGCAAAGACATCCAAGGCTCTGGAACGTCTTAATGCCATGTTCCGTGACTCGGATGTGCATAAGTACTATTGGGCGCTGGTGTGTGCGGCACCTGCTCCCTCCGAGGGACATCTGGAGGATATGATGTGGCGTAACGAGAAGCAGAACAAGTCATATGTCTGTCGTCTGGGTGCCGCCCGCAAGGACGCAAAACTGGCGAAACTTAACTACAGGCAGATAGGAAAGACGGACAGATATTGGCTGGTTGAAGTGGAATTGCTTACCGGACGTCATCACCAGATCCGTTGTCAGCTCTCGAACCTCGGCTGTCCGATCAAAGGTGATCTCAAATATGGTGCGCCCAGGTCTAATCCCGATGGAGGCATTTCACTCCATGCAAGAAGAATAACATTTACTCATCCCGTAAGAAAGGAACAGATGACCGTCGAGGCTCCTGTACCTTCCTCATGGAAAGGAATATGATCAATATGAAGTCGCTGAAATTGTTTTTCGTTTTCATTACTCTGGCTGTTTCGATACTTTCGTGCTCGAAACAGGATGAGCAGACATCTGCTCCATGGTGTCCTGCACCTGTGCAGGACGGTGTGCCGGTAGTTGAGGTATATGTGGACGGTGAGGAAGAGGTAATAAGCAAGGATGATTATCTGAAGGCTACGATCATCATTACTGAAGACGGAAAGCCGTCCTTTTCTTCAAGAGGAAAAATCAAAGGCAGAGGAAACTTCACATGGAATTATCCTAAGAAACCATACAAGATAAAGTTTGATGAAAAGCAGTCAGTCTTCGGTTTTCCCGAAAACAAGGATTGGGTTCTTCTCGCAGATTATTGCGACAAGTCCCTTATGAGGACCGCGTATATGTGTGAATTGTCTGCAGCCCTGGAAACTGATTATCAGTTGAGGTATCGTCATGTCAAATTATATATCAACAAAGAATATAGAGGAGTCTACACTTTCATCGACCAGATAGAGAAGAAGAAGCATAGAGTGGATATAGAAGATGACGGATATCTTTTCGAGAATGACAATTATTATATGAACGAACCTTTGCATTTCACCACATCTGTAAAGCGTTATCCGTTCACATTCAAATATCCTGATCCTGAAGATGGCGAGATTGCAGAAGGTGACGAGAAGTATGAGTATATCCGTAACTTCATGAACTCATTCGAGACTCTGCTTTATTCTGATGGATTCCTTTCCCGTGACGGGTATCGTAACATGGTGGACCTCCATTCGTTCGCCAAGTGGTTCATTCTTGCAGAGCTGACTGCAACCCAAGACCCGAACATGTATTATGTGCTTCCGACCCGCGGTGCCAAGTTGCAGACCGGACCATTATGGGATTCGGAGTATTCATTTGGCATATCATATCGTTCGGATCCTGCAGGAGCATGGGCAACTCCTCCTTTCGAGCCTGTCTGGGATCAGAAGATATGGAGCAGATGGAAATATTACAGCAGGATGCTGAAGGATCCGTTCTTTATAGAAGCGATAAAGGCTGAATGGGCGGTTCTCAAGGAGAGGATACCAGCTGTACAGGAGAAGATGGCGGCAGTATCTGAAAATGTCAGCGTTGCTCAGAAATCAAATTTTGAGAAATGGCAGATATTGGATTCTTATGAAGGCGCCGGACTCATATGTCTGGGATCCTGGGAGGAGGAAGTGGCATATTGTGCAGACTTTCTTAAGTTCAGGGTGCAATGGCTGGACGAATTCATTCAGAATCTGGAATGGATGTAAGAATTTTATCTGCCATACCCTGGACGATCTGTTAAGTTTTTGTTACAATGGTATGTATTTCAAATTATTATGTATCTTTGCGCCCTGAAAGTTAGTTAGTTATAGTGTGGCCGGCATGCTTATTGAGCCGGCAAGGTTACAAACTTAAACAGATCGATTAATTATGGAAATCAACAACATTGGAAACAACGCAGGCGTTATCTGGAACGCCCTCAACACAAACGGTAAGATGACTGAGTCTAAGCTTAAGAAGGTGACAGGTCTTGCAAGCGCAGATTTCTACACTGCACTCGGATGGCTCGCTCGCGAAGGCAAGCTCAACGTAGTTGTAGAGACACGTTGCGGTAAGGATTGCGAGTATTTCACACTCTAATCTCCTTATCACACATAAATAAAACGGATGCCTCTTTTATATGAGGCATCCGTTTTTTTATGTGTGATTTGTGTTCCTTATTTGAATATGGTATTCAGAACATATGCCAGACGATATCCTCCGTTTAGCAGCTGCTCTTCCAAGAGAGGGGAGAAGTCGTACACGAACTGGTATGAAAGATTAGGCGTGTCACCGAGTTCCTCTACATAATCATAAAGGTCTGCAGCATTCTCGACTGTGTCGTTGAACCATTCCTCATATGATCCCTTCATGATTTCCTTTCTGTATTTTCTGTCGGTTCTGTCCAGCTGTTCTGCCCATTCCGAGTAATTCCATTTTCTTGCAGAGTCGATCATCTTGCTGTCCCATACTGAGTGGAGGCTGGTGTTCTGACCGAACCACTTTACTTTTGTCCCGTTTCCGCCGCGGTCGCTCAGGCGACCGGCGTGCATGGGACAATGGAGGTCACCGACCATATGGACAATCATCTTAAGATAGTCTACCCTCATGCTGTCAGTAAGGTTCCTGTAGTTTTCTGTCATTTCCTTGGTCAACTTCTCAAGACCCGATACGACGTCTCCGTCAGGATTCTTTGTCATTGTCTGATATGTAAATCCTTCGTCAACGTTGGCGTAATGCCAGGTCTTTGTCTTGTTGTATCCGTTTTCCCAGTAAGGTGAATTCTGGATATTGTCCATCCATGATGAATAATACACGATGGACTTGCCATCAAGAATCCTGTTGATCTTTCTCTTTGCTTTCGGTGTCAGGTGTTGTTCTGCAATGGCTGCCACCACATCATGACCCTTAGCACCCCATCCATATGCCGATGTGAAATCGAGCATCAATATGGCAATAATAATAAATGCTATCTTCTTCATATGTATTGTTATTTGGAATAATGCAAATATACAAAAAAACGGGTTACCGGATATTCCCGGTAACCCGTTTTTCTATTATATAATCTCAATAAGATTACTTGCTTGCCTTGATAGCAGCTTGAGCAGCAGCGAGGCGTGCGATAGGAACGCGGAATGGCGAGCATGATACATAGTTGAGACCAGTCTTGTAGCAGAACTCAACTGATGCAGGATCACCACCGTGCTCACCGCAGATACCGCACTTGAGACCTGCACG
Organism: Bacteroidales bacterium; assembly: GCA_017549505.1. Classification (GTDB taxonomy): domain Bacteria; phylum Bacteroidota; class Bacteroidia; order Bacteroidales; family UBA932; genus Cryptobacteroides. Next base: position 5,598 of record JAFYUS010000026.1, on the reverse strand, counting down.
TGTGCCACGACCTTCCTTCACAGCGTAGTCAACGAGCTTACCTACAGACTTGGTGTCGAGAGTCTTGAATGGGTCAGCGTCGAGGATCTTGTTGCCGAGGTAGTCACCCATGAAAGTTCCTACGTCGTCACGTGAGAATCCGAATGTCATCTGAGTAAGGTCATTTGTACCGAATGAGAAGAACTCAGCTGTCTTAGCCATTCTGTCAGCTGTGAGGGCAGCACGTGGGATCTCGATCATTGTACCGAACATGTACTCGATCTCGAAGCCGAACTGAGCCTCAACCTCTGCACGGATCTTCTCGCAGATAGCCTTCTGGAAACGAAGCTCGCGCTCAGAGATGGTTACTGGAACCATGATCTCCGGCTTAGGAGTGAAGCCTTCCTGCTTGAGCTCTGCAGCTGCAGTGAAGATTGCACGGAACTGAGTCTCTGAAATCATAGGATATGTGATGTGGAGACGTACACCACGGTGACCCATCATAGGGTTCACCTCGTGGAGAGACTCACCACGCTTCTCAATCTCACCTACGGTGATGTGAAGCTCCTCAGCAAGCTCGTTCTTCTTGAGCTCTGTCTGTGGAACGAACTCATGGAGAGGTGGGTCAAGGAGACGGAATGTCACTGGCTTAGCGTCCATAACCTTCATAGTGCCCTTTACAGCAGCCTTGATGAATGGCTCGAGCTCAGCGAGAGCTGCCTTGCGCTCCTCGTCGTTCTTTGCAAGAATCATCTTGCGGAGCTTAGAGAGCGGAGTCTCTGCGTTCTGTCCGTAGAACATGTGCTCGATACGGAAGAGGCCGATACCCTCTGCTCCGAAGCTGATAGCACGTGCTGCATCCTCAGGAGTATCAGCGTTTGTGCGTACGCCCATTGTGCGGAACTTGTCAACGATAGCCATGAACTGCTGGAAACGTGGGTTGTCAGAAGCGTCCATAGTCTCGATAGCTACATCATATACAGCACCCTTTGCACCGTTGATAGAGAGAACGTCACCCTCGTGGTATTCCTTGTCAGAACCCTTGAACTTGATGACCTTGTTCTCGAGGTCGATGTGCATAGCCTCGCAACCTACGATACAGCACTTACCCCAGCCACGTGCTACGAGAGCAGCGTGTGAAGTCATACCACCGCGCTGAGTAAGGATACCTGCACAAGCGCGCATACCCTCTACGTCCTCTGGTGAAGTCTCCTCACGGACGAGGATTGTAGCGATGCCCTTCTCAGCTGCTTCCATAGCTGCCTCTGAAGTGAATGCGATAACTCCTACTGCACCACCTGGAGATGCTGGAAGACCGTTAGCGACAACTGTTGCCTTCTTCTCTGAAGCAGGGTCAAGGATAGGGTGGAGGATCTCGTCGAGCTGAGCTGGAGCAACGCGTGTTACAGCTGTCTTCTCGTCGATCATACCTTCCTCGAGCATGTCCATAGCCATGTTGAGGGCAGCAAGACCTGTTCTCTTACCTACGCGGCACTGGAGCATCCAAAGCTTGCCGTCCTGGATAGTGAACTCGATGTCCTGCATGTCGTGGAAGTGGTTCTCAAGGTGGAGACGGATGCCGTCGAGCTCTGCGTAAACCTCAGGCATTGAAGTCTCGAGAGATGCGAGGTTCTGGTTGTGTGGGTTCTTGGTCGCCTCGTTGAGAGGGTTTGGTGTACGGATACCGGCTACAACGTCCTCTCCCTGAGCGTTGATAAGCCACTCACCGTAGAACTTGTTGTCACCGTTAGCAGGGTTACGTGAGAATGCAACACCTGTTGCAGAGTTGTCACCCATGTTACCGAATACCATTGACTGTACGTTTACAGCTGTACCCCACTCATCTGGAATACCCTCGATGCGACGATATGCGATAGCGCGCTTTCCGTTCCATGACTTGAACACACCACCGATAGAACCCCAGAGCTGAGCCTCTGCTGAATCAGGGAACTCGGTTCCGAGAACTTCCTTGACGCGAACCTTGAAGCGCTCGCAGAGGTCCTGGAGCTCTTCAGCTGTAAGGTCAGTGTCAGAAGTGTAGCCCTTAGCTACCTTTACCTCTTCCATCATTCTGTCGAGCTGCTGGCGGATACCCTGTCCGTCTGCTGGCTCGATGCCCTCTGCCTTCTCCATCACAACGTCAGAATACATCATGATGAGACGACGATATGCGTCATATACGAAACGTGGGTTGTTTGTCTTTGCGATCATACCTGGGATTGTCTCAGAGCAGAGACCGATGTTGAGGATCGTATCCATCATACCAGGCATTGAGCTGCGGGCACCTGAACGGCAAGAAACGAGGAGCGGATTCTCCTTGTCGCCGAATGTCATGCCCATGATAGCCTCAGTCTTCTTGAGAGCCTCTGCCACTTCAGCCTTGAGAGCGTCGTTGTAACCGCCACCGAGTTCATAGTACTCTGTACAGCACTCAGTAGTGATTGTGAAACCTGCAGGTACCGGGATGTTGAGAGTACACATCTCAGCGAGGTTAGCACCCTTACCGCCGAGGAGCTCACGCATAGTACCATTACCCTCAGCGGTTTTGCCGCCGAAGCAATAGACTCTTTTCTTGTTATTTTCCATAATCTTGTAAATATTTGATTGATAATAAATAAAATCAACTCATTGTAAATCTGTCCCTAAGTTGGGAAAAATCCGGCGCGAATTTAAGTATTTTTCTTCAAATTTCCTAATCCTCGCCCTCGCTTGCCTGAGTTAAAAGTGATGCGAGAATTCCTGCTACCGAACTTCTTCCTTTTTCTCCGAATCTTACTCCGTCCAATGCTGATGAAGGGTGTCCGAGAGGGTAGTAGGCGATGTCCTGCAGGATCATCTGCGAGTCGAAATAGTCATAATCGTTGTCTCGGATCTGAACTAGCACTCCGGGGATTTCTCCGAAAAGGATCCTTGTGGAATCATCTTCTCCGTATGATGACATCACTCCGCTGATGTCCAGTCTCGCACCCATGCCTTCGCAGAAACGGATGGCGGCTGTCGCAAGTCCTCCGTTTCCTATGCTTATGCCTGCGGAAACTATGCCGTCTTCTACAAGTTCTCTGACGACCTCATAGCAGTCGATGAAATAATCTGCGTCCGTTATCTGAGGTGAGGGACCGCCGTTATGTCCGTTTATCTGGGCGAAGAGGGAGCCTCCGAGCTTGAACGGGCATGTGTCGAACGGTATGTAGATTATCCATGAGTCCGGATCATCTGCCAGGGTGGCAGGACATTTTCTTTCGTCTCCGATCCATGGATGCCTGCTTTCGAAGGGTGATGATTTGAAGAGGATGGATTCGTGGTTCTCCTCTTCTTCCGTGATTTCGGTTTCCGGCAGCCATGCAAAGAATTTTGCACTGTTGCTTCCGTCTCCTTCGATGAACAGATAATCTGACATAGGAACTCCGGTTGAATATGCGTAATCACTTGCGGCTGAAACGCTTGCATAGAAGGATGCCATGCTTCCGGTAGGCTCTGTGTTCCAATCCCATTGCGCCCATAGCCTGAGGTCTCCCAAGCGGAAATGTCCCTTGCTCCATAGGCGTGATGTAAGCGCTTCCGCAATATGCAGGCGTGTGAAATGGTCTGGATAAAGCATTGCGAAATCCCTTCCTCCTGCCGCAGCTTCGGCGGTCATTGCCGCGTATTCTTCGTTTCTGTCCCTGTCGTATGTAAATGTGCTTACCGGAGGGTCGGTGGACTCATCTATTATGTCTTCGAATGTTCCGAACGCGTCGAAAGAAGGCATGTCCTCTCCCTCATATTCCATACATTCGTCCAGGAGCTCGGCAGGTGTCATTTCCTGCCTTATTCCATCGATGATGTAATGGGAGTACAATGCAGATTCGTTTTCTTTCATAAAATGATTCCTCTTTTGGGGATAAGTTTGTAAAAATACTTATTTTTGTCTTCATAACAAGCGATTTCTCCTTATTATGGATAACTTTTTTTCAGAAGAAGCATATGCAAAGATGATACAGGAACTGTTCTGCAGATTCCCTTCTTTTCAGAAAGTAGGCGCGGGTGCGTACAAGCCGGGTATAGCCAATATGGAGTTTGCGGACCAGCTGATGGGACATCCTCACCGCAGGTATAAGGTGATTCATGTCGCAGGAACCAATGGTAAAGGATCGGTCTCCAATATGTTGGCATCAGCTTTGGCAGCTACGGGGGTTAGGGTCGGTCTTTATACTTCTCCGCATATCATCGATTTCCGTGAACGTATGAGAGTGGTCGAGGATTCGGGTTTTCACCTGGTTTCCAAGGAGTATGTCTGGGATTTCGTCTGCCGGTGGAAAGATACCTTTGACCATCTGGACATGTCTTTTTTTGAGATAACAACCCTCATGGCCTTGAACTGGTTTGCTGATGAGGAAGTTGATGTCGTAGTACTTGAGACGGGACTTGGTGGCCGTCTTGACAGTACCAACATCGTGACTCCTGTGTTGAGCGTAATAACGAACATAGGGCTTGATCACTGCGACATGCTTGGGGATACCCTTGGGGAGATAGCTTTCGAAAAGGCAGGTATAATAAAGCCGAAGGTTCCTGTCGTGATAGGTGAGAGCCATCCGGAAACCGATCCCGTGTTCGAACGTAAGGTGTTGTATACCAATCTTCCGGAAGCTGAGTTTATGGGGAATCGCAATTCAATCATGTCTTTGCTTACCTTTGCAGACAAGGTTTGCCCTCCTGGATGGGGGAATCATGATGAAATCCTTGCGGCAATGGATCTTAGGGGTGAATACCAGCGAAAGAATCTCCGTACTGTCCTTGCGGCATTGGATGTCATTTCTTATGATGGCCGGATGGTCGATGCCATAGTCCATACGGCGCAGCGTACCGGATTCAACGGCAGATGGCAGCAGATTTCAGATTCTCCTGTCACTATCGTCGATATAGGCCACAACGAACATGGGCTGAAGTATAATTTTGCCCAGCTGCAGAAGATGAAGGATGAAGGAAGGTGCACCCATCTCATAATGGTGTATGGTTCCGTGGCAGACAAGGATGTGGATTCTGTCATCCATCTTATGCCGGAAGATGCAGTATATGTATTTACTCAGGCTCAGGGTAAGAGGGCACTCCCTGCGACGGCTGTATATGAGAAGTACTGTGCGTACTGTGCTTCGGTCTGCCGTTCTGTCGCCAATGCGCACGTTGCTCCCGGCGTTGCCGAAGCAGTTGACCTTGCGCAAGAACTTGCTACGGGCATCGTTACAAGCGATCCTTCCGCCCGTCCTCTGATCTACATCGGCGGCAGCACCTATGTCGTTTCAGAAGTGGTGGCTCTGGACTGGTAGTCTCTTTTATCGGTATTGTAATCTCTTGAATACTAGTCGCTTATGCAAACTGCGTGCTCCCTTTTGGCAGCACGCATATTCTGTATATTGCTGATTGTGTGTGGGTTAGGTGCTGAGCAGTACCCCTTTTTTGGGGTAGGTATACAAAGAAAAAACGACTTAGAAATCTAAGTCGTTTTTTAGTGGGAGCAGAGGGAGTCGAACCCCCGACCCTCTGCTTGTAAGGCAGATGCTCTAAACCAACTGAGCTATGCTCCCTTTGGCGGTGCGGACGGGACTCGAACCCGCGACCCCCGGCGTGACAGGCCGGTATTCT
>JAFYUS010000025.1 GCA_017549505.1 Bacteroidales bacterium | reverse complement strand
TTGCAAGGAATGGAATGAACTGTGTGCTCAGTTCGGCTTTGAAGAAAGTCAAATCCGCCTGTTCTCACATCTATGGGAAAATATTTTTAGGGACAGAAATTCTGAAAGTCATTGTACTTCCATGAAACGAAGAGATTACCAGAGACTGACAGACAACGTCAATCAGGTATTGAAACTTTTCTTATCTAACATGATTCAGATAAAAAAATCGCTACATCGATAGTATCTCAGAGGTCGGCCAAGTGGTCGGCCTTTTTCATTTCTTGGGTGTAACGCAGAAAATTGGTTCGTGTATATGGAGATATACCAAGGAAACACAGACTTAATATGAGTGACAGAAAACCTATAAGACGAAGAAAAACTATGAGAGATTTTGGAATGGACATGGAAGCAGGAATGGATCCTAGAGACATGGAGACAATGAGCATGGCAACTTGCCTTAACCGTATCATGATTAAGGTGAGACGTGAGGATTATAATGACAATACCGTGGAGGCATTGAAAGATGACCTTGCATATGTGGGTGAGAAGTTCGGTATCTGTCCAGAAGAGGCAGCACTCCTCTCTTATGTGCTTGAGAAGAGCAATGACTTCTGCAGATGTGATGACGGCGATCTTGCCAAGTTCCTGGGTTGTACCAATATTGAGTTCATCAGTTTCCGCAAGTATCTTCAGTCGCTTGCACAGAAGCGTATTGTCCGCATCGGAAGGAACCGTGGCGGTGATGCAACATACCAGGTGATGCCGGAGGCATGTGAGGCGATTGTCAATGATACGGCATTCTCTGAAAAGAGTTTTGCTGGCCTTACAACTGAGGATATGTTCTCTGAGTTCAGAAAACTCTTCATTGCATTCCGCAACGATGAGATCGATAAGGATATCCTCATCTCTGACCTTAATATGCTCATAGATGCCAATCCTCAGAATGACTTCAGTCAGAAGGTTCTTGAGTGTGGTATCCGTCAGTGCTCGGAGTCTGAGCAGCGTATCTTCCTGTATCTCTGCCATCATTATGTGAGCTGGGGCGACAAGGAGATGGACTTCCGTCATCTTGGCAACTTCATCTCAGACAAGGAGGATGAGCAGAAGTTCTTCCGCTTCTTCCAGGCAGAGAAGCATGGCTTCCAGAAGAGAGGCCTTATCAGATTCGGAGGTGAGGAGGGACTTATGGATAAGCGTTCAGCCGCACTTACCGACAAAGTACGTGATACTTTCTTTACCGAAGTGGAACTTTTCTGTGATGAGTCTGCTGCATCACATCAGGATGTGGTAAACTGTGAGAGCATCAAGGAGAAGGAGATGTTCTACAACGCTCCGGAACAGGAACAGGTCGAGCGTCTTGAGTCCCTTCTTGAGGATTCACACTTCAAGGGTATCCAGGAGAGACTCGATGAGATGGGGCTCAGAAAGGGCTTTAATATCATCCTTTACGGTGGCCCTGGCACAGGAAAGACTGAAACTACACTTCAGCTGGCCAGAAAGACCGGTAGGGATGTATTCACCATCGATGTCTCTAAGATCAAGAGCAAGTGGGTAGGAGAGAGCGAGAAGGCGGTCAAGGGAATCTTCAAGATCTACCGTGACCTCTGCAAGAAGAAGGAGAAGATGCCTATACTGTTCTTTAACGAGGCGGATGCTGTCTTCGGCAAGCGCATGGAGAATGTAGAGAGCTCTGCTGCACAGATGCTCAATACCCTTCAGAATATCCTTCTTCAGGAGCTTGAGAGCATCGAGGGTATCCTCATCTGTACAACAAATCTTCATCAGAACCTCGACCCTGCGTTCGAGAGACGATTCATCTATAAGGTGGAGCTCGAGAAGCCAGGCGAGGAGGTTAGAAGCAAGATATGGGCTTCAATGATGAAGGGATACACCCAGGAAGAATACGCTAGCCTTGGCCGCAAGTATCCTTTCAGTGGTGGCCAGATCGAGAATGTGGTCCGCAAGAGCACTGTTGACTATATTCTCTCTGGAAACAGACCAGTCATTGATGATATCTACAAGTTCTGTGATGAAGAGATATTCAAGTCTAAGGTGAGAAAGGTCGGCTTCTAATCTTACACATCTCTTTGAGGTTGGACTTCTCAGATTCTGGATTTTGGTGACATTACTAAAGACTCTACTGGATTTCAGAAGTTTTTCAATCATTTGCTTAATTCGCGTGTAACACTGGACACTCTATTCAGTATAAGGGATTGTCTGGTGTTTGGGATACCAGTAAGGGTGACTCTAGCGAATGAATTCATTTTATGAAATTTTATTGTAACTCTTAAAACTTTCCCCAGTATAAGACAAGTGTTGGAAGATTAATAATAACTAAAACGAACATAACATGAAAGTAGACGCAATTTCAATCAATCAGGTATTTCTTAACAATCGTGTACTCAAGATTCCTTTCTTTCAGAGAGGATACGTATGGAACGAGGCCAACTGGCAGAGATTCTTTGACGATATCGCGCATGGCGCATCACTCCTTGATACGGAGACTCCGGAGAAGTACTTCCTCGGTTCCATTATCCTTAAGGATGCCGGATTCAAGAACGGTTTCCATCAGTTTGATGTCATCGACGGACAGCAGCGTCTCACTACCATCGTGATGTTCATGAAGGCACTTTACCTTGCCCTCGGACGTAACGATATCTTCCGCAACGGCTTCATGCAGATGAGCCTCTCCGGAGAGAGCAAGCCTATCCTTGTGGCTAACTACAACGACCTTCGTGTCTATAATGAGATTATGGAGCTTGAGGCCTTGAAGACAGAGCCGATTGCTGACAACCGCCTTGCAAAGGCGTTCTCTTACTTCGCTAAGAGAATCCTTGCTGCAGCGAACCCAACTGACGGCAGCGCGCCAATCAGCCTTCCGGCACTCCTTAACAGTGTCATCAACTATGTGCGTCTGGTATCCATCGAGGTACAGGAGGGAGAGAATGCGCAGAAGATCTTCGAGACAATCAACTGCACCGGTATCAAGCTCACCACTGGAGAGCTTCTTAAGAACTACCTCTTCGACGAGAGCGATAGAGATACATACGAGCGTACCTGGAAGCCAGTCTTCGAGAGAGAC
>JAFYUS010000024.1 GCA_017549505.1 Bacteroidales bacterium | reverse complement strand
GGATTGTCAGCCGGAGCCATGAGGCCTGCCAGCATTACCATTCCGCTTACGCTACCGCAGACTTCGCGCATCCTGCCCATGCCACCTCCGAATCCGGAGGACAGGGCAGCAGCCAGCTTGTCATCAATGCCGAACAGGTCGTTATATGCGAGTACTACAGCCTGACAGCAGTTGTATCCATCTTCCTTGAACAGTCTTTTGGCTTTCGCCACTCTTTCCTCTATGTCAAATACCATCATATTCTGTTTATCTTTATTACATTCTTAAGGTTTCGTATCTGTGAAGTCACCTTGTCAAGCTCAAGATTGCTAGGTACGGCAATCTTCATCGTGATGTCATATGTGCCCTGCCTGTCATTCTCCGAGACATTGAACATTCGCAGGGATGCCCTGAACGAATTGACAATGTCCATTATTTCATTGATGACATACGGCTCCATGGATGCTATGACTCTGAGACCGGTCTGGAAGTTACCGCTGCTTGGAGTCTCGCTCCACTTTACCTTCTGGATGCGGTATGGATACATGTCCATGAGCCTACCGGCGTTTGGACATGACATCCTGTGGATCTTGATGCCTTCAGTTCTGGTTACAAAGCCGAATACGTCGTCTCCGAATACAGGATTACAGCACCTTGCCATCCTGTAATCAAGACCCTTCACATTCTTTGCATCTATGACAAGGATATCGTCTGAACCTTTCTCCTGAACTCCTCCCGTCGCCTTTTTCTCCTGTCCTGCGACTGCAGCCGGTTCCTGAGCGCTTTGGGTGAGTTCAAGAATCATGTTCTTCACTTCCGCGACATCCAGGACGCCTTCGCCTATGGCGGCATAGAAGGCGTTGATGGTCTTGTACTGGAGCTTCTTGAGAATTGCAGCAAGAGTCTCGTCGTCAAGCTCCATCTTCCAGTTCTTGAGGCGTCTGCCCAGAATCTCCTTACCGTCAGCGGCTTTCTTGAACTCGGCTTCGCTAAGCTTCTGGCGTATCTTGGTCCTGGCTTTGGTTGTCACGACTATGTTCAGCCAGTCTGAAGACGGTTTCTGATTCTTGCCGGACATGATTTCAACAATGTCTCCGGTCTTCAGCTTTTCCGTAATCCTTACTGCTTTGCCGTTTATCTTGCCTCCTGTACACTTTATGCCGAGGTTGGTATGAATGTCAAAGGCGAAATCAAGTACAGTCGCCCCTGCAGGAAGCTTGCGCAGCTCGCCGGACGGAGTGAATACGAATACATCGCGGGTAGGTATTTCATGGACTTCGTCTTCGTAATATGCTGCCATCGGGTCGGTCTCTGAACCGAGAGGACTCTCCAGAGCCTTTCTGACTGCTGTAAGCCATTTGTCCAATGTGGCCTCATGACGTATACCCTTGTATGACCAGTGTGATGCCAGGCCGCTTTCCGCCATGTCGTCCATCCTCTTTGTTCTGATCTGGACTTCAAGGAAGCTTCCTTCACGGTTCTTTACTGTGATATGGAGTGATTCGTATCCGTTAGGCTTAGGATTGGAGAGCCAGTCTCTGAGTCTCTTGGTGTCGGATTCATATTCTTCCGTCACGTATGAGAACACTTTCCAGCATAAGGCATGCTCGATCGTCTTGTCTTCTTCACAGTCTATGATGAAGCGTATAGCGAATACGTCGAAGACTCCTTCAAAAGGAACCTTCTGTTTCTGCATCTTCTTATAGATGGACAGGGCAGTCTTTGTGCGGACCTTGAGCTTGTACTTGATGCCCTCGTCAGAAAGCTTCTGCTTGAGAGGCTCTATGAACTGTGTCATAAGTTTCTGCCTGTCCCTTTCGGTGCTCTTGAGCTTGTTTGTTATGGATCTGTACTGTTCCGGTTCGGCATAACGGAAATAGATATCTTCCAGTTCACTCTTGATGTTATACAGGCCTAGCTGATGGGCAAGGGGAATATAGAGCATCATTGTCTCAAGAACCTTCCTTTCGCGTGATGTCTTAGGGAAGAGCTCCAATGATCTCATCACTTCAAGCCTGTCTGCTATCTTCAACACTGTTACGCGTGGGTCCTTTGAATATGAGACTATCAGTCTCTTGTAGTTTTCCGCCTCGAGCCTGGTGTCTTTGGGATTGATGGTAGAAATCTTGTTCAATCCGTCTACTATAGTAAGGACATCCTTTCCGAAACCGGCTGATTCGATGTCCGTTTCCGGCTTGAATCTTACCGCCTCGTGCAGATATATTGCCGCGATGCATTCTGCAGGGAGTCCGATCTCCTCGTCAGCGATGCGTGCTACTGCGTCAGGATGCTCTATGAAAGGCTTTCCATTGCCGCGCGTCATGTCTTCAAGTGCCTGTTCAGCAATGGTATATGCCTTCTTTATCAGCATCCTTCCTGCTTCATCAAATCTTGGGAAAAGTTCGTTTATCCGCTCCATATCAGTCAGTGCTTACAATAAAGACCAAAGATACGAAAAAATAGCCGAATATCATATTTGGTCCGCATATTGCCTTGTGGTGTTTGGAATCTTTAAAAATAAGAAAAGTGTATGAAACGAATTTTACTGACTGTAATGGTCATTGTCGCAGGGCTTTCAGCGATTGCTCCCGACGTATACGCGCAGACTTCAGGCCGCAATGCACGTGCTGCAACAAGGCAGGAAAAGATGGATGAGTGGCATAAGGAGATGGCAGAGTTCAGAGCTCGTTCAGCCCAGGACCGTCATCTGCAGAGTCTAGTTGACTCAGTTGCCTCTGTCCAGGCCCGTGCTGCGTTGCAGAATCAGGATTTCGTACTTGAAGCGGACAATGTGACCTTCAGGAACGGAGCGACTGTCTTTGTAAACTCAAACACAAACTTCATTTCCGTCAAGGGAAATAGAGCTGTAGTGCAGATCTCCCCAAGCAATATGGCTTCCGGTCCTAACGGAGTAGGAGGTGTGACTGTGGATGGTACGATTTCCGGACAGCAGATAAAGCAGGGAAAGAACGGACAGATAACATTCACCATGAATGTCATGGGAATCGGAATCAATGCACAGGTCGAGATATACATGTTCCCTGGCAGCAACGAAGCATCTGCTACAGTATATCCGAACTTCAATTCCAATACCGTATGGCTCAGCGGAAAAATTGTTCCTTATGAAAATTCCGATGTGTTTGAAGGAATGTCATTATAAGTAATCCCCATAAAATATAAAGCAATGAAAAAGATTATGTTTTTCGCAGCATTGGCTCTGCTGGCAGCAGCCTGCCACAAGGAGCCGTCACCTCAGGACAGTGACAACGAATACCTCGTATACACTTCTCCTAGCAAGGATGTGACCTTTACATCTTATCAGACTTTCGATCTTGCAGACAGTCTTCTTGTCATCGGACAGAGCGACAAGCCTGAGTATTCACAGACTGACAATGCACTTGCGCTTATCCAGCAGGTCAGAGTGAATATGGAGAAGCTAGGTTACATCTATACACCTGACAACCCTGATGCTGATCTCGGTATCCAGATGACCTATATCATCAAGACAGAAAGGTATGTCAAGTTCTACAATGACCCGTACTGGTGGCTTGACTATCCGGGATACTGGCCTTCAGGCTACTGGGGCAGCTGGACAGGATTCTATTATCCATACCCTGTGACATATACCTACACAACCAATGCCCTCATCACCGATATGGTGGATCTTACCGGTGTGGAGAAGGAAGATACCCCTCTTGAAGTAGTGTGGACTTCATACATAGGAGGCCCTGCTGGATCAAGTGTACAGGGAGATGTGGCCAGGATGAAGACATCCATAGATCAGGCATTTGCCCAATCTCCTTATCTCAACAGAAATGCCTCATCAAGAAGATAAGCGGAATGTTTAACGGATTTAATGAACAGACAAAATGAAAAAGTTTATATACATACTTGCAACAGCAGCCGCCCTGGTGGCCTTTGCAGGCACAGCGGACGCCCAGATGGGCAAGAGGGAATATATCAATATCGGCTGGCAGTTTAATGGAACGGTAGGCAATTCCTTCGTCGAGACTGCATCAGGATATGGCGCCTACATTGAAGGCGGTTATTATATAACCCCGATGTTTGCGGTAGGAGGCTTCGCAAGCTTCAATACGAACAATGACTACATTCCTAAGCAGACATATACATTCAAGGACCAGTCAGCTTTGACTACTGATGTCGACCGTTCGATTTATCAGGTACCTTTCGGCCTTACCATGAGGACAAGATTCATGAGAGGCGAACTGCAGCCTTATCTCGGAACGAAGATCGGAGCGGAGTTCTCTACGCAGAGCACCTACATGTCGACATTCGTCAACCGACATGACAACTGGGGCTTCTATATGTCTCCTGAAGTAGGACTTACATATTTCCCGTTTGACAAGACAGATGTGGGATTCCAGTTTGCGGTCTACTACAGCTTCTGTACAAACAAGAACAGTGATTATGATCTTAAGGGAATCAAAAATCTTGGTTTCAAATTAGGAGTCGCATTCTGATTATATCATCGGGATTCGCGCCGGCCCCATAGGGAGTCGGCGCGAATTTGGTATGTCGAGTAAAAAAAATCTCATAAAAGTTTGCAGGGTAAGAAAAAAAGTGTACCTTTGCAGTCCCAATTCGAAAGGAACTCGTCAGAGACCCAAGAATGACCACGGATTGATTCGCTAGCTCAGTAGGTAGAGCACAACACTTTTAATGTTGGGGTCTTGGGTTCGAGCCCCAAGCGAATCACGGAAAAAATACTGCTTCCCTAGCTCAGTTGGTAGAGCACGACACTCTTAATGTTGGGGTCCAGGGTTCGAGCCCCTGGGGGAGCACAAAGGCGAAAGCCCCCTTAAATATTGAAGCAATGCTTCCCTAGCTCAGTTGGTAGAGCACGACACTCTTAATGTTGGGGTCCAGGGTTCGAGCCCCT
>JAFYUS010000023.1 GCA_017549505.1 Bacteroidales bacterium | reverse complement strand
TCCATTGATTATCCCTCTACAATTTTAGGTGACTTTAAACCGATTTCCTTCATTTCCTCCTTGCTTTCTTTATTATGTCCTGCAGTTGTTCATCCGTAACAATACGTCGAAAGAAAGAATGACTTGACAAATATTCCCATGTCACCTTTCCATCTTTAGTGAAACACCATATATTGGAGACATCTCTCATTCGGAATGTCAAAAGAGATAATTTATTGTTCTTCAACGCCCGGTTTGCCCGTTTCCTGAATACTCTATGAGCTATTCTTTTGTCATTCTTCTCTGAAGCAGAAGTCGTACACGATGTCACCGCATATTTCTTATATGACCTACTCATCTTGCACATCCTCACCTTTATATCCCGGAAGACTTTCCGGATCATATTCCTTTCGATACTCCATAATATGCAATGCGATCATTTCCGGATATACTTGCCAATAATGGCGGCAGACTCTTTTGTATAACAATAGCATGCGTTCTTCTCCTGCAAAACCGAACATATAATCCAAAAGCCATTCAACCTCTTTCATCGGTGCCACCTTACTACAAATGTCGTCCACCAGAGGCGTATATACAGCTACTGCTTGGTCATGCAGGCCTTTAATCTGCTGTGCCAGAGCATGAATTTCTTTTTCAAACTGTTCCTCCATTGCTTTACTGTTTTCTATTTATGAGATTCACGACCACCTTAACAAGGATGTCCATCTCGTCCATCCGGCTTTCGGCAATCATCAGGGTCAGTGCGACGAGGGTGCCGTCAGCGATTCTCTTAGTGCCATCCGGACGGTAGAGGATGCCGTTGTTCTGTAGGAACCATAGGAACAGAGTCGCGGCAATTCTCTTGTTTCCATCGACAAAGGAGTGGTTCTTCACCACGAGATACAGAAGCATCGCAGCCTTCTCTTCTACGCTTGGATAGAGTTCCTGTCCATCCCATGTCTGATAGATCTGGCCTATGCTGCTATGGAAGGACTTGTCCTTTTCGACTCCAAACAACTGACTCTCCTTGAACTTTTCCTTCAGGCTTTGAATTGCATCCATTGCGCTCTCATATGTCGCACGGAACTTCTCATGAAGGGTAGTATCAGATATTTCAAGACTCTGATAATCATAGGCATCCAGAGTATCCAGCGCATAGGTATAATCCTTGACTACTGCAAACAGCTCTTTAGCCTGCTGTTCAGCCATAATCAGGTTCTGACCAAATACGTTCTCCAACAAGCCCAAGGCACGCTTCAGGTCCTCGTATTTCTGCTCTGAAACAGCATTCTGATTAACAGCATAACCTTTAATCATATACTGCTTCAAAACAGAGGTCGCCCATTGCCTGAAGGCTGTAGCTTGTCTGGAATTAATACGGTAGCCGACAGAAATGATTGCATCAAGATTGTAAAATTCAACTTGCCTTGTAACTTTCCTGCCACCTTCCAATCGAACTTGTTCCATTTTGGAACAAGTTGCTTCTTTAATAAGTTCTGCATCTTGATAAATATTGCCAAGATGCTTTGTAATAGCCTGTGTATTAACCCCAAACAACTCCGCCATTGCCTTCTGCGTAGCCCAGATAGTCTCATTGGAAGCATCTACAATCGCCTCCATCTTCACAAGCCCATCACTTGACTGATAAATCACAACATCGTTATTCATAACTTCAGAATTTGTTCGTTAAACATCATTTGGTTTTGTTGTAAGTCAATTATGGCAGATTCGCCACAATTAACTTACAACCTGATATTGATTTCTAGTGTACCGTCATATATACCTTCTTGACAAGTGAAGAAATCATCTTGTTCAACTCCTTATTGAAGATCTTGATTTCAGACTTGTCGATGACATTATACAATGCAGAGTGCTCCTTAAGGAAATCCTCCACCACGTCATACGACATCTCCTTGATCAGCTTGCCAAGATCAGCCGGCATGTGGACTTCTCCGATGTGACTTACGACATTGGCAAGGCGGTTCTCATTGACATATGACGCAAGATTTTCAATCAGTTCCGCCATTTCCTTGCTATACTCCACTGGAGCTTCCAGCTGCCTGTTACTTCTCTTCACACTCTTGTTCTCCGCAAAACGGGCATTCTTGCTCTTAATCAAAGCCCTGCTTCCTGTACGCAGATAATGTGGAGTTACAGGTCTGATTACGATACCCTCGCAGATATTGTCCTCGATTGCCGGATAGCCAAGCCACTCGGCAATCTTGCTCTGGAACTCATTAGGATAAACAAGACATTCGTCAAGAGTTCCTTTGAAGAGTGGCTTGGCATAGAAGAAGCCCTCTGACTCAAACAGCCTCTCGGCCTGATCCACTGACAGGTAGTAGCCTCCATCGTTAGTGAACACATAGATATCAAATCCGTAGAACTCGTGGTCAGGTGCATAGTACACACCCTTCTGGATCATAGTAAGACGGCCTACCCTCTGCACATCCGGATGCGGATATGAACCGCCGAACAACTCACCGAAGACAGAGACAGACTGCATGTCTGGGCAATCCTGCTTCAAATGGTTGAAGAGAGAAATCACCTTCTCCTTGTACTCATCGACAAGCTCCTGATAGTCGTAGAACTTCTCGTCATCCTCAAGGATTGAGGTCCTCTTTGCAAACTTCACATCGTTACCGTCACACAGGAAGCTGGTGTTGGTACCGTGTACCTTCTCCTGGACCACCCACTGCATATCAGCAGGTACCTGTTCCCTTACCTGGTCCAGATAATCCTTATAAAAATGGTTCTCAATAGAACTGTACTTCTTAAATTCAATCATAATTCGAATAGTTGTTTTTGTTACACTTTTAGCTTTCACAAGCCATCAAATCTTACCCCGGGATTTGCTGATATCGAGGCAAATCTATGAAACAAAAATCAAATATAAAACATTGATTTTCAAC
>JAFYUS010000022.1 GCA_017549505.1 Bacteroidales bacterium | reverse complement strand
CGACCTGTTCGGCATTGATGACAAGCTGGCTGCTGCCCTGTCCTCCGGATTCGGAGGTGGCATGGGCAGGATGCGCGAAGTCTGCGGTAGCGTAAGCGGAATGGTAATGCTGGCAGGCCTCATGGCTCCGGCTGACAATCCGTCAGATAAGGAGTGGAGAACTCGCAATTATGCCCTTGTACAGGAAGTCGCAGGAGAATTCAGGAACATAAACGGCTCTATTGTATGCAAGGAGCTGCTTGGTCTGGTACCTATGGGATCCTCTGCGACAACAGCTATGGAATCCCCGGAGCCTTCTGACAGGACGCCTGAGTACTACAAGAAACGCCCCTGCGAGGAACTTGTCGGAATTTCAGCACGTATTATTGGCGAAAAAATGCTGAAAATGAACAAGTGATGAAAAAACTTATTAACTTTGTATGATTTAAAATTTAACTTAATGGATCTAAGCCACGCACATAAAGCCCATCCATGGCACGGAATAAGCCTTGGACAGAGTGTACCTGAAGAGGTAAGGGCATTCATCGAGATTGTGCCGACAGACACAGTAAAATACGAAGTTGACAAGGAGTCAGGATATCTGTCGCTCGACCGTCCGCAGAAATTCTCCAACATCGTACCATCATTGTACGGATTCCTTCCGAGGACATACTGTGGTCCGAAGATGGCCGACCTCACAAACAGGGCTCTGGTAAGATTCGACATCGAAGGTGACGGCGACCCCTTGGACATCTGTATCCTGACGGAAAAGGATGTGACCCATGGAGATATCATCGTAAATGCACGCCCTATCGGCGGTCTCCGACTTCTTGACCACAATCAGGCAGACGACAAGATCATCGCAGTCCTCAAGAATGACGCGGTATATGGAGCAATGACAGATATCGAACAGGTACCTTCAGACATCATACGCCGTCTCATCCATTATTTCAGCACATACAAGGACATCCCGGGCGAACACACCAGCAGAATGCAGTTCATCAGCATCTACGGCCCGGAAGTCGCAAAGGACGTCATCCTCCGTTCGATGGAAGACTACAACGACTACATCGCCAACAAATAACACATATATAATAATAAAAAAGGTTCATGTCGATGACATGAACCTTTTTTATTGCATGCTGGAAGAGGTTACTCTGCCTTTCCGTTTGAGCCAAGAACGTTAACGATCTTGTGGATGTAGAGCTTCTTCATGTTCTCACGTGCAGGACCGAGGTACTTACGTGGGTCGAACTCAGCTGGATTCTCAGAAAGCACCTTGCGGATTGCTGCTGTCATTGCAAGACGTGAGTCAGAGTCGATGTTGATCTTGCATACTGCAGACTCAGCAGCCTTGCGGAGCCATGGCTCTGGAATACCGATAGCAGCCTTGAGTGCACCGCCGTACTGGTTGATTGTAGCAACCTCATCCTGTGGAACTGATGATGAACCGTGGAGAACGATAGGGAATCCTGGGAGTTCCTTCTCAACACCTGCAAGAACGTCGAATGCGAGCATAGGTGGAACGAGGAGACCAGTCTCAGGATCTACTGTGCACTGCTCTGGAGTGAACTTGTATGCACCGTGTGAAGTTCCGATAGAGATAGCGAGAGAGTCGCAACCTGTCTTTGTAACGAAGTCAACAACCTCTTCAGGCTTTGTGTAAGTGTGGTGGTCTGAAGCAACCTCATCCTCAACACCTGCGAGAACTCCGAGCTCACCCTCAACAGTTACATCGAACTGGTGTGCGTACTCTACAACCTTCTTTGTAAGAGCAACGTTCTCATCATACTCGAGGTGTGAACCGTCGATCATGACTGAAGAGAAACCAGAGTCGATACAGCTCTTGCAAGTCTCGAAAGAATCACCGTGATCGAGGTGAAGAACGATCTGTGGATTCTCCCAACCAAGCTCCTTAGCATAAGCTACTGCGCCTTCTGCCATGTAACGGAGGAGTGTTCCGTTTGCATAGTTACGTGCACCCTTTGAAACCTGGAGGATTACTGGAGACTTAGTCTCAGCTGCAGCAGCAATGATAGCCTGAAGCTGCTCCATGTTGTTGAAGTTGAATGCTGGGATGGCATAGCCACCGTCAATTGCCTTAGCGAACATTTCCTTGGTGTTCACGAGGCCGAGTTCCTTGTAAGAAATCATAATCGTATAATTTGTTTAAAAATCGTATCGTTGACACAAAATCTTGGCAAAAATAACTATTTTTGTGCAATATTGAAATAGTAATCATGAACAATAAGGTAATTATATTTTCTGCCCCCTCAGGAGCTGGCAAAAGCACGGTGGTAAACCACCTTCTGGGACTTCATCCGGAACTTGAATTCTCTATATCAGCAACTTCAAGAGCCCCTAGAGGCCAGGAAAAGCACGGAGTAGAGTACTATTTCTTCACATCTGACGAATTCCGCAGCATGATTGCAGAAGACAAATTCGTAGAATACGAAGAAGTCTATGCGGGTTCATTCTATGGAACCCTCCGTTCTGAAGTGGAAAGAATATGGGCGAAAGGCCATGTGATCATCTTTGACATTGACGTCCAGGGAGGAGTGAATCTCAAGAGAATATTCGGAGAACAGGCATTCTCCATCTTCATACAGGCCCCATCGGTAGAAGTGCTTCGCGAAAGACTCATAGGACGAGGCACAGACACCCCTGAGGCTATAGAAAAGCGCGTTGCCAAGGCCGCATCAGAGATGGAGTTCGCAGCCGGTAAGTTCGATTACACCCTTATCAACGACGACCTTCAGACAGCATTAGCAGAAGCAGAGCACATAGTAGACGTATTCCTTAAGAAATAGCAATGAAGGTTGCAGTATACAGCGGTTCCTTCAACCCCCTTCACATAGGTCACCTAGCCATCTTGAAATACCTGACAGGCGAAGGTGGCTTTGACTACGTCTACCTCATCGTCTCCCCAAAGAACCCGCTGAAGGAAGGCATCAGCGCCTCATCCGGCCAGGACCGCTACAACGCCGCCATAGCAGCAGTCAACCGACATTTCCCGGCCGGAAAGGTAAAGGTGGATGACATCGAACTGACCATGCCTGAGCCTCACTACACCATAAGAACACTGGACGCCCTGCGCGAACGCGAGCCGGAAAACGAATTCACTCTAGTCATGGGCGCAGACAATCTGGCAGACATACGCCGATGGCGTGACTACTGCCGTATCCTCAAGGAATACGGCGTTGCCGTATATCCCCGCCAGGGCTTCGACCTGGAGCGGGTAAGACAAGATCTGCTCGACGAAGACCACTCATACAACATCACCATCATGAATGCAGAAATGGTCGACATTTCGTCGACCATCATCCGCAATGCCATCGCTGAAGGACAGGATGTGTCCGGATGGCTTATGTAAGAGACGTTATTCCTTTACTAATTCTGTCGCCTTTTTCAAAGCAGGTACGATGTGTGGGAATATGTTCTCTACACCTATTTCCTTATCGACACCAAACTTCTCGAGAGAATGGAGGACCTTGTCAGTAACTCCTGAAAGGATTACGGTCACTCCCCTCTTACGGGTACGTTCACAGAGGTTGCGAAGGTTGTTGATTCCTGTAGAATCGATGAACGGCACCTTACGCATCCTTATGATTCTCACCTTGGCCTCCTTGTTCTTCAACTTCTCAAGTTCCTCGAAACGGCTGGCAAGTCCGAAGAAGAAAGGACCATCTATCTCATAGACTTCTACACCGTCTGGAATATCAAGACGGTCTGTATCTTCCATTGCCGCCTTTTCAGGATCCTCTGTAGCTGCAATATAATGATCCTGAAGAACATTGACCTGAGATGTCTCCATGACACGACGGACAAAGAGCACGATAGCCAGGAGGACACCGACCTCTATCGCAACGGTAAGATCGACAATCACAGTAAGGAAGAATGTTATCAGAAGTACAGCCACATCTGACTTGTCACCACGGAGAAGGTATTTGAAAGTCTTCCACTCACTCATGTTATATGCCACCTGTACAAGGATAGCTGCAAGGCAGGAAAGAGGAATATATACTGCATATGGCATAAGGAACAGATAGATAAGCAAGAGCACAATGGCATGGATTATACCTGTAACAGGCGACTTTCCACCGTTATTTATGCTTGCCATCGTTCTTGCAAGGGCTCCTGTAGCCGGAATACCGCCGAAAAGAGGAGTCACGATATTCGCTATACCCTGACCGATAAGTTCTGTATTGGCATGGTGCTGCTTACCTGTTGCACCGTCTGCGACCATAGCTGCAAGGAGAGACTCTATCGCACAAAGGATAGCGATGGTGAACGCCGGAGAAACCAGCCCCTTTACGGTTTCGAAATCAAACTCCGGAGCGACAGGCTTAGGCATAGGCAATCCGTTGGCCAGTTCAGGGAACTTGGAACCGATGGTAGCCAGTTCAACACCGGCAAACCTGCTGAGAAGAACAGATGCGAGAGTTCCTACGATAAGAGCTATCAGGGAACCCGGCACCTTCTTGGTGACCTTGCTCCAACTGAAGCAGATGATCAGGCAGACCATACTCATGGCAAATTCCACCCAGTCGATGCTTCCGATATTCTGGAAATAGCATCCCCACTGAGGGATGAATCCCGCAGGTACCTGAAGATCCAGAGGGAGTCCGAAGAAATCCTTCATCTGGGTAGAGAAGATCGTCAGCGCAATACCGCTGGTGAATCCTACCACAATAGGATATGGGATGAACTTGAAGATGACACCCATACGGCATACGCCCATCACAACCAGGAAGACACCAGCCATGATGGTTGCTATGATAAGTCCCTGCATGCCATACTGGCTCACGATACCGGCAACTATGACAATGAAGGCACCGGTAGGTCCTCCGATAAGGAAATTAGATCCGCCGAAAAATGATATCAGGAATCCTGCCACGATTGCAGTGATAAGTCCCTGCTGTGGAGTCACACCACTGGCGATACCGAATGCGATAGCCAAAGGAAGGGCGATGATACCGACAATTATACCGGCAATGAGGTCAGAAGTAAATTTCTTACTGTCATAATGCCCTTTGGCAAACAGCCCGAACAGTTTGGGCTGGAATACTTCTTTCAGATTAAATTTCATAACCACTTACTATAATATACACTACTGTTTCTCAAAAAAAGAAAAATGAACATTTCCATACTTCTTTTCCTTTACAAAGAAAGGATGAGATTCGAAATTGAATTCTTCGGGATGCTCAAGGATGAAATAGGCGCCCGGATGAAGGATATCCTTTGCAAAAACCTTATCAGGGATATCCGCCAGACCATCAAGGGCATAAGGAGGATCGGCAAATATCAGGTCGAACTTCTCACGGCATATTTCCAGAAATTCAAAGACATTATGGCGTACTACCGTCAGATTATCCATACCGAACTTGGCTGCCTGAGATTTTATGAAGTTCGCATGAAGCGGAAGCATCTCGACACAATATACCCGGGATGCACCCCTGGATGCGAATTCGTATGAGATTGCTCCTGTTCCTCCAAAGAGATCAAGGACCTGAAGGCCCTCCATCTCATATTCATTATTAAGTACATTGAAAAGTCCTTCCTTGGCAAAGTCAGTCGTCGGACGGGCTTTATACCCTTGAGGAGGCAATATGGTCTTTCCCTTATACTTTCCACCGATTATCCTCATAACCTATACTTGTTCAACGTTCTTGAAATACCTGTAAAGCGACATTTCGTCCTCTTCTGACAAAGGAGTACGGAAACATATCGTAGACACCTCCGGATTCAGCTGAAGATTCTTCATTGCAAGGAAGATGAAATACTGCGCTGTAGTAAAATCCGGGGCTTGAAACGAGTTGCACAACAGAAGGCTTCTGCCTTGTGCTATGACAAGATAAAGCACTCCATCCATATAGGATGCAAGTATCTTGTTGTAATCCGGAAGGTTCAATACAGACCTGAGCATATAATACATTTCAGGCAAAGGCCGTGTCTTGTTTCCTTCCTTATCCAGAACTGTCTCTGAAACGGCTCTGGACAATGTCTCTCCGATTGTATTTGAGTATACGAGAACTGCATCGAACTCCGGGACGGAGACAGTCATGACCTCATCATTGCCGTCAACATCAGCCACCGGGGCCAACATTCCCACCATATCGGAATGGTCATTGAACTGTTCGGGAACAAGTGTGAACTTTGGAGTAAAGACTGAAATACCTACCTCGTCATACCTATTAAGAAACTCTGGAGTGCTGAATATACGCTCAGCAGACATCCATGGAGATGTCTTGATTTCGTCGGCTGTCTGTATTTTAAAAGAATATCCACTCAAGCCGACTTGAATGGATATCCTATCTATATTCTGCGACATAGCATTATTGTTTAAGGCCAGCGCAAACCAGAGAGTAATTACTCCCAGTTACCTGCGTTGTTGTTAGGAGCGTCGATGCTACCTACCATGAGACCCTTGTAGTGGCCCTTGTCTTCCTGTTCAGCGTCAAGATTGATTCTAAGCTGGTTGTCAAGACCTCTAAGGAGGCTCTTATAAGGCATCTTAGCCTCGAAGAGAGGTACGTTCACACCTGAAACTTTCTTCACTGTCGAAGCCATGATCACTGAGTCTCCGCCACTGAATGGGATGAATGCGAGAGAGTCAACAACGAAACCAGGACGGCTGTTGAACAGAGTATCCTTGACTGGGACATCGTGGCTCACCTGGAACACGAGGTTCTGCTCACCTGCAAGATAAAGCTCATGAAGTTTCTGGTTAAGCTTATCACCCTTGAGATGACGATACTTCTTCTTGATCTGGTCTGTGTGAGCCATTGCAAGAGAGTCATCCTTTGAACCTACCTGAAGAGCAATCTTCATCTTACCCTCATTGTAGAAAAGGATAAGAGAGTCCATTGTAGAAGCATAGCGGGCGTTCACGTTCTTGTAAGCTACCTGAAGGTCACGGATGTCCTTAAGACGCTGAACTGCGATTTCGGTACGATAAGCCTTGTACTTGTTGAACTCTACAGGCTCCATGATACTCTTAACAAGGAAATAAGTCAATCCTACGATGCATGCAGGGAGGATTAAGTAGGTAAATACCTTTCTAATAATTGAACCCATTATTTTTAGTGTTTTATTTTTCTTTTCTAAATTCCGGACAAAGTTATGAAATTGATTTATGAAATGCAATATAATTTGTAATTTTGCATCATCAAAATAAACGACAAAATCAATGAAAGACATCAATTCAGGCAACATATGCATATTCGAAAGTATGATCGACAAAGCCGAACATATATGCATAGTGACCCATATGAAGCCGGACGGAGACGCAATAGGAAGCGCAACAGCGATGTATCACTTCCTCAGTAATTCAGGCAAATCACCACGCATAATCCTGAACGACCCATACCCTTCTTATCTGTCTTTCCTGATCACACCCGGATTATCCGAAGACATTTATATCTTTGAGGATCAGCCCGAAGCTGCCAGCAAGGAAATAATCGACAGCGACCTGATCATATGCCTTGATTTCAATGCATTTCACAGAACAGACCGTCTTGAAAGGCCGTTGGAAGAATCAGAGGGACGCAAGATACTTATAGACCACCATCTCAATCCTGCCCGTGAGCTGTTCGACCTGTCTTTTTCCGAGACAGAGATCTCATCAGCATCGGAACTTTTGTACCATATACTTCGTAACACGTCTGCCATAGGCAATGACGCCACCAGGCTGGGAGAGAAATGCGCTCAGTCACTTATGACAGGAATGACCACAGATACAAACAACTTCGCGAATTCGGTCTTCCCGTCCACCCTGCACATGGCTTCAGACCTTCTCGCAGCAGGCACGGACAGAGACTTCATCCTGAACCGCCTATACAACCAATACAGCGAGAATCGTCTGAGACTTATGGGACATATGATGAAGGACCTTCTGAAGATCACCGGAGATGGTGTGGCATACATCGTGCTTGACAGATACACACAGGAAGAATACAAGACCGCAGAAGGAGATACTGAAGGATTCGTAAATATGCCGCTTTCGATAGCGGACGTAAGGATGAGCATTCTGGCCAAGGAAGACAACGACCGCATCAGGATATCCATCCGCTCGAAGAAAGGAACGTCCGCAAACAGATGCGCCAGGGCGTACTTCAACGGAGGAGGACATGAAAATGCTGCAGGAGGCAGGCTGACCATTCCTGAAGACATCAGAGGGATAAACGAGGTCGGAGAATACATAGAGAGAACTACACATACATTTCTGAATGATGAGACACATATTTAAGATATTCGTTGCATTTGCCTTGCTCGCGAACGTTTCATGCGTAGGCAGCAAGCTTGAACAGGCATACAACAACCAGGAAGGCAAGATCGATTCATACATCACCGGTAAGGGAGACCAATACAGGGCCGTCCGTAACGGAGGAGCGAATCGTCTTGTATTGAAGGAAGGAGAAGGTGAAGAACTAGACAGAAAAGGGTTCGTATCCTTCTATTATGCAGGATACACCTTCAACGGAAGCTTCAGCGCTTCAAACCTGTTCGTGACCAATCACCAGGCCACTGCCGATCAGGCAGGGTGGAACCTCACCGACGCCGATTACCAGATATATGAAATCAGCATGAATGACGCAAAACTCACCCAAGGACTTCGCGACGGACTTCTCGGCGTCAAGGCAGGAGAAGAATGCGAGATCCTGTTTTCCGGTAAATACGGATTCGGAAACGATGTCTTTGGCATAATTCCTGCTAATTCGGCCCAACTTTGGAAGATTTGGGTAGTCGGCGTTACAAATGATTAACGACATACCACATTTTTTATTATCTTTGTCGGTTCTAAAGAATTAAAGACTAATGAAGAAAATTATAGTATCGTTCCTACTCGCCGCAGCGGCCATTTCATTCACAGGATGTGCTAAATATGCCCCAAGCGGAGCAAATGATGCAAACAAGAGATATTTCGACGCCTGGATGCAGGTACACCACCCTGATGCGAAGCCATCAGGGCTCGGCATATATATAATTGAAGATGAGCCGGGTTCGGGAAATGCAGTAGTGAGCGAGGGAGGATATGTTCAGATAGACTATGTGACAACTGACCTTGAGGGCAACATTTCCACATATACAGATATGGAAACTGCAAAGCAGTTGGGTAAATATACGGAAGGAAACTACTATGGCCCTAAATTCCAGACTACCATGAAGGG
>JAFYUS010000021.1 GCA_017549505.1 Bacteroidales bacterium | reverse complement strand
ATTTCGTGTTACGGAGGTATTCAAAAACAGGTTATTTCCCATTATTTTGACACTTCCGTGACATAAAAATGTCTAATCATGTCACGAAGGTGACACAAAAATGAGGATGGTAGGGATTGCAGAACGGAATCCTCCGCAATCCCTATCATCCTCCCGGTGTAACAATATATATAGAAAAGAGGCTGACTAATCTGTCATATTGACTTTTTAGTCAGCCTCTTTTGTATGTCTTGTCGGAAAATTAACCGATGAAGCCGTTTGCCTGAAGGAATGCGTTTACTGCTACAGCGCTGAAGCCGAGAACGATGATTCCTACGAATACTCTACCGATGCAGAGGAGTCTCTTCTCCCAGATCTTGTTGCTCATTCCGATGCTCTGGAATGCGCTCCAGAAACCGTGCTGGAGGTGAAGACCGAGGGCAGCGAACCAGATTACATAGATTACAACCATCCAGCCGTTCTGGAATGTTGCGTTAAGCAATGTGTATGGGTTTTCTGCGTGGTGGCCCTGGAACTCTGCAAGCTGCATGTCAGCCCAGAAGTGGTTGAGGTGGAAAGCTACGATTCCGAGAACTACAACTCCAAGAACGAGCATGTTCTTTGCTGCCCAAGACTCAGCCTTGGTCTTGTTTGCAACAGCGTAACGCTCTGTACCACGAGCCTTGAAGTTACCGTAAGAAAGGATGAGTGCATAAGCGATGTGCACGAGGAAACCTGCAGCGAGTACAGGAACCATGATTGTTACGATAGGGAGTGCCATGAAGTCGCAACCTTTCTGGAAGAGACCGTCAGCTGCACCATATGTTCCGGCGAATGAGTCAATCACTGAAAACAGGTTGATTGTCATGTGAAGAAGAAGGAACACGATAAGGAACAATCCGCTTATACTCATGATAAGCTTCTTGGTAATTGAAGAAAGTGCCATAATAGTTTTATAATCTGTTTTAGTTAATATTCAGCTAGAATACGCTCTTAAGCCATGCAAAGATATATTCTTTCTTGGAAGTTTCATAATAATTCGATACTTTTGTTTGTTGTAAAATGACAAAGTTTACGTTCAAAATCTAAATGACTTCAGATATGGGTGCATATAAACGCGTTCTTTTGAAATTGAGCGGCGAGAGCCTCGGAGGCCCTGCCGGAAAAGGAATCGACGAGAATTGGCTTGCCGCTTATGCGGAAGAGGTTGCCGAGGCTGTCAAGAATGGTCTTCAGGTAGCTATCGTCATCGGTGGTGGA
Source organism: Bacteroidales bacterium (assembly GCA_017549505.1). Taxonomy (GTDB): domain Bacteria; phylum Bacteroidota; class Bacteroidia; order Bacteroidales; family UBA932; genus Cryptobacteroides. Next base: position 7,624 of record JAFYUS010000021.1, on the reverse strand, counting down.
AATATTTTCCGTGGTCTTCAGGGCGTCGGAAAGGGATTTGACAGAGTGAACGGCGACAAGATGGGAATGCTTGCAACCGTAATCAATTCTCTCGGTCTTGCGATGGCTATCAGAAGCGCAGGCGTCGAGGCGGAGGTGTTCACAGCGACCCCTATGATGCCGGTTGCCCGCTACTATATGAGAGATGATGCTGTAGCTGTAATGGAGAAGGGCGGAGTAGCCCTTATCGCAGGAGGTACAGGTAACCCTTATTTCACTACAGATTCAGGCGCTGCTCTCCGCGCTCTTGAAATCGGTGCGGACGCTCTTCTCAAGGGAACCCGCGTGGACGGAGTCTATACGGCTGACCCTGAAAAGGATCCGAATGCCGTGAAGTATGAGGAACTCAGCTTCGACAAGGCTATCGAGGACCGTCTCAAGGTGATGGACCAGACAGCATTCGCTCTCTGCCGTGAAGGCAACATGCCTATCATCGTCTTCGACATGAACCAGAAGGGCAATCTGACAAAACTCGTAAAGGGCGAGAAGGTCGGCACACTTGTGCATGTATAATGAAAAATTAAAATCTCAATATTATGATTACTAGAGCTAAAGAAATTCTGGCAGGTGCAAAGGACAAGATGTCGCATGCTGTCACCCACCTCGACGAGGAACTCAAGACATATCGTGCAGGCAAGGCAAATCCGCTTGTATTCAATAACGTGATGGTTGATTACTACGGCAGCCCTACACCGATCCCTCAGGTAGCTTCTATCACTACTCCTGACGCAAAGACACTCATGCTTCAGCCATGGGAGAAGAAGATGATCGGCCCTATCGAGAAGGCAATCATTGATGCAAACCTCGGATTCACTCCTTCAAACAACGGTGAGAGCATCCGTTGTACAGTTCCTGCCCTTACTGAGGACCGTCGTAAGGAACTCATCAAGAAGGCAAAGGCTGCAGGTGAGAACGCCAAGGTAAGTGTCCGCAATGCACGTCGTGATGCAGTTGACCAGCTTAAGAAGGCAAACAAGGACGGTATGCCTGAAGACCTTCAGAAGGAGTATGAGCAGCTCGTGCAGAAGGAGACAGACGCTTTCGTTAAGAAGGTTGACGAGCTCGTTGCTGCAAAGGAGAAGGAGATGATGACAGTGTAAGGAATATTTCTTATATTTGTAACCGTTATGGGAACTTATCGATTTAACAGTTTCGGTTTTTATTATTTCTATTATCAGAAAAGGTAATGGACCGGGAGCTGTGTATCGAATAATATAGATTTATGTCATGCTGTCCGGTGTTTTGCCGGACAGCTTTTTTATTTGTAGAGGCGTATGACAAGAATAGCGATTCAAGGTATCAAAGGCTGTTTCCATGAGCAGGCCGCATACATGTTCTACGAGAACCAGGGACTGCCCAGGCCTGAGGTGGTCGAGTGTTCGTCATTCGAAGACCTGTATAAGAGGATGGATGAAGGTAGTGCTGATGCTGCCATAATGGCGATAGAGAACACCGTTTCCGGAGGACTCCTTCCCAATTTTGAGCTCCTGCGTAAATATGACCGGAAGATAAAGGGTGAGGTCTTCCTGCGCATCAAGCAGAACCTCATGACCCTGCCGGGGCAGAAGATCGAGGACCTCCATGAAGTCAGGTCCCATTATATGGCCATCAACCAGACTCGTCCTTTCTTTGAGGATTATCCATGGATACGTCTTGTGGAATACGGAGATACAGCAAAGAGTGCCGCAGATATCGTGAAGGAAGGTATCAATGGGGTTGGAGCTATAGCTTCAGATCTTGCTGCTGAAATCTACGGGTTGGAGATAATTGCAGAGAGCATAGAGACATATAAGCAGAATTTCACAAGATTCCTTATCTTTGACGATTCGATTCATGTAGACAAGTCGAGGATAAACAAGGCGTCGATGTGTTTTACCCTTCCACATAAGCCGGGCTCGCTGACCCATGTACTGACAATCCTTTCCTTTTATGACATGAATCTTACGAGAATACAGTCTCTTCCGATTCCCGGCCAGGAGTGGCAGTATTTCTTTTATGTGGATATAAAGTTTGAAGACTATGCCAGGTATGAACAGGCTCTGTCTGCGGTGAAGCCGCTGATGACAGACCTGAACATTCTTGGAGAATACGAAGCAGCGGTATGAAGAAGATAGGAATAATAGGCCTTGGTCTCATAGGTGGATCGATGGCGATAGATCTCAGGCGTAAGGATTATGCCTCTGTGATACTTGGTGTGGAGAATGACCCTGTCAATGCCTCTGCAGCAGAGAAGATCGGACTTGTGGATAGGGTTACAACCCTGGAGGAATGCGTACAGGAGAGTGATGTAGTCATTGTTTCGGTTCCAGTAGGAGCGGCCTTGAGGATTGTTCCGAAGGTCCTTGACATAATGGCCGTACTTTATCCTGACGGAGGATGCGACAAGGTGCTTATGGATGTCTGCTCGACAAAGGAGAGCCTGGCGGAAGCTGTCAAATACCACCCGATGCGCAAATGCTATGTGGCGTCCCATCCGATGTCCGGTACGGAGTACAGCGGACCATGGGCCGCACTTCCCGGCCTTTTTGACGGCCGGGCGTGCATCATATGCGACTTCAGCGAGTCCTCTCCAAAGGCAGTCCGCACGGTTGAGGAAATATATGACACTCTTAACATGAGGGTCGTGTACATGAATTCATCAAGTCACGATGTACATACCGCATATGTCTCCCATTTCTCACATGTGATTTCCTTTGCTCTGGCCCTTACGGTCCTTGAGAAGGAGAAGGATGAAAAACATATCTTTGACCTCGCATCCGGAGGATTTTCGTCGACCGTACGTCTTGCAAAGAGCAGCGCGGACATGTGGACTCCCATCCTCCTTCAGAACAGGGAGAATGTGCTTCATGTGATGGAAACATATACAGGCATGCTGGATGCCTTCCGCAAGGCAATGGAAGATGCGGATGAAGATGCTCTGCGCAAGCTTATCCAGGATGCGAACAGAATACGTAGAATAATAAGATAAATGAGATAATTATGGCTGACAAGAAACTGGACATAGTTCCGTTAAGCGGATGGGGGATGTTTACCGACCCTCAGCCAAGTGTGGTTGCAGGTCCCTGCAGCGCTGAGTCGGAAGAGCAGGTGATGGAGACTGCAAAAGGATTGAAGGAATTGGGAATAAATGTTTTCCGAGCTGGTATATGGAAGCCGAGAACTCATCCGGGATGCTTTGAAGGAATAGGTGTGCCTGGTCTTAAGTGGCTCCAGAGGGTACAGAAGGAATACGGGCTGAAGGTCGCTACTGAGGTGGCAAGTGAAAAGCATGTCGCAGAGTGTCTCAAGCATGGAGTGGACATGGTATGGATCGGTGCAAGGACCACAGCGAACCCTTTCCTCGTCCAGGAGATAGCGGATGCATTGAAAGGTACTGATATCCCGGTGCTTGTAAAGAATCCGGTCAATCCGGACCTCGAACTCTGGATCGGTGCCCTTGAGCGTCTGAGCAGGGCAGGCATCAGAAAGCTTGGTGTTATCCACAGAGGCTTCTCAACATTCGACAAGATAAAGTACCGTAACGACCCGCACTGGGATATAGCGCTCGAAATGCGCAGCCGCTATCCGGAACTTCCTTTCTTCACGGATCCGAGCCATCTTGGAGGAAGTAGGGATTATATCCTGGAAATATCACAGAGATCCCTGGACCTTGGTTTTGAGGGACTTATGATCGAGTCTCACTGCAACCCTCAGGTCGCGCTGAGTGATTCGAAGCAGCAGCTGACGCCTGAGCAGCTCAAGGATCTACTTCATAATCAGATAGTTGTCAGAAAGTCTGATTCTGATTCAAAGGAATGGAGGGAGAATATCGATCAGCTGCGAGCAAAGATCGATGTCATCGACGAGAGCATCATCTACTCCCTTGGTTCAAGACTGAAGATAAGCCGTCAGATAGGTGAATACAAGAAGAACAACAATGTGGCCATCGTGCAGGCCGTCAGATGGGATGCACTTATGGCCAAGGCTATTGCGATAGGAAATGAATACGGCTTGCCGGAGAAGTTCCTGACAGACGTATTCAATGCGATCCATGAGGCCTCGGTAGAGGCTCAGAATGAGATTATTTCAGGAAAGAGTTCAGAACAGTAGCAAATTCTTCCTGCTCCTGCTCGGAGAAGAAATTCACTTTGATCGGAGCATAGAACATCCTTTGTTTGAGATTGTCAGGGACACTCTTGCAGTCGCGGATCCTCTGGCAATCTTTTTCTGTTGTCATCACGACTGATGTCGGGAATGTCTGGGCTGCCCTATGGATGGTCGATATGTCTGCCTTTGTAAATTTGTGGTGGTCAGGGAAATCGAAATGTCTGACGATCTTATAGTTGTCGCTCAGGTAGTTCCTCAGCGGCTTGTCGTTGGCTATTCCTGAGAAAAGGATGAGTCTCTGGGTATAGAGGTAGCGCGGATCTCCTTCGGCGAAGATGGCCTGAGACTGGTCGTATCCTATGCTGGTGAAGAATATGTGCTGGTTTTCGGTTATGCCGAGGGCTTCGGTCCATTTGCTCCTCTCCCATGCATCCAGATAGGTCGGGCACTTGGATACGATGACTATGTCGGCGGCCTTGATGCGCTGAGGAAGGTCGCGGAGCTTGCCAAGCGGCATCAGACTGTCCCTGAAGATGGGACGGTTGTAGTCCACGAGGACAACTGAAACCGTCGGCTTCAGCGCCCTGTGCTGGAACGCATCGTCAAGGATGATAAGATCGGCTTTTGGGAATTCCTTGTGCATGCACCTGCGTGCCTTCTTCGAAGTCTCCATGAGTCCTGGATTGCTCAGGAAGGAGCATCCTTCCTTGCGTGACTTGTCGACAGCTACTGTTATGAACGGAAACTTCCTCTTTATCTGGAGCGGCTCGTCGCCGTATTCTCTGGCTGTGCCCTCTGCCATGACCTGCTGGAAGCCACGGGTCTTACGCTTGTAGCCCCTCGAAAGGACTGCAATGTTCTTCGCCCCCCAGTCCGCATCCTGCATCAATGTCCTGAGGATCATCTCGGTGTGCGGAGTCTTTCCTGTACCTCCGACTGTGATGTTTCCTACACAGATTGTCGGTACATCGGCAGTGTGGGCTTTCTTCAACCCATGGTCATACATGAAATGCCTGACCTTCAGGGTCAGCCAATATGGAAATAACAGTATCTTGTCCATCATATCTGTTCAGATTGCCACGTCACTTCGTTCCTCGCAATGACGTGTACGTCATCCTGAGGAGCCCGAAGGGCGACGTGAGGATCTCTTATATATTATAAATGTTTGAAGCATCAGGAGCCTCTGCTCCTCCCCATCTTTCCGAAATATAGTCCAAGGTAGAGAACAGTTCGACCGGATCGTTCAATGTCACCAGTTTCAGTCTTGTCTCCTTGAAGTCCGGAAGTCCCTTGAAATAGCACGAGAGGTGTCTGCGCATCTCGAGGATGCCCACGCGGTCGCCTTTTATCTCGATCGATTTCGCAAGATGGCGCTTTGCAAGGGCCACCCTGTCGTTCACGCTCATCTGCGGAAGCAGCTCTCCGGTCCGGAGGTAGTGCTTTATTTCCTTGAAGATCCAAGGGTGTCCGTATGTCGCACGTCCGATCATTATCGCGTCGACTCCATATCTGTCGAAATACTCCTTTGCCTTCTGAGGAGAGTTTATATCTCCATTACCTATAATAGGTATATGCATGCGCGGGTTTTCCTTTACCTTTCCGATGAGGGTCCAGTCGGCCTCGCCTGTATACATCTGGCAGCGGGTGCGTCCATGGATGGTCAGGGCCTGTATTCCGACGTCCTGCAACCTCTCCGCAAGTTCCACTATTATCTTCGAATCCTCATCCCATCCCAGACGTGTCTTTACGGTCACCGGCAGCTTGACGGCCTCTACGACCTGTCTTGTGATTTCGACCATCTTGTCAGGCTCGCGCATCATTCCCGAGCCAGCTCCACGCCTTGCGATCTTGTTGACCGGACATCCGAAGTTGATGTCCACGAGGTCGGCTCCATGCCCTCCGGCGATTTCCGCCGCCCTTTCGGCCATCACTGCCGCATCGACCATCGCCTCCGGGATGTTGCCGTATATCTGTATTCCGATGGGGGTTTCGTAATCGTACGTCACCAGCTTTTCAAGCGATTTGCGGGCGTCGCGGATGAGTCCGTCGGAAGAAATGAATTCCGTGTACATCATGTCCGCGCCGAACTCCTTGCATATGAAACGGAAGGATGCGTCAGTCACATCCTCCATCGGCGCAAGAAAAAGCGGCCTGTCTCCTAATTCTATATTACCTATATTCATATATTACAATCCGACAAAAGTACGAATTATTTATATATTTTCATGGATTTTGTATCTTTGCGAAGAATAAAACAGAAACAAAATGGCAAAGATCAGCACAATAGGCGTACTTACATCCGGAGGTGACGCACCGGGAATGAACGCGGCTATCAGGGCCGTGACAAGAGCAGCAATCTACAACGGCTGGAAGGTCAAGGGAATATACAGGGGATGGGAAGGACTCATCAATAATGAAATAAAGGACTTTACATCGGAAAGCGTAAGCGGTACCATCAACCGCGGAGGTACGATCCTCCGCACCGCACGAAGCAAAGGCTTCATGGATGAAGCCGGCCGTGCGAAGGCATATGAGAACATGATGGCTCATGGTATTGACGCCCTCATCGTCATCGGAGGAAACGGCTCGCTTGCAGGAGCGCAGGCCATTGCTGCAGAGCACGACATACCATGTGTCGGACTTCCTGGTACAATCGACAATGACCTTTATGGAACCGATACCACAATCGGATATGACACCGCCCTCAATACCATCATGGACTGCGTCGACAAGATACGTGACACCGCCAACTCGCACAACCGCATCTTCTTTGTGGAAGTTATGGGCCGTGATGCCGGCTTCCTTGCGCAGAATGCTGCCATCGCAACAGGTGCGGAGGCTGCCATCATTCCTGAGGACCATACGAATGTCGACCAGCTCGCGACCTTCATCGGTCGCGGCGTCCGAAAGAGCAAGAACAGCTCGATCGTTCTCGTGTCCGAGAGCAAGAAGGACGGTACCGGCGGAGCGCAGTACTATGCTGACCGTCTTGTGCATGAATATCCTGAATTCGAGGCCCGCGTGACCATCCTTGGCCACCTTCAGAGAGGCGGTATCCCTACCGCAAACGACCGTATCCTTGCGAGCCGCATGGGTGTGGCTGCAATCGAGGCCCTGAAGGACGGACAGCGCAACGTCATGATCGGAGTGAAGAACGACCAGATCGTATATGTGCCTTTCAACAAGGCTATCCGCATCGACAAGCCTATCGACAGAGAACTTATAAACGTGCTTAACGTGTTGTCTATATAGGAGTTATTCCCGGCTCAGACCGGGAATTTCCTAAAAATTTTGTCAATACAAAAATTATTTCTATCTTTGCGCCCCCTATGTAGTGTAGGGATCGCAAAGTTTTTTTTAATTAAGTATTAACCATTTAAAAGTACAAGATGGACACACAGAGCTACAAAACGGTATCCCTCAAGGCAGGTGATATCAAGAAGGAGTGGGTTGTGATCGATGCTACCGACTTGGTGGTAGGCCGTCTTGCTGCCAGACT
>JAFYUS010000020.1 GCA_017549505.1 Bacteroidales bacterium | reverse complement strand
TTTACGCAGCACATCTGCTGCACTTCGTGTGAATAAACCATAATAGTACTATTGTTTTATAAAACGTGTTTTCAAAACCACGCAAAGATAATAAAAATATCTGTAAATTTGCCATATGAAATTCAAGATAGATTCGGAATACAGACCCTCAGGCGACCAGCCTGCTGCAATCAAAGGTATATGTGACGCTCTGGAAAGTGGAGTGGATGCAGTTACCCTTTTAGGCGTTACCGGTTCGGGCAAGACCTTTACGATGGCGAATGTCATAGAGAAACTTCAGCGCCCGGCCCTTATCCTCAGCCACAACAAGACCCTCGCCGCACAGCTGTACGGCGAGTTCAAGTCGTTTTTCCCGAACAATGCAGTCGAGTATTTCGTGTCATACTATGACTACTATCAGCCTGAGGCATACCTTCCGGTTACTGATACATACATAGAGAAGGACCTGAGCATCAACGATGAAATTGAAAAACTCAGGCTCAGTGCCGCTTCGTCCCTTCTTTCCGGCCGTCGTGATGTCATTGTAATATCCAGTGTGTCATGTCTTTATGGTATCGGAAATCCTGCTGATTTCCATGCACAGACTGTCCATGTCAGAAGAGGGGAGACCAGGAGCATGACCCGTCTGCTGTACCAGCTGGTCGACGCTCTGTACAGCCGCACCGAGACCGACTTCAAGCGCGGTACATTCCGCGTACGCGGAGATACCGTCGACATATGCATCGGATACGGAGAGAATGCGGTCCGCATCGAATTCTTCGGTGATGAAGTCGATGCGATTTCTGTCATCGAGCCAACCACGGGTGCATTCATCGACGACCTTGATGAAATATCGATCTATCCTGCCGGAAACTTCGTCACATCGAAAGAGAAGACTGCCCAGGCGATAAGCCAGATCCAGGATGATATGGTTGCTCAGTGCGAATACTTCCAGGAGATCGGCAAGCATCTGGAGGCCAAGCGACTCAAGCAGAGAGTCGAGTATGACCTAGAGTTCATAAAGGAGATGGGATACTGCCCTGGCATAGAGAATTATTCCCGCTATTTCGACGGTCGCAGCGAGGGTATGAGGCCATTCTGCTTGATCGACTATTTCCCTAAGGATTTCATAACATTCATCGACGAGAGTCATGTGACCCTTCCGCAGATAAGGGCCATGTACGGCGGCGACCATTCCCGGAAGTCCGTACTCGTCGAGTACGGCTTCCGGCTCCCGGCCGCCGCCGACAACCGTCCTCTCAAATTCAACGAATTTGAGGAGATCACAGGCCAGAAGGTCTTCGTCAGCGCTACTCCGGCTGACTATGAGCTTGATAAATCGGAAGGTCTTGTGGTAGAGCAGGTCGTACGTCCTACGGGACTTCTCGATCCTCCTATTGAGGTCCGTCCGATCGAGAATCAGGTAGATGACCTGATGGAGGAAATTCAGAAGAGGGTAGAGCTTGACGAGAGAGTTCTTGTGACTACTCTGACAAAGAGGATGGCTGAAGAACTGGAGAAGTATTTCACAAAGATGGGAATACGCTGCCGTTACATCCACTCCGATGTCGATACTCTGGAACGTGTCGAGATCATAGAAGATTTCAAGAACGGCCTTTTTGATGTCCTTGTCGGCGTCAACCTCCTGCGTGAGGGACTGGATATCCCTACAGTGTCACTGGTTGCAATACTCGATGCTGATAAGGAAGGCTTCCTCAGAAGCGGCAGGGCTTTGACCCAGACTGCCGGTCGCGCAGCACGAAACGTGAACGGTCTTGTCATCATGTATGCGGACACGATTACTGATTCTATGCGTCAGACCATCTATGAGACCGACCGCCGTCGTGCCAAGCAGATGGAATACAACAAGATGCATGGCATCACACCGACCCAGGTCGGAGTCAAGAAGAATGTACTTCTTGCTGAAGCGGGAACCGCTGAAACTAAACAGAGAAATCCGCGCCTTGCAAATACGGTTACAGGAAAGGTCAGCGCAGCGAATTCATACGACGATCCTACTTATATACCTGACCCTACCGATCTCGGAAAGGGATCGGTCAGCGTCGGATTGGGTCACGATTCTAAGCGAGAAACCAACTCCGCCTACGTTGACGGATATCTCCAGGCTGACCTTGCAGCAGTTCTTCAGGATCCTGTGATCCGTTCCATGTCACGTGAACAGGTCGAGAAGGCCGTAGAGCAGGCCAAGCGCAAGATGCAGGCAGCCGCTGCCGACCTCGACTTCATGGCCGCCGCCAAATACCGCGACGAGATGTGGGCACTCCAGCAATACCTCAAAGTCTGGAAAGTCTGATTGTCGCCCAACTGGTTGATATTCAGCTATATATGTATATAAGGGTCGGAGAATTTTCCGACCCTTATGTTGTTAATATATTGACTATTAGAACTTTAGATGCTGAGGCGGGGGGTGACTTGTGATATGAGGACAGCGGCAGCCGTATTCTGAAACCGTGCTACCCCTCTGGCCGCAGAGGGAGGGACCCACGAAGTGGGAGGGATTGTTTCAGAATACGGCTGCCGCTGTCTTTCAGAAATCTATTTGCAGACCATGATGTCCAGGATCATGTTGTCGGTATGCTGCATGCCGACGGAGCCGATGCGGCCGAGGTTCTGGATGGTCTTCTCGATATCCTCTTCGATGATGCCGTCATGTGATGAGATGCAGATGCCTTCACGGGCAAGGACTGCAGACTGAAGGGCGCTGGAAACTCCCGATGCTACCTTCATCGCACATCCTACCTTGGCACCGTCGCATACCATTCCGGTGATGTTTCCGATCATGTTCTTGATCGCAGCGCATATCTGGTTGTAATCACCACCGCGAAGATATACTAGTCCGCAGGCTGATCCTGTCGAAGCGATTACACAGCCGCAGAGAGCAGAAAGCTTTCCAAGATAGCCCTTGATATGTATTGCGATGAGGTGGCTGAGTACTAAGGCACGCGCCAGCTGCTCGTCTGTCGTGCCGTAACGGATCGAGTAGGCGATGACCGGCATGGTGACCGTGATTCCCTGGTTGCCGCTACCTGAGTTGCTCATTGCAGCTAGAGTACATCCTGCCATACGGGCGTCTGATGCAGCTGCAGTAAGAGACATGGCATAACAGAGGAAATCGCCGCCGAAAACCTCGCGGTTGTCGCTCAGATTGATCGCCCAGCCTACTTTCAGACCATAGCATCCCTTCATGCCTTCTTCTGCGAGAGCAAGATTCAGAGTGCGTGATTCAAGAATGAAGGCGATGTCTTCGTAATCAACACCAGTAGCGAAGTCAAGTATCTCGCGTACCGTGAGCTTGTAGTCGAGTGTTGTCTTCTGGTCTCCAGCATCAGAATTCTCGCACACATCAGCGCTTGAAAGAACCTCGCCGTCAAAACATGTCTCGACGATGCTGTCATGGTTGTCCTGGATCACTACGCTGGCGCAGTGTCCGCCGTCGACATCCACATAGGCCTTTACATAAAGCTTATGTGATGTCTCGGCCAGTCCTACGGATACAGCCTTCGATTCAACCATCTCCTTTGCTTTTGCAATGGAACTGTCGTCAAGATCGTGCAGCACCTCAAGTCCGTACGACGACTTGCCGCAGACAGCGCCGAGCGCTGCTGCGATATGCAGTCCTACCATACCTGTTCCCGGGATACCGACTCCCATTCCGTTCTTGAGGATATTGCCGCTGACCTCAATACGTAGAGAATATCCGTCGGAATATCTCCATGTACCGGAGTCAAGAGAGCATTTCTCTTCTGCAATCTCCATGGCTTTCGCTGTCGCGAGGGCCACTGCTATAGGTTCCGTACATCCCAATGCGGGCTTTACTTCCTTTCTGATCAGTTCAATGATCTCGGCTTGTCTTGCGGTCATCTGCTGAAAAATTCTAGGGTTAGTGTTATGATGTCGTTGATGTTTTCTTCTGATTCAAGAGCTTCGATAGGGAAACCGAGGCACACTGTCCTGTATCCCTTGCCTTCGTTGCATATTCCGGCTGATATTCCTGAATCTGCATATCTCATGAATGATGTCGCTGTCTTGACTCCGGGGAGGATGCCGTCAGGCGATTCTACGCAGTACTGCTCCGAATTGATTTCGTTGCATATCTCCAAGCCATCAGCCGGTAACTCGGCAAGAACTTCGTTGCGTAGATATCTGACTCTGCCGAATCTGCTGGCGCTGTTTGCCGCCCACTTGAAACCTAGCACGTTCTGTGCGAATTTCTTAGAAGCAGCAACGCCTTCCTTGTCCTTCTGGTATGGATATATCTGGTCCCAGATATCAGTTCCTATGTACGCACCGCTTACCAGGATGTTGATGCCTTCTGCAGCTGAAGCGGAAAGAGCATCCTGCATGCAGGCAGGGAAGACCTCGTATTTCTTCTGAAGGCCGCTGCCGACCACGGTGGTAACCTGCTTTCCGCATATGAGGTCGATGCTCCATGCCTCTTTCCTGAACGTAGAGTCGCTGCAGAATGCCTCGTTGCTGCATGATGTAAACGCGTACCCTGCCTTCATTATCGCCTTGCCGTGCACGTATGGATAGTCAAATGTATTTCCGGCAACGGTATTTCCTGCATACCATGTATGTGATGCTCCGAATCCGGGGCTGTCATTGGTTACGAATTCCGACTGCCTCCTGTTGTCATACATTTCTCCGATGTATGCGATATCCTTGACGTGCGGCACACCGCTGTCAAGCCTGTTGTCGAATCCTGCATACGAAGGGGTGTCAAAGAATGCAGGACCGCTGACTCTGTCAAAGTTATTGACTACCAGTATGGTCTTTCCTGAAACTTCTTCCGACGGTCTTCCTATGCTGACAACCTCCGAAGGGAAACTCTTTCCGCCCTCATTGAATGCCACTACCTTGAAACTGTAGATATGCCCTGCCTCAACAGCGACTTCCGTCGAGAGCCGGCCTGACTTCGTGGCCGGATTTTCGATGACTGTTCCGTCATCGAATCCGCCACCGTCAATGCGGGTATAAAGTATGTACCCGGTAGGGGAGGCTGTAGGTTCGAGCTCGTCTTCAACCGGCATCCAGCTTACGACAGCCTTTCCTTTCGCACCGAAAGCAACGCCCATTGACTCTACAGGCAAAGGTTGTACGCTATATGGAACACCGTACCTGTTGCTGAGATATTTGAGCATTCCCTTGTATATCGAGCGGCTTACCGTGAACCGGAATGTCGGATCGAGACCATATTTCATATCGGCGAAGTTCTGGTGCGAGAGAAGTTCCAGAAGCATCGCAGGTGCTGACGGAGTACGTGATTCACGGTAACTTCTGTCCCATATCTGACGTCTGCTCCAGAGCGTGTCGTACTCCGACCGGAGGTCGTGTACTATCTGGCTCTGTACCATGTCCGCATATTCCCTGCTGGTCATGCGGCTCTCGCCGTCAGGAAGTTTCTGACTTCCGTCAGATCTTAATGTATATATCGCAAGAGTTCCTACTATGGAGTCGTCAGGTGTGATTCCAGCATCCGAATGGAAACCGAATGAAAGGTCTACCGGGATGTTGAGGCCGTCCTTTTTCGAAGGGTTCATTTCTGAACCTCGGCTGATCCACTCGACCCAGTCTCCACGTGACATGAAGTCGTCCCTGTAGTCACCCTCCTGCTCATTCTGACTGTAGATCTTGTCGGTCACTCCTGCCCACTGCATCCAGTATCTCGCGCCTTCTGCAGATCTAGGCAGTCCGGAAACTTCCGGTTCAGCTTCTTCGTCGTCCTTCGGAGCTCTTGCGATATTTCCCATTCCGCCTCCGAATCTGACTGCGTCTGCTGTAATGATGCTTCCGCTGCTGAATCTGTAACCTTCAGGGGTTTCGTTGGTCAGAGTAACATAGCCGTCAGAACCTTCTCCGAATTCGAATGTCCCGAGATAGATCCATGTGCCTCCTCCCATCTTCTGGTTTACTATGAAGTCGCTTGTACCTCCCAGATGATGTACCGTATAATGTGCGGAACTTGTACTTTTTTCAACGCTCTTATAAGAAACATATACTGCATATTCGCCTCTTTCGGGTATTTCCGGACGCCATTCTGCAGTTGCTGCGCCCTTCTTTCCGTGCTGTATGCACTCAGTCTGTCTTGCAGTTCCGGTCTTGAACGGGTTCTCCAGGCCGGTGTAGACCGGCTTGAGCGCGGCGAAGCCGCTGCCTGCATCTTTCCACTTTCCCTTCTCCGAATAAGCAGCGATGCCATATCTGGCATCTGTCTCATTGTTGTCGGCAATGACCTCGTTTCTCTGCACATCCCTTTCTCTAGGCATGAGCACATATGCACCCGCATTCTCCAGCATCGGTACGAGATAAGGGATCACGAAACTTTGGGTGAACATGTCCTCGACGGTCTGGAAGAGCGGAGGTCTCTGCCATATCCATTTCTCGGAACCATTATCATAATAGCGTCCGTGGCTCTGCCACACCGCTATATGTCTGCCTTCCAGACCTTTGCTGAAATCCATTCCGTCCAAGGCACTGACAATGTTCCTTCTTGAAGGGTTCTTTGTACGATGTCTTGTGTCTGAAGGATTGCCGTCAAAGTCCAGAGATGGAGTCACAAGATTATTATAGGATATCCTTTTGCTATAGATGTCTCCCAGATTGTATCTGCTGTAGTTTTCAGGGAAAAGTGACTTCAATGTGCTGCGGAACCATTTTGTATCTCCTTCGTACCATGGATAGTCGCTGAGCGATTCGGTGAAGTAGAAGTCGAGGCTGGAACCTCGTTTCATGACTGCCTGTAAAGACAGCTTCCCGTTTACCGTATTACGCTCCTGGATAAGTATGGACAAGGAGTCGCAGACCGGTTTGAAATCCTTTACTATGGTGCTCTGTGCCTTGACCGAAATGCCCAAAGCGAACAGAAATACAGTTATTATGAGAAGTCTTTTCATTTCTTAAGTCTGATGTGAATTAGGTATGCCAGTACTGCCACGCTTCCTGTTGCGATTCCAGTCATGTCGGCATAAAAATCTGCCATTTCATAGGCACGGTACCCTGTCTGCGCCTGTATCACCTCGGTGCCGTAGGCCATGCCGATGCCGACAACTGCGAGGACCAGCAATATGAATATGTTTCTGTGGAAAGGGTGCTCCTTGCCCATGAACGACATACCTGCAAGAACAGGGTAGGGAAGGAACATGAGGAAATGCAGGACCTTGTCGATCGGCAGTCCAAGAAATGTCTTGATATTCATTTCTGGGAGACTTGTCGGTCTGAGAAAGCATAGCGCAGCTACTGCAACAAGATAGATGCAGAACAGGGCCAGAGATATCTTCTTCAAATTTGCTTTCATCTATGTTTACAGTGCCTGCATATCATGCAGTTTCTTATAATATCCGTCCAAAGCTATCAGTTCGTCATGTTTTCCTCTTTCAACTATCTTACCTTCATGCATCACGCAGATCATGTCTGCATTCTTGATGGTCGAGAGTCTGTGCGCAATCACTACAGTCGTCCTTGTCGATGTAAGACGGTCAAGCGCTTCCTGAACAATCTTTTCTGATTCCGTATCAAGAGCGGATGTAGCCTCGTCAAGGATGAGGATAGGCGGGTTCTTCAATATCGCACGGGCGATGCTGATCCTCTGTCTCTGTCCTCCGGAAAGCTTGCCTCCGCGGTCACCGATATTGGTCATATAGCCTTCCTCCTTTTCCATTATGAAGTCGTGGGCGTTTGCAATCTTTGCCGCCGCGATGACCTGATCCATCGTAGCGTTCTCCACACCGAACGCTATGTTGTTGAAAATGGTGTCA
The DNA here is from genome assembly GCA_017549505.1 of Bacteroidales bacterium. Classification (GTDB taxonomy): domain Bacteria; phylum Bacteroidota; class Bacteroidia; order Bacteroidales; family UBA932; genus Cryptobacteroides. Next base: position 15,135 of record JAFYUS010000020.1, on the reverse strand, counting down.
TTGAAGAGTATCGCTTCCTGATTTACGTTTCCTATAAGGCTGCGGAGGTCCTTGATCCTGAGTTCACGTATGTCGGTTCCGTCGAGGGTGATAGATCCTTCACCTGCATCGTAGTACCTTGGAATAAGGTCTGCCAATGTTGATTTGCCAGATCCTGACTGTCCTACCAGTGCGACTGTCTTGCCTTTAGGGATGGTAAGCTCTATGTCGTGGAGAATCTCCTTTCCTTCTTCGTAAGAGAACGATACTCCGTTGAAGCTGATGCTTTCATTGAAGCCGTTTATCTCCTTCGGATTCTCCGGCTCCACGATGTCGTTGACTGCATCCATGATCTTGTCGACTCTTTCCATTGATGCCAGACCCTTAGGGATGTTATAGCTGGCTCTTGAGAATTCCTTCAAAGGTGCGAGCACGCTGTAAAGGATGGTCATATAGAATATGAAGGTAGATGCGTCGATAGGGGCCTTCTCGCTGAGGATGAGAGTACCTCCGAACCAAAGTACGATCATGATCATTATTGAGCCGAGAAGTTCGCTGACCGGGTGCGCTGAGGCCTGTCTTACCGCTACCTTTGCATATGCCTTTCTGTAGTCATTTGCAGTCTTTGCAAACCTTTCCTTCATCTTGTCCTCGGCAATGAACGCCTTGATGATGCGCAGGCCACCCAGAGTCTCGTCAAGCTGGGCCATGGTCTCGCTCCACTTGTCCTGTGCCTCGAGAGATCTTCTCTTGAGTTTCTTTCCGATAGCGCTCATTCCCCATGCCATTGCCGGCACGACTGTCACTGTGAACAGCGTGAGTTCCCAGCTGAGATATATAAGGGCAGAGAAATAGCAGATGATAAGTATCGGGTTCTTTATCAGCATGTCGAGAGAACTGACGATGGAGGTCTCAATCTCGTTTACGTCTCCGCTCATCCTCGCAATGATGTCTCCCTTCTTCTGCTTGCTGTAGTAGCCCATCGGAAGGCTCAGGAGCTTGTTGTATACCATTACCCTGATGTCGCGTACGATACCGGTCCTCAGAGGAATCATCACGGCAGAAGATGCAAAGTAGCATCCGGTCTTGAGGACTGTCATTACAGCGAAGATGACTCCCAGCAGAAGCAGCGCCGTCGAACCACCGAATTTGTCGATCATGACGCTGACTCCGTAATAGAAGTTGTTGATTATCTGCTCCTTGCTTGGCATTCCGCTCCAAGGCATGAACTCATATACGGTCTGGTCCAGCTTGAAAAGGATGTTCAGGATGGGGATCAGCAGCGCGAATGAGAATATATTGAATATTGCGGAAAGAAGGTTCAGTATCAGTGAACCTCCGAGGTATTTCTTATATGGAGCGGCAAAGCGCTTCAGAACTTTCCAGAAAGCTTTCATATACTACAGCATTTTCTCTATCCAATGGTACATCAGGTCGATCCTCCTGCGGTATATCTCCATATCCAGGTTCTCGACCCTGTCCCATGTCTTGTTGTTGTTCATTGTAATGCCGGAAGTGAAGAGTACGGCAGGAATCTTATTGTCTACAAAGACCTTCTGGTCAGAAAGACGGTAGAATATCTTCGTGAAATTCTCGCTGCCGTAATAATCCAGCGAGATGTCCATTCCAATTCCGTCCTCGATATTGCATCTTTGAAGGAGATCACGTTTGTCTCTCTTCAGAGATGCTGTTCCTAACATTATCATATAGTCTTTGCGTTCTTCGTTGACAGGGGCCAGGGAACTTCCGATCTGGTCGACATTCACCATCAATGTGATCTTGTCCTTTGTTATCGCATCTCCGTTAAGAGGATTGCGCAGACGGCCGTATTCTATCATGTTCCAGAGTGCATCGGAACCTTTAAGGTCGAATTCCTTTGCGTCGAAAGCCACGAAGATGATATGGCTGTTGAAGATCTTTCCCATCTTCCTCATTGCGCCGAACATTTCGGCCAGGCTTGTCATCGCTGCGACTCCCGATGCATTGGAGTCCGCTCCCGGATACATCTTGCCGTCGATTATGCCCAGGTGGTCGTAATGGGCCCCTACGATGATGTAACGGTCGCATGGTATGCTTCTGCTTCCGGCCAGCATTCCTATCACATTGTGACCATACAGGCCGGGTCTTATGTTGAATCTATGTGTCCATGAATCCGCCATCTTGAAAAGACCGGCTTCTTCAAATCTCGTGCTGACCCACGTGGCTGCCACTTCGCTTCCCTTCGTGCCGCTGGCTCTTCCCTGACATGTGGTGCCGGTAAGGAAGGCGACCTCTGAGCGGAGCTTGTCCTGAGTTATCAGGGATTTTGCCTTTTCCCTCTCCTTGGTCCAGATGTCTGAAGCGTATGCGCTTGTGCACAGCATTAAAAAAAATATGATTTTTGTCAGTATACGCACAATAAATGTCTATATTTGTAAATTGGCATGTGTAGGGAGTGTTTCCTACAAGACGCCAAAATTAATAAAAATCGTCAAGAACAGGAAATAAATTTGCTTATGCATAGAGTGATCAGAATTTTTGTGGTGGTATGTGTGTTGTCAATTGCATGCATAGGCAATCTGTGGGCACAGTATGACAAGGATGTCTTCTATTTCAGAGGGCGCCGCGCACTTGCCGACGGCAAGTATGCGCAGGCGATCGAGAATTTCAATGTGCTCACGCAGCTTGATACCGCTGACTACTGGACATTCTTCTTCAGAGGTATAGCTAAATACAACCTCGGTGACATCCGAGGTGCACGTCAGGATTTCGACAGGTCTGTCCATATAAACCCTATCTTCACATCCGGATATCATTACAGAGGAATCACTGAAAGCCGATACGGCAATTATGACCAGGCTCTCGCCGACCTTCAGAAGGCTATCGACCTGCGTCCCGGAGAAATAGGACTCTATTTCAGCCGAGGTGTGACATACTTTCTTTCCCAGCAGTTTGACAATGCTGTAAGTGATTTCGACAAGTATATAAGGAAGGAACCTAAAGATCCGTCGGCTTATCTGAACCGAGGGGCAAGTTATCTCTTCCTTGGCGATACATTGAAGGCTGTATCCGATTACAACAAGGCCATCCGCCTTGACCGCTTCGACCCCGAAGGCTATGTGCGTCGAGGCCGTGTCTATGCCTCCCAGAACAAGTATGACCTTGCGATAGCAGACATGGACAAGGCGATAGAGCTTGATACGACGAATACCTTCGCATACTTCAACCGTGCGATCATGTATTATGAGCAGGAGAGGTACAACGAAGCGATGAAGGACCTGAACCGCGTCCTTCGTGATGAGCCCGGCAATGCCCTGACCCTTTATAACAGAGGGTTGATAAATGCCCAGTTAGGCGCATATGAGGATGCCTTGGATGATATGGACCGTGTGCTCAACATCAATCCTGAGAATGTCCTTGCATACTTCAACAGAGCTTCCATCTTCATCGAGATGGGACTTTATCGCAATGCTCTCGAAGACTATGACAAGACAATCGAACTCTACCCTGATTTTGCGAAGGCATATATGAACAGGGCATATGTCAAGAGTCTGCTCGGTGATATGAAGGCATCCAAGTCCGACTATGAAACTGCTCAGAAGAAGGTACGCGAATACAGGGAAAAGAATATTTCCGATGCCGGCTCCTTCGCAGACACGACAAAGAAGTATAGTTCTCTCCTGTCTCTTGATGCAGAATTTGCCAAGAAGGATTTCAATGACGAGCTTCTTCAGCATCGTGATATAGATATCAGGCTCAGACCATTGTACAGATTTGCCGTTACAGGTCAGAAGGATGATACGAATTATGCTCTTGAAAGAGGATATGAAAACTCTCTCATAAACAGGTTCGAAGCCGCATTCCCGGTCGGTGTCGAGGTTACCAACGAGACTGTCCATCCTGATGTGGAAACTATTGAGGCGGTTGAGGATGCTGCGTACGGACAGACTGTTCCATCCGCTGAAACGATTTTCCTCCGTGCCTTGAACGAGTATAATGAAAAACAGTTCAATTCATCCCTGAATTATTATGGAAAGGCTATCGATTTGTCCAGGGAACAGGGGGACATATCACGGATGTATGAGGCTTTCTACAGGATGAACAGAGGTGCGCTTCGCGCAGAAATGATCGAGTTCATCGCCTCGATCGAGAGTAATGTACAGGTTCTTTCCATGGATGATGCCGGAACTACGCGTGCTCGTGTAAAGGATCAGATAACAAGAAGTTATGACTATACAGATGCAATAGAAGATATGAAGGAGGCTGCAGAGATAGTCGATGATATGCCTTATGTATATTACAATCTTGGTAACCTTTATTGCCTGTCTTCGGAACATATAAATTCAATAGACAATTATACCAAAGCCATAGAACTCTACCCATATATGGGTGACGCTTATTTTAACAGGGGATTGGTTCTTATCTACTTGAAAGATAAGGAGAAAGGTTGTATCGACCTTTCTCGTGCGGGAGAGCTGGGTGTTCAGGATGCCTATGGCGTGATAAAGAAATACTGTGAAGATGAAAACAATTAAAGCATTGATATTTGACATGGGAGGAGTTCTCGTAGATCTCGATATCGAGGACTGCAAGAATGCCTTCAAGAGTCTGCTAGGATATGACAAGATCGACGAACTGATCGATCCTTGCCATCAGAAAGGAATATATGGAGATCTTGAGGAAGGAATACTTTCAGCTGAAGATTTCCGAAAGATCGTACTCGCTGATTCAAGACCGGGAAGTGCTCCCCAGCTGGTAGATCAGGCTATGTATCATATCCTTGTAGGTATTGCTCCTTATAAAGCTGAAATGCTTAAAAAGCTGTCGGAGTCATACGACCTTTACATGCTCAGCAACAACAATCCCATCTGTCTTCCACGTTCAAGAAAACTGTTCGAGGAAGCCGGGGCGCCTTTGGATGAAACCTTCAGGAAGTCTTTCTTCTCTTTCGAGATGAAGGCTCTCAAACCTTCTGAAGCGTTCTATAAGGCTGTGGTTGAAGAAATCGGTCTTCCTGCGGAACAGATGCTTTTCATTGATGATTCACAGAAGAATGTAGACGGCTCCATCGCGGCCGGTCTGCCTGCGGTATATTATGAACCGGGAACGGATCTGTCCGCTTTGATCGCGGAGGTGCTTGGAAATCCTGATCTTAAGATGGAGGGAGCGTGCTGATGGTGAAGTTCATGAGTCTGTCAAGCGGAAGTTGCGGTAACTGCTATTATCTGGGAACGGAAAATGGCGGAATAATCATCGATGCCGGAGTCAGCCTGCGAAGATTGAAGAAGGTCCTTCAGGAGTACGATATGACTTATGACTCGTTTTCTGCTGTGCTTGTGACCCACGACCACCTTGATCATATCCGTCATCTTGGCTCTTTCTGCAAACGCCTGAACAAGCCGGTCTATACGACTGAGATAATCCATAGTGCTTTGGCACGTCATACATTCACAGCTCCGACCATCGCACCATGCCGCCGTATCCTGGCGGAAGGGGAGTGGAACGAAGTCGCTGGAATGAAGGTACGTTATTTTGTCGTTCCGCATGATGCCACACAGACCGTCGGCTACGCCATTGAGGTCGAAGGACATAAATTCGTCATCATGACTGATGTCGGAAGGATGACGGATGAAGCGGTGGAGTTTGCGCGTCAGGCAGATACTGTGGTCGTAGAGTCGAACTATGACATGGACATGCTCATGAGCGGTCCTTATACTTATGAACTGAAGATGAGGATAGTGCAGGGATGCGGCCATCTCAGCAACGACGAATGTGCAAGCGCGATCAAGAGGTTCTGGCACCCGGGTCTGCGCAACATCTTCCTCTGCCATCTCAGTGAGAATAACAACACCCATGACCTTGCTTACAAGTGTTCTGACAATGCTCTTCGTGAGAAAGGAGTGGAAAAGGGCACTGTAGCTCTGAGATGTCTCCCGAGGCAGTACCCTTCACAGATGTTTACCCTGTAATTCCTAGAATTTCAGGGTTCTTTTTTTACCTGGTTTTACCAGGACTTCAATCGTCTTTCCTGTTTCGGGATCTCTTACCAGTACAGTATCCCTGTCTTTTCCTGTGATAGTAAGGGTCTTGATCTTACCGTCTTCCCATTTCATATCCACTACGTTACCTCCTTCTACCTTGATGCCTTTGGCGCTTCCGCTTTTCCATTGTGCAGGAAGGGCTGGCAGAGGGATTATAAGACCGTAATGACTTTGAACGACCATTTCACATATGCCTGCAGCACCTCCGAAGTTTCCGTCTATCTGGAACGGTGGGTGTGAGCAGAAGAGATTAGGATATGTACTGCCCAGGAGGCTTCTGAGCAGTTTAAGCGCCCTGTCGCCATCAGCAAGTCTTGCCCAGAAATTAAGTTTCCATGCCCTGCTCCATCCTGTTGATTCGTCGCCTCTTCTGTTCAATGTGACGCGGCAGGCTTCTGCAAGTTCAGGGGTGTCGTAGACCGATATCTCATGTCCGGGATGCAGGCCGTACAGATGAGATACATGGCGGTGATGGATGTCGGTTTCCTGGTAATCCTCAAGCCATTCCATCAGATATCCGCCCTTTTCGCTTATCCTGTTCGGGGCGATCTTTCTTATGACGTTGTCGATCTCTGTCACGACGGACTGGTCACAGATGCCCCTGTCGGCATCATTCAATATCCACGATGCTTTCAATGTGTTGAGGAACAGTTCTCTTACAAGCTGATTGTCCATTGTCGGGCCCATACATATGCTTACATCCTTGCCGTCCATGACGAATGTGTTTTCAGGCGATGAAGTAGGCCCTGTCACGAGATATCCTGTGTTCCTGTCAGTCATCATTGTTGAAAGGAAGAACTTTGACGCTCCTTCAAGAGCGGGATATATGCGCTCGAGGTAATCGATATCTCCGGTATATGCATAATGTTCCCATAGGTGGGCGCATAGCCATGCGCCTCCGGTATTTGTCGCTCCCCACGAAGGATGCTCGCCTGGCTCGGTGAAGTTCCATATGTTGGTCATCATATGCTGAACCCAGCCTTCCGCATCCGGCCCATAGAAAGCTTTTGCTGTCCTTTGACCGCTAGGGATGAGCTTCATTACCAGTTCTGTAAGTGGCAGATGGAGCTCTGAAAGGTTGCCTTTCTCTACGATCCAATGGTTCATCTGGACGTTGATGTTGGTGTGGTAGTCTCCGTTCCAAGGGGTCTGATATGTGTTTGCCCATAATCCCTGGAGATTAGGAGGAAGACTTCCAGGTCTTGTGCTGCATATCATCAGATATCTTCCATAGTGGAAATACAGCGATGCAAGGTCATTGTCTTGCGAACCCTCGTGATATGCACTGATTCTTTTGTCTGTAGTAAGATGTGATTCAGCTGCATCCGAATCCAGAGATATCCCGGCTCTGTTGTATAGCTCCTGGTGGAGCCTGATGCTTTCTTTGTGGATGGAGTCCATCTTTCTGCCTGAGCATTGTCCGGTGACAGATGTGAGGAGGTCCTTTGCCTTGGCTTTGTAGCCTTCTCCTTCAAACCAATCTGTCGTTGCTGATATGACTATCCATGCACGGTCGGCGTTTCGTACGCCGGTCGCGGACTTCTCCGCTTCCTTGCCTTCGGCAAGAAGCCCTGCGTATGCAGAATACTTCATTCCCTCTGCTTCTGTTCCGCTATCAAGGACTCCTGTCATCTCTATGAGACCTTCTTCTGTAACTGATATTGCTGCACGCTCTTTTCTGGAGAGTTCGATGTCGAAGTTTATCTTGCCTTTTTCTGAGGCTCCGATCTCGATGATCATTATATCCTTGTTGCGTGATACGTGGTATTTCCTGTAATACTGCACTCCGTCCTGCGTGAATTCCGTCCATGCCGTTGCTGTCTTCAGGTCAAGACCTCTGCGGTATTCCGTGACATCAGCGGACAGCGGATATGAAATCTTCAGGTCACCAAGAGTCTGGTAACCTCCATAAGTACCTCCGTCAGATGGCTTCTTAGGGACAAAACTGCTGTACATCAGTTCCTGTGCTTCGGCATTTCTGCCTTGCTGGAGAAGTTCCCTGATCTGTGGAAGGCTTTCTGCTGCCTGTGGATTCGAGTAGTCGGCTTCGCTTCCGCTCCATAATGATATTTCATTAAGGACAACGGTCTCGTCAATGATGCCGCCGTCAGGCATCATTCCGAGTCGTCCGTTGCCTAAAGGAAGTGTTTCCTCCCAGATTGATGCTGGTTCATCATACCAGAGGGTATGTTCAGGGTCTATGTTTTGTGAGGTTATACCTGTACATGAATATGCCAGCAGTATTGCTGAGGCTAGTGTTTTTAATGCCGTCTTCATGGTTGTGTGACATATGATAGCTCAAATGTACGAAAATTTCTTAACTTTGCTTTTTATAAACTTTACATCAGGGATATGTTGCCTAAGTTTTTCAGAAAGAAAAAAGGCCTTAAGCCTTCCATGAGAAGAAAACTCGTCTTGAGCCTTGGATCGTTAGCTGCTATCCTCCTGCTCTCAGGAGTGATCTCCATATTGGAATACAGAAGGATGAGTGATTATGTGAGCGAGCTCATCGCAGCCAACATTAAAAGTATAAACCTGTCGCAGAAACTTGCGGATATCACGGAAGAGTATAACCACAAGATGCTTTCCGTAGTGGTTCAGAACGATATATCGATAATGCCTGATTTCAATCTCTCGCAGTTCAATGCGCAGGCAGATTCGCTGAAGAATTCATTCACATCGCAGAATGCGTTACCGATGGTGGATACGGTTTCTACCTCATTCAATGAATTTATCCGTACTTCGATGAAGTTTGATGAGGTCTTCCTTGCAGACAGTGTCGATACCGGAGAGTGGTTCTTCGGAACCCTCCAGCCGTGCTACAACAAGTTCCGTCATGATATGGGAATCCTGAATGATAACATCCACGAAGAACTGCGCCGTAATTCGGCCGATTTTGATGCCGGTTTCTACAGGAGCATCATTCCGGGTTTTGTGTCTGTGGCTGCAGGACTTGTCCTGATCATGCTGCTGTTCTACTTCATAATGGCATTCTATGTAAATCCAATATATAAGATGTCTGCCGGTGTCGACAATTATAGGCTGTCAGGACGCAGACATACTTACGAATTTGACGGTGATGACCAGCTTGCCAACATAAATTCCGGCATCACAGAACTTATAGAAGAGAACATAGAACTTAAAAGAAGGATCAAGCATCTGAGAGAAGACCGCTCATGAATGTAAAGGCTATATCTTTAAATGTCGGAAAGGCTCTCCTCGTGAGTGCTCTTTTCATGTTCCTCTCCATTATCGTGTCTTTGATCAATGGAAGGGATTCTGCGTTTGGCCCGCTTCTCATCAGTTTCATCATTACGCTGATAGTGGGAGGTTTTCCTTTTATCTTCATCAAGAAGTCCCAGGCTCTTTCTCTTAACGACGGTTTTCTGACCATCGTACTGTCCTGGCTGCTTTCCTTTATCTTCGGAATGCTCCCATATGTACTTTGGGGTGGAGAGTTCACGCTTATCAACGCATGGTTCGAGAGTGTTTCCGGATATACTACGACCGGTTCGACAATTCTCAATGATATTGAAGCACTTCCTCACAGCCTTATATTCTGGCGCTCGTCTACCCATTATATCGGAGGTCTGGGAGTAGTGGTTTTCCTTCTTCTTGTCATGCCTGATGCCAGCCCCTATCGTCTCAAGCTGACAAATATGGAACTTTCTTCACTGTCCAAGGAAGGGTACAGATATAAGTCCAGCAAGACAATCGCCATCATTACCAAAGTGTATGTTGCCTTGACTGTAGTAATATTCCTGTCCCTTTGGGCTGCAGGTATGTCTTCGTTCGATGCCTTGAATCACGCATTCAGTATCGCTGCAACAGGAGGATTCAGTACAAGGAACCTGTCGATAGGGTACTACCATTCGGATCTGATCAATCTGCTTGTGATCTTCTTCATGGCGATATCAGCCCTTCATTTCGGACTTATCTACGCGGTTTTCATGACACGGTCCCTCAAGCCGATGCGCAATACTGTCGTGAAGTATTATTTCGGATCCATCTTCGTGATGTCGCTTATAATCATGTTCTCATTGAAACTTCAGGGTGGTTATGAGTCATGGGGCAGAGCTGCAATGGATTCGACTTTTACAGTTGTGAGTTATATGACCACGACTGGATTTGCCATAAGTGACAACTCCCTCTGGCCGTGGCTCGCCGGCATAGTCCTGCTGTTTGCCTCTTTCCAGTGCGGCTGCTCCGGATCTACTACCGGCGGTATAAAGGTGGACAGAGTGTTGATTTCATTCAAGGCCATATCCAATGAAGTCCACCGACGTCTCCATCCATCTGCTGTATCGCAGGTCAGTTTAAGCGGCCATCATCTTCCTGACAGTACGGTACATTCTGTCATGCTTTACATAGTGGTGTATGTAATCGTCATATTCCTGTCAATTATTGGTGTGCTTCTTTGCGGTACTGATATGCCCGAAGCCGTGTCCGGTGTCATCGCTTCTGTAGGAAGTGTCGGACCTGGTCTGGCGGAGGTCGGCTCAATGGATAACTATTCTCTCCAGCCGGCTATGGCAAAGTTCATATATTCTGTCGATATGTTCCTCGGTCGTGTGGAGATCTTCCCTGTGCTCGTGGTCCTTTCATTAATGTTTAAAAGAAACCGACAGTAATGGGACGAGCAGACTTCCTATATTCCGGTTTTGTTTCCAGTCTGAATCATCAGCCGACTTCATGTCAGGATACTCTCCTGAGAAAGGTGGCTGATTTCGTCAGTTCTGATGATGACGATATTCTTGTAGTCAACGGATATGCCGGAACAGGTAAGACAACTGCAATCTCGTCTGTGATATCTGTGATGAAACAGTTCGGAACCAAGTGCGTGCTCCTTGCCCCTACAGGACGTGCAGCAAAGGTTCTTTCATCATATTCAGGGCAGCCTGCCTTTACGATACATAAACATATCTATCGACAGAAGTCGGTCGGAGGTGATGGCTTCGGTCAGTTTACTCTAGCTCCTAACAAGGATAAGCAGACCCTTTTTGTGGTAGATGAAGTTTCTTTGATAGGTATAGAAGCCGGTCAGCAGCAGTCTACTACAGCATTCGGAACTGGAAATCTTCTTGACGACCTCATATCATTCGTGCGTTCCGGAGCGGAGTGCAAGGTCATACTGATAGGAGATTCGGCACAGTTGCCTCCTGTAGGTCTGGATGCATCGCCAGCCTTGTCAAAGGACTATATGGCGATGATGGGAGGAATTGTTTTTGCTGAACTTTCCACTGTCGTACGCCAGCAGCAGGAATCTGGCATACTGTATAATGCGACAATGATCAGGCAGCTGCAGAGCGAACTCGATTATGGTCCAGGACTGATGGACCTTTGTGACCTTGGACTGGAAGTAGGACCTTTTGATGATATTGAAAGAATAAGCGGTAGTGAACTGATAGAAAAGATTTCCGATGCATATGCGGCTTACGGTGAAGATGAGACGGTAATCCTATGCCGTTCGAACAGGCGCGCCATCAAGTATAATATGGGAACGCGAGCTACAGTCCAGTATAAGGAAGACAGACTCGTCAGAGGTGACAAGCTGATGATTGTCAAGAACTGTTACCAGTTCCTTGATGACGTCAAGGGTATGGACTATATCGCCAACGGAGATATAGCCATACTCCAGAAGATATCGAAGTTTGAGGAACGTTATGGCCTCCATTTCGCCGAGGCAAGGATTTCATTCCCGGATTATGATGACCAGGAAATTGTTGCGAAGGTTATCCTGGATACACTCGAATCCGAGAGTGCTTCCCTGACATACGAACAGTCGAATGCCCTTTATCAGGGAGTCAATGAGGATTATTCACATATCACTGCAAAGAAGAAGAGATACGAGGCAGTGCGCGAAGACAAATACTACAATGCACTGCAGCTTAAATATGCCAATGCGATAACCTGTCATAAGTCGCAGGGAGGTCAGTGGAAATGCGTGTTCATTGACAATCCTTTCTGGCAGGAGGAATTGACTCTTGACGACCTCAAGTGGCTTTATACTGCCATCACGCGAGCGACGGAGAAAGTCTACCTCGTCAATTTCAAGGATGAACTCTTTGCAGAATGACGATTTACGGAAGGGACGGTCCGAAGACTACGGAACTTCGTTCCTATCCCTCCCACCGCAGGCGGTGGGCCCCTCCCGTTCACGAGGCCACGGGCGGCCACGGTCTTAGACCGTCCCTTCCGTAAAAGTGTAATCTTCATTGGATAGATAGAAATAGTAAATGATTTGAGATATGAAGAAATTATTGTTGGTAGTTATTGCGCTGTATATGGCAGTAGCGGCAATGGCGCAGGAGTTCAATCCGATTCCTCGTGCATGGAAGTGGATAGGGGATACAGAGGTCCTGTTTACATACGACGGAACATTTGCTGATGCTGATGCATTTGCCATGAACCCGAAGAATGGTGTAAGACGTTCCGGAGTTTCTGCTCCGGCTAAGTTTGTGGAGTTTCCGGTGAAGCCTGCCGGTGCCGTGAATATGACCTATTCTCCGGATTCGACTAAGATTGCCTTTACCAGGGACAATGATCTATATGTCGTCGATATTGAATCAGGTGTTGAGACACGTCTGACCTTTGACGGTTCTGATGTCATCCTTAACGGATATGCTTCATGGGTGTATTATGAGGAGATTCTAGGCCGCTCGTCCCGTTACAAGGCATTCTGGTGGTCGCCTGACAGCAGGAAGATCGGATTCTATCGTTTCGACAACAGCGAGGTACCGATGTTCCCGATCTATTCCGCATTTGCGAATCCAGCTGCTGCAGCTTCCCAGTCCCAGAGCCCGCGAGTTACAGACCTTGGAATCGGCGGATCCCTTAGTGAGACACGCTATCCTAAGTGCGGTCAGACCAATCCGCAGGTACATATAGGAATCGTGGATATTCCATGTCATTGCGAGGAGCAAAGCGACGTGGCAATCTCTTGGGCAGATTTTGACCCTTCACTTGACCAGTACTTCGGTATTCCGTTCTGGGGCCCTGACAGCAAGGAATTCTTCATAGCACGCATGCCTCGTCTTCAGAATACAATAGATCTTTACGCAGTCAATCGTGAAGACGGAACCAAGCGTCATGTTTATAATGAGACTTATAAGACCTGGCTTAACTGGTTTGACGGCGTTGTCTTCACTGACAAGGGACTTTATATGGCCCGTGAGTTTGAGACAGGATGGCAGCAGATATATTTCCTTTCATATGACGGAACTGAGTTCCGTCGCCTGACAGACGGCCCGAACTGGAATGTGTCGATAGTCCGCGTGGATGAAAAGAAAGGAGATGTCTATTTCACAGCAAAGCGTGATGCTGTCGCAAAGCAGGCTTTATATAAGGTAGATAAGAAAGGCGTGATCAAGGCTCTGACGGATCCTTCTTATAACGCTACAGGAATTTCGTTCTCTCCTGACGGAAAGTATTTCGTCGCTTCACTGTCAAATGTTACAACCCCTACCATCTTAGGTGTTTATCCTACTGTTTCGAAGAAGCCTTTCCAGGGAGTGGTAGCAGCAGATATGAAAGGTCCTGATTACGATGCTTCCCGATATGCCCTTGGTGAACTGGTTTCCATGACTACTTCTGACGGTTTCGTTCTCCCTGGCATGATCGTATATCCGAAGGACTTTGACCCTGCAAGGAAATATCCTGTGCATGTCGACATATACGGTGGCCCGAACACTCCGCTCGTGCGTGACCGTTGGGTGACCCCGAATGCATCAAATCAGTGGTATTCCGAGAACGGTATCATCCAGATTACAGTAGATCCTCGCGCTGCGGGACATAATGGACGTGAAGGACTTGACATGATCTATCGTCAGCTTACCGTATGGGAAGTCAAGGACTTCTGCGAGTGGGCTGACTGGCTCAAGGCTCTTCCATATGTGGATGGTGACAAGATTGGTGTAGAAGGCTTCTCGTTCGGTGGCACCATGACCTCAATGCTTCTTATGCAGGCCCCTGACAGATTCCACTACGGAATAGCCGGCGGTGGAGTATACGACTGGGCACTGTACGATTCGCACTACACAGAACGCTACATGGATACCCCTCAGGCCAATCCTGAAGGTTATGCTGCTGCAAAGGTGCTCAACTATGTGGACGGTTATCCGACAGAATATCTTGCTGAGTCTGTGCGTGTGAGCGGAGCATATCCCTATGCTCCTGCGGAGCGAGCTGCACAGACTCAGCAAGATGATTCCGGCTGCCATCCGGAGCGTGTTCTGGAGTTTATGCAGCGCAGGGTGGAGCCGGTGATGCTCAAGCTGACCCACGGCACAGGTGACGACAACGTCCACCACCAGAACACCCTCCAGCTCCTCGATGCTCTCCATAGAGCCGGAAAGAAGTTCGACTTCATGATCTACCCTGACGGCCTCCACGGCTACCGCGGCTACCAGGGCACCCACTTCGAGCAGGCCAACCACGACTTCTGGCTCAGGTACCTTCTGGGACGATGATTCCTACCTGCCCTCACAAATAGTGGTATTCTATATTGCATAATTGTCGGCTCAGTGCAAATTCTTCTGCACTCAGCCGACAATCGTATTTTGTAATATACTGATTGATAGTATTATATAAATTCAGTGCGTCGGCTCAGTGCATCGATATCTGCACTGAGCCGACGCATGCGTCAATATTTTGAATATAGGTCTGTCGGATGCGTATTGCAAGCTGGACAGTTACCCCAAGCCGTTGAGCGAGTTAAACCTATCTGGGAGTATCTGAAATGGAGGTTACTCCGCTCAACGGCAGAAATTTTCGACCGTTGAGCGAGTAAGTGTTCTCTACAGCGTGTTCAAAGACAGCATGTCCCGCTCAACGGCTTCAGTTGCAACTGCACAAATAAAAAATACACGGTCCTGAAATCCAGAGCCGTGTACTGTTTATGTTAATCTGTAAATTGTCAGATTAGAGAGCTGGACCAGCTGCTACGAGAGACTTACCGAGGTCGTTGCCTGTGAACTTAGCGAAGTTCTTGATGAAACGGCCTGCGAGATCCTTAGCCTTCTCCTCCCACTGGCATGCGCACTCGTAAGTGTCACGTGGGTCGAGGATAGCTGGGTCAACACCAGGGAGTTCTGTAGGAACTGTGAAGTTGAAGTAAGGGATAGTCTTGGTAGGAGCC